>CALVXH010000062.1 GCA_944368945.1 uncultured Bacilli bacterium
TGAAAAGCAAAAAACTGCATTTGGTCTGGCAAACTGGGCATTTGCTTATGAACCTGCATTTAGTTTGTCAGTTGGCGTAAATGTTTTGCTCAAAAAATTTTGCGGAATTTTTTTAAAAAATGCTTGAATTATATATTCAATTCAAAGTATAATATTTAAGCGTTTGAAAGAGGTATGGGTCTTTAGCTCAGTTGGTTAGAGCGCACCCCTGATAAGGGTGAGGTCGATGGTTCAAGTCCATTAAGACCCACCAAACGTAAGATAAATAGTGAGGCGATAAGATGGGCGTTTAGCTCAGCGGGAGAGCGCTTCCTTCACACGGAAGAGGTCATAAGTCCGATCCTTATAACGCCCACCATTAAAAAATGCCTTCTTAGCTCATCTGGTAGAGCAACTGACTTGTAATCAGTAGGTGGTTGGTCCGAGTCCGACAGAAGGCACCATTAAGGGTAAATTGAGTCGAATATATCGACTTTTTTATTATCTATAAAATATTTCTTTATTAATACTATCATTAGGTTAAAATGTTGTTATTGTTAGTTTTTAGAAAGGAAATAATTATGGAGAAATTTCGATATGTTAATGGTTATAAGTCTACGTTAAATTATTTAGAAAATGAAATAGCAATTAAAGAGTTAAGAAGATTTTTTGAAGATAGTCTCTCTAATACTTTACACTTAACTAGAGTAACCGCTCCTTTATTTGTTCTTTCTAAAACTGGTATTAATGATGATTTAAATGGTGAAGAAATTCCAGTTAAATTTAATGCTAAAGGAATTGATAAAGAGATTGAAATTGTTCATTCATTAGCTAAATGGAAAAGATTAAATATATCTAAGTATGGATTTAAACTCCATGAAGGTTTATATACTAATATGAATGCTATTAGAAAGGATGAACTTAGAGATAACTATCATTCAATCTATGTTGATCAACGGGATTATGAATTTATTATTTCTAAAGAAGATAGAACTTTAAAATTTCTAAAAGAAACAGTTGAAAAAATATATAAGGCAATTTTAGATACAAGAGATTTCATATCTAAAAAATTCAAAATAAGTGCAAATCTTCCAGAAAATATAACTTTTTTAACTAGTGAAGAACTTTTAAGAATGTATCCAGATATGAGTCCAGCTGATAGAGTTAATGAAGCAGCTAGAAGATATAGAGCATTATTCGTTGCTCAAATTGGTTATAAATTAAGTGATGGTGAGGCGCAAGATTTAAGAGCTCCTGATTATGATGATTGGGCGTTAAATGGAGATATTTTTGTTTATAATGAATTACTTGATGATGCTTTAGAATTGAGTTCAATGGGAATTAGAGTTGATAAAGTTGCTTTAATAAAGCAAAGTAAAATAGCTAAAAAAGAGGAAAATTTGAATTTATATTTTCAAAAACTTATTTTAGATGAAAAATTACCTTATACTTTAGGTGGAGGCATCGGCCAATCTAGAATTTGTATGTTTTTATTGAGGAAATTACATATTGGGGAAGTTCAGTCATCGGTTTGGGAAAAAGAGACTTATGATTTTTTTACTTCTAGAGGTGTTAATATACTTTAATTTATGTCTGTATTACTTTTAGTTGTTATCTATTTAATATTTATTTCTTTAGGCTTACCTGATTCATTGATTGGAAGCACATGGCCTTCATTATCACAATCATTAGAAATTAGTAATGCTTTACAAGGTGTTTTAAGTATTATTGTTTCTTTATGTACGATATTATCGTCATTTTTAACAATGAAACTTATCACTTTATTAAAAGAAAAAGGAGTGATTATAATATCGATTTCTTTAACTGTAATTGGACTTTTGATATTTTCATATGCTCCTAATTTTATTGTTTTGTGCATTGGCGCAATTCCTTTAGGCTTAGGAGCTGGAGCAATTGACACTACGTTAAATAATTATGTGGCGATTCATTATAAAGCTATACATTTAAATTGGCTACATGCTTTTTGGGGAGTTGGAGCAACATTATCACCATTTTTAGTTTCGTTTTTCTTAACAGACTTAAATGGTTGGAGAAAAGGTGCGATTTGCTTAGCTTGTATTCAAGCAGTAATATTATTAGTGACGATTTGCACGGTTAAAGTATGGAAAGTCGTAGAATTAAACTTTGATAAAAAAGAAGTTAACGAAGAAGTAGAAGTTAAAAAAGTCGGATTTTTTAATTCGTTTAGAATTAGAGGAGTAGCTTTTGCTTTAATCAGTTTTGCTTCTTATATTGCTGTAGAATCCTTAACTGGAAATTGGTTCTCATCAATGATGGTATTTGGATTTAATGTAGAAGAAAGTGTAGCAACTAGATGGACTTCAAGCTTTTATTTAGGGATGATGATTGGAAGATTTTTAAGTGGAATATTATCTTTAAAAATTAAAGATAAAAACATGATTAGAATAGGAGAAGGATTAGTATTAGTTGGTTTAATATTAATGATGTGTAATTTCTATATGCCTTTAATGCCTATTGGCTTAGTATTAGTAGGTTTAGGATGTGCTCCAATCTATCCAGCGATTATTCATTCAACTCCTGAAAGATTTACAAAAGAATTATCACCTAATGTGATGTCTATTCAAATTGGCTTTTCTTACTTTTCTACATTAATTATTAGCCCTTTATATGGAGTAGTTGCTAAATATACAAGTTTTGCTTATTTACCATATTATGTTTTATTTTTTTTAGTATTTTTGATGATAGGTAATGAGTTTACTTTACATTTAGTTAAAGATAAATCAAAGTTATTAGATAAGTTAAATAAAAAAACTACTTGTTGAAGTAGTTTATTGTGCTTTTAATTAATAGATTTAGTTTAATAGATAATTCATTAACATCCATATCACAATTTCGATCAAGCCATTCCAATATTAATTTAATTGCCCCTCCAGATACAAATGAATAGAAAACATCTAAATCGTTTTGGTTAGCGATTTCAAATAATTTAGGGTAGACTGATTCGACAATACTTTTACCTATTTCATTTAAACTAGCTAAAAATACCCTATTATTATTACCATGAAGCATGATTATACAAATATCTTTATATTCTTTTATATAAGTTAATATAGAAGCAATTAAGGATTCAGTGGTTAAAGTAGAAGTATTTGGATTTTTAAAAGAGGCATCGAATGATCCTTTAAATGATACTAAAAATTCTTTATAGATTTGATTTTGTAGATCATCTAAATCTTTATAATGAGAATAAAAAGTGCCTCTATTAATTGATGCTAAATCACATAACTCTTTAATAGATATTTTTTCAAAACTTTTTTCTTTTAATAATTTGGATAATGCTTTTCTAATAAGCATTTTAGTAACTTTAATTCTTTGATCTTCTTTTTTCATATACATTTGCCTAAATAATGAACACTTTAAAATTGAATTGATTATTTTCATACATATTTTATTAGAAATGATTATAAATTTAAATAAATATTTAATTTTTCTTATTTTAAGAAAAGTATTGATTTTTTCTTGCTTCTTTGATACTATCATTAAGCATGGCGAAATTGGAGAAGTGGTTAACTCACCTGGCTGTGAACCAGGCATGCATCGGTTCGAATCCGATATTTCGCCCCATATTAGAACGACATGTCTGATACAAACTTAGAACTTCTAAGGGTGTGCAGACTTTTTTGTTTTATCCGATAAATACGCATTTTTTAAAATTACGCCGTGTAGCAACTTATAAATAAATGAAGAAAATTTATCATATTTTAGAGCCAAGTTTACACGGCGTAGAAATTTTTACACAGCGTAAGGCTTTTGAAGAAGCCCTATGCGCACCCCTAGAAAATTAACATAAACTTATCATAATTTGGAGCCCATTCTTGTTGGAGATTTTGTTCTTAAAGTTGCTTACCAGAGTTCGTCAAGATATCTTAGATTTAATTTATATAGGAATAAAAAAATCAAAAAATTTAAATTTTAAAAAAAGGGATTAAAAATTTTAAAAACCTTAAAAAAAGTTCTTGTTTTTGATATTATAGAGATGAACCAATTTTTGAAAATTCATAAATGAGGCTAAATATGACTAGTAGATTTTTAAAAAATTATATTTCTATTCTGCTTTTTTCTTTAAGTTTGATTAGCTGTGGTCCATATTATGTTGATGGGAAAATAATTGATTTAGAAGAAGCTTATAAAAAAAGTCTTATTACAAAAAATGATTTATTAAACATAGCTTTCTATGTGAACGGTGAAAAGAATTTGAATCAAGAGGAGTATGAACTTCAAGAATTAGACTATTCATTATTAGATAAAAGCATACAAGATTCAATTAAATTTTCAGTTAGTAAATTTTTATTAAATTCAAATGATGTCGAATCTAAACCAGAAGATTTTAGAATAATGGATTTTTTTGGTGTTTATAACAATGTTTATGTAGTAAATATTGATTATTTATATGTTAGCGTCGATATTTTATATCCCGATGAAACTATAAGTGGCATTTACTTTAAAAATTTTTATAGTAGTAGTTACCCTGGGATCGTTTGCTGGATAAAAGTTTAGGAGGCTAACTATTAAAAATCAAAAAAATTTATTTAGGAAAAGAAAAAAATGTACACAAAAATTGTTGCGTGATAGCAATCTGTAACAATTATTGTTCTTTGAAAACTTACTTATTTAGCTAAATTTATGTCAAATTTAGTGTTGGTTGAAACTAATTTAAAAGCAACTTTAAGAAACTTTCTAACAACATGATTTAGAGCAATTCTATAAGGTTTACCTTCGTCTTTTTTCTTAAGATAGTATGTGTAAAGATATGGCTATAATTCTTTAAAGAAATGGCAAGATTCATGAGAACATATCTTAAATGAGACGATCCTCGTTTAACTATTTTCCACATGATAATCTGATTGGCTAGATTGATATCTAGAACACTCAAAACCAGCAAATGCCAGTAATTTACCTGCATCTGCAAACCCTTCGAAATTGTTGTATTCACCAATGATTGTAGCAGCAGATATTTTAACCACACCATCAATGGATAAAAGTGGTGTTTTCATTTTTACAAGAATCTTGTTTATTTGATTTTCAAAATCTTCAATCGCTTCAGTCAAACTTAATATTATTTTAGTAGCGGTTTTAACTATAAAGCTTGTAGATTCATTTGAATGGCCTACAGTTACTTTCGCTTTAGCTATTGCTGGGGAAATCTTATTTAACCTTGTGCCTTTATGTTTCTTCTTAAATTTGTCTAAATCTTTTGCAGAAAGACGACTAATCGCTTCTGCAGAAGGATATTCATTTAATAGAAGAATGGCTGTTTTACTGAATTTATTGCCGAAAATCTCTTTAAATTCAGGGAAAATCTGATCCATAGCGGTTGTTAAATCCACAAGTTCCCGATTTCTTTGAAAAACATGCTTGTCTCTAGCTCTTGTTAGAGACTTTAGTTGTTCACAGTTGTATCATTTACTTTGATAGGTTTTGAATTCTATAGATTGCAAATATTCTGCAATCCAACGACAATCAAGTTTATCGTTCTTTTGCTTTCTTAAAGTCCTAGTTTCAATAAACTTATGAACTAAAGAAGCGTTAAGAACAAAAACTTGATACTTATTATCCTCTAAAATTTGACGAGATTTTTGTGGTAATGGCTAGTAGATTCAAGACCTATTTTGATTTCTTGAGAATGGTCAAGTTTAGATAATGAATCTAAGAGTTCTTTAAAACCAGCTTCATTATTAGAGAATGTTGTTGAGCTTTGAATGATTTCACCTTCGCCCGTAATTATGGTGAAATCGTGTTTGCATTTTGCTACATCAATGCCTACGAAATAACACATGCTATTACCTCTTATGTGTTTGCTGTGCTCCACCAACTTTTCTCCATATAAGCTTGTTCGATATGAAACGTTTAACGTTATCTAACTAATTTAAATTACAAAAGAAAAGCTGTGGTAAGAGCCTCCTTGAACAGTCAAAGCTGTAAAGTTATAGGAACAAATCCACAGCGATTTAATTATAAATAAGTAAGGCTCTTAAATCTACATTCTCAGGAAAGGAAATGTTCTAAATTTCATTACTCTAAGATGTAATTTAGAATACAAGGTTTTTATGTTTATTTTTTCTTATTTGCTTATTTATGCTATTGTTTGTAGCCAATTTACGTATAGTTTTAATAATATTGAATTACATTCTAATATTATTTCTAATGATGACTTTTTAAATATTTCAAATAAATTAAATTTTGATTTAATTAAAGGTAAAACAAATGAAACTAAAATTATTAACGCTGATGTTGGCTGTGAGGAAGCAAGTCATGAGCAAAATAGAATTAACGGCTATTCTACAATTTATAAATTTAGTTGCAAAAATTGGACATCTAGTGGTTATAGCGGATACGGAATCAAAGATATACCATATTGGATAAATACACAAAGTATAAATAATAAAAGCAAAGAAGAATTATTCATTAGTGATATTAGAACGCAAACAAATATATGGAATCTCGCTAGAATAGAAGATACTGGAGAAAACATTGTAAATTTTTATGAGGTAGGGGAGGGTAGCTCAACATTGCCAGCTCCTATAAATGGAAAAAAAGTTCTTGAAATAAAAAGCAAAAATTTAAACAACTATGCAGGACTTTGCTATTACAATGATTTACGCATTGAAATCAATTTTGATAATTCCCAAAGTTCTTTTAGGCATGGAAGAAATATCGATACACCTATGCACGAACTTGGACATATTTTATGTTTAGAAGATTTAGATGGTGATAGCCAAGAAAATTATGGGACACATAAAGCATTAATGGGATATTCAAGGAAAACAACAGAATCTAATTTGCTTGATGCCTTAACTTATCATGATATTCAAGGCGCGGCTTATTTAAATGGTGTTCATACTGAGCATGATTTTAGACGATATTATTTAAATATTAATAAATATTGTTATGTTTGTTTTTATTGCGATTTAACAACTGAATCTTTTTCAAAATATTCAGGTTCATCGCAATTAATTTTCGCTTCTAATTGTGACCATGAATATGAACCAATAGTTTCTTTAGGCGATAAATATTGGCTGAAATGTAGCAAATGCTATAAAGTCATTGAACATTATCACGATTATACCGAAACTTACATTAATTATACGAATATGAGTCATAGGTCTTATTGCTGGTGCGGAGATTATATTCAGGAGGAGCATCAATTTAATGATCATTATTGTGTTTGTGGTCGTTATACATCAACGCATAATTATCATGAGCCATATATTTGGAAATCATTAGAAAAACATAATTCTACTTGCGGATGTGGTGACATAAAACCATTTGGACATGTTGTCTCTGGTGATAACAATCTTGATCCGCGGGATCCTTATAAAAAATGTTTACTTTGTAATGGAAATGCATCTATTGGATTTAGTACTGTTAATTCAAGTAAAGCTTTATTAAATTGCATAGGCGATAACGGAAGTTACATTTTAGATAATGGAGTCATTGTTCTAAGTACTGAGGACTTACATTTCTTTTCAAATAAATTATTTTCGATATATGATTTATTAAATTGACAAATAAAAATTAGAAGCTTAATTTTATTTTTTTGATTTTTATTTACTATATAAATAGTTTTTCGAAAATTGTTAAAATTTTTATATTTTTGAAAAAGTCCAAATGAAATGAAACATCGTGAATGGCTCTTTTGGAAAACGCCGTCTTACGACTAAGAGTTATGTCAATAAATTTGGTGAGAATAAAACGATTAATTCGATTGATAAATTCTTGCCTTATGAAGCTGACGTTATAGAAATTTAAAACATAGTGGAAAAATGTTAAAATATTATTGATGTGATTAGTAATGAAAAAACTATTTTAACTATATGCTCAATAATATCTTTTTCATTTACAATTTTTTTGGTTACTTTTTTGTCTCATTTGTTTTAATTCCTTTTGTTGAATATGAAACTAATGGTACTCAAGAAGTATTAGAATCATTTTTTTATGGTGGATTAATAATTACTCCACTTTTATTTATAAGCTCAGTTTGTTTTATGCTATTTTTGGTATTTACCATAAGAGCGTTTAAAAAAACTAAAAAAATTAATATCAATTGAAATTAGGGGCTGTTGAAAAACCTCTAATTAAAAGAGGATGATTCAACAGCTTTTTTTGTTGACATTTTTAGGTTTTTAAACATACTTATGTATGTTTAATCTTTGAACTGTTTAT
>CALVXH010000063.1 GCA_944368945.1 uncultured Bacilli bacterium
AACATGTGGCGGCTGGTATATGAGGGCTTTAGCGCCCGAAAATGAAAAACCACCAGCTAGGCTGGTGGATTGTTATTATAATATTCGAAAAAATTTCATTTTAATTTATAATAAATCTATGTTAAAAAGAATTAGAGAAAATACTGAAGTAAAAAGACTTAATCCGCTAATAAATGAAGGATTGACTGATGAAGAAGTCTTAATTAGAAAAAAGAACAATAAAACTAACAAGGCAAAAAAAGTTAAAGGCAAATCACATCTATACATATTTTTTTCCAGCTTCTTTACTTTTTTTAATATCATTTTGTATTGCCTAGCATTTATATTTTTAATGTTTCAAATATTTTATCCAAATGGAATTAAGTATATTCCATTAACTAAATATGGCTTTTTAATTGTTATATTATTTAATGCATTAACTTCAATTATTTCACAAGAAATTTCTAAACGTACTGTTGAAAAAATGCGTTTAATAAGCGATCCAAGAGCCAGTGTTGTTAGAAATGGTAAAGAAATTAAAATTGATATTCACGATATTGTACTAGACGATGTTGTTATTGTAAAAAGCGGTAATGAAATCCCATGTGATTTAATAATAAAAGATGGAAGTGTGTTAGTTAATGAGTCTATGTTGACTGGTGAAAGTAAACCCCTATTTAAAAAGGTCGGTGATGAATTACTTTCTGGAAGTTTTATTGTGAGCGGAAATGCAATAACTTTAGCAAATAGAGTTGGGGAAGACACTTTTACAGCAAAACTTGAAAGTAAAATATCATTGATACGAAAAAAGAAATCTGTATTGATGGTAAATATCTATAAAATTATTAAATATTTATTAATCTTTTTATTTCCTGCAACATTAATTGTTGCTTTAAAAACATATTATGTAGGCGTTGATGGGGTTCATTGGGTATTTTCATTGGATATTATTACTAAAAGTGCATCAACTTTAGTAGGAATGATTCCTATTGGGATGATTTTACTTTCTTCTATAACATTATCAGAGGCAATTGTAAAGCTATTTAAAAAGAAGACAATGGTACAAGAACTTTATGCTATTGAAAACTTAAGTCGAGTTACAACACTTTGCCTTGATAAAACAGGGACATTAACTACTCAAAAATTTGTAGTTGAAAATGTCGTTTCTTACGATGATTCGATAAATTTAAATAATATTATGAAGATTTATTTAGGAGTGGAGAAAAACGGAAATGCTACTTCTTTATCTTTAAAAAAATATTTTGGTGAAATAACTAATATAAAGTTTATTAAATATGAGCCATTTGATAGTTCAAAGAAGTGTTCAAAATTAATATTAAAAGAAAATGAAACTTATTCTTTAGGAGCGCCTGATTTTATTTTAGACAAAGAATCTAAGATATTTAATGATGCTTTAAATTATAGTAAAGATGGATATAGAGTATTAGCATTTACAAAAAATAATGTTGGAATTGCGCTGTTTTTACTTAAAGATGAACTTAGAAAAGGAATAAAAGACACTTTAAGTTATTTTGATAATTTAAATGTGACGATAAAAATAATTAGTGGAGATAATGTTTCAACAGTTCAAGAAGTATGTAAGCTGGCTGGAGTAAAGAACTATGAAAAAGCAATATCTTTAGAAGGATATAAAATTGATCAAATTAAAGAAATTGCTAGTGAATATACAATATATGCAAGAACAAGTCCTGACCAAAAACAAGAAATTATTAAATCGCTAGAAGAAAGTGAAAATGTTGTTGGCTACATTGGAGATGGTGTAAACGATACATTGTCATTACGTCAAGCTGACTGTTCAATTGCTTTAAAAAGCGGAGCAGATTCAACTAAAGCAGTAAGTGATGTTGTTTTATTAGATGATGATTTTTCACATTTGCCTGATGTCTTAAAAGAAGGCAGAAGAGTTGTTTCTAATATCAAAAGATCACTTTTATTATTTTTAACAAAAGCAATATTTATTGGAATATTCTCTATATTTAGTGTCTTTTTAATTAATGGTTTACCTATTGAAATAGAATCAATATATATTTATGAATTTATATCTGTAGCACTATGTGGTTTTTTGTTATCTATAGAAAATAATAAAGTAGAAGCTGATAAGAGTGATTTTGTAACTAGTGTTTTAACCAAAGCTTTTGTGTTTGGCATATTTATGTTTATCAGTGCTTGCATCCCTTTATTAATGGATGTTTTTTATGAAATAAATTATTTATCAGCTTTAATTACAATTAATATAACAATCTCAGGATTAGTTATACTTTTGGTTATTTGTAGACCTTTTAATAAATACACATTAATAGTATTTATTGTTGGAGTTATTTTATCTTTACTTGCTTTATTAGCTTTTCCAAATGTATTTTTAGATTCTACTTATTTAAAGGGAGCAAATAATTTTGCAGAGCAATTAAAGTTAATTCAAAATGCATTTTTTAATTTTAAATATTTTTATGGTATGTCTTATAAAGAATATTTAATTCCAATTATATATATTTTTATAAGTTATCCTTTATATTTATTAATTAATTTAGGTTTAAATAAATTGGTGCCATTTATAGTCAAGGTAAAAGAGAAAATTGTAACTAAATCACATAAATAAATGACAGATATCGTAATTTAATATATACTAGCGATACTTATTGTATTGTTTTACATAAATATTTATTAAAAAATGATATTAATTATGCTTTAATTATATGTAGAACATGACTTTAAGGGGTAATAATTTATTAAAAAGTAGATTATAGAATGAGGTTTATATGGAAGAAAAAATAGTTGAACAAGAAGGAATTAGCTTAGCTGATATCTGGGCGATTGTTAAAAAATATTGGATAGGACTCGTTTGTATTACTGCTGGATGTATGCTTTTAGGTGTTCTTGGAGCATTTTTTGTTTTACCTAAAAACTATACTGCTACACAAAGTGTTGTTTATTTAGAAACAACAGATAATAGTCAAGTTACTGAAGGGGAGATTTCAGCTAGTAGAACTATTGTCCAAATTGCTAGTGATTTTATGTCAGACAAACCTGTTTACGTTAATACATCTAAAACAATTAAGGAAAAGTATAATATTGATATTGATTATAAAAAGCTAATGGACACATTAACTGTAACTAGAGTTGGTGACTTAAAGATTTCTTTCACTTACAAGTCAGGGAATAGGGAAGAAATTCCTGATGTTTTAAATACATTTACAACAGAGGCATTAAATTTTGCTCAAGAGCAATTACACTTGGTTCAATCATTTTCAAGTTTTTCAAAAATTACATTAGATGATGTTGAAGATGAATCAACATCAAAAATATTAGTTATTGGCGCAAGTATTGTTGTTGGTTTAGTAATTGGTGTTTGTTTTGAATTTATAATGAATTCATTAGATAAAACAATTAAAGATAGAAAATATATCGAAGATACATTTAAAGTCAAAGTTATTGGGTTAATTCCTGATTTATTAGATTCTAAAGACAAGAAAACTTATTAAATCGAGGGGCGTAAGTTATGAAAAGAAAAAAACACTTTGTTGAAGAGAGAATTTTACTAAATGATTTATCATCATATGGTGGTGAAGCTTATCAAAAACTTCAAGTTAATGTTGATTTGGCTAATGTAGATCATAAATATAAAGTAATCGGTGTTACTTCTTCACTTAAAAGTGAAGGAAAGTCTACTACAATTGTTAATTTAGCTAATGTTTATGCCAAAAAAGGTAAAAAAGTTATTATTTGTGATTTTGATTTAAGAAGACCATCAATTCATTTTTATTTTAGAAAACCTAATGAAAACGGACTTGTTGATTTCTTTATGGGTGATATCAGCAAAGAAGAATTAATTAAACATTCAAGTGAGGGAATTGATTTTATTAATAGAGGTAAGTCCACACCATTCCCAGCAGAAGTTTTAGAAAGTCCTAAGTTAAAAAATATTATCGAAAGTTTAAAAGAAAAATACGATTATATATTTATTGATTGTCCACCAATTCTTGTAGCTGCTGATACTACATTAATCTCAAAATATCTTGATGGAATGATTGTTGTTGTAAAAACAAATTACGCAACAAAGGATATGGTTGCTGAAACCTTTAGAACATTAAAAGATAGTAAGGTTAGTGTTATTGGCTGTGTAATGACTGATGTTCCTACAAAACATGGACAATATTATGGTTATTACGAAGGGTATTATGAATAATAGGGGACCTCGTGAGGTCCTTTTTTAAAGAACAAAATGGTAGTTAAGTCATTATTAATTTTTAAACATAGTCATCCAAATTTAGATGACATAAGATTGTTTAGAGAATTTGTTAAATTTTATACTACGGCAAATAAGATTTCTAAATTTGATTTATTCAAGAAATTTGAAAAAGAGTTTTCGTATACAGATTTATATGAAGATGTTATTGCAAATGGAATATATGAAGAGGATAAAAGCTTCCCAATTTTTAATTTAGTAATATTATCAAAAAGTAGCAACCTTTCACTTTTTGAAAGAGAGAAAAAAACTGATGAAATAAATACTTTATTTCATGACAATTATATTTCGAAACACGGCAAATTAAACAATGTTGAATTTTTAACTTATTTAGAACTTATTAATGAATATTTATTTTCTCAAAGTTATTCAAAAGCTAAAGAGCTATACAATGAACTTTTTATTAAAAAAATGAAGTCAGAATATCTTTATAATTTCGCAATTACATATTTTGAAATTTATAAAGGTGAAACCAACTCGTCTAGCATTTTTGAAAAAATAAAAAATTTTAGTAATGATTTTGCCTGTGTGCTAAGGTTTATTTATTTTGTTACAAATGAGGATTTTTCAAGTGCAATCAATGAATTAAATGCAATAAGAACAATTAATCCGTTTTTGTATTATTTATTAGGTTTTAGACATATATCTGTAGCTATTATTGATAATAAAGGTCTTACTTTGTCAAAAACTAAAGAGTTACTATCTAATACAGATTTTTACGAAAATAATGATGATCCCTTAAGACATATTAACACTTTGCTTTTTATTAGTAAGCTTTGTGAAGATTTTATTTTCTCTTCTCATAGTCGGGAAAAGTTTAATGAAGTTAATAGGGTTAATTTTTTAGATAAAAATGAACTTCCTGTTGAGACTCGATATGTAGTTGTCGCAATTGAGGATATCATGAAGTCAAAAAAGAATGATCCAACAATAATGACAAGTGATCTTCTTCAATATTTAAAGAACCAAAGTAAAGAGGTTAATGACAATTATAGTCCATCAAATATTTCTATAAAATTTGCTAAAGTTTCAAAGACATATCTTGTAAATACATTTGATAAGTTAGAATTCTTAGATTTAGTTCATCACTTAGATCCTAATAAATCTTTATATTTAGTCAGCGATGATTTGCTTGTTTTAGCAGATTTTTATTATCAACGTGCATATATGGAGGCTTATCATTTCGCAACACCATTTGATGAGGATAATTATAGAAAAGATAATTAATTTTTTGGCTATTTTTAATAACAAGGACTGATTTTTTGGTATAATTTAAGCATGAACGAAATATTTAAGAAAACATTTACATTAACTAATAATTTGTATGACCGCACAGACACTTTAAAACCATCAAGTATCTTTGATTTGTCACAAGAAATTAGTGGTGATCATGCAGATATATTACATTGTGGATTCACTGAATTTATTGCTAAGGGTTATATTTGGGTTATAGTAAGGAATTATGTTGAATTTATTAAACCAATTAAACATGTTTCTAGTCTTGATTTAGAAACCTATTTAACTAAACCAAGATTTGTAGAATACCCTAGAGAAGTTTGCTTTTATAGTAAAGAAGGATTAGTTGCTATTACTAAGTCAATATGGATGATTTTAGATTATAAAACGTTTAATGTAGTTACTCCTGAATTGTTTAATGATATTGATTATTCAAAAATCCATCCTTATTTTGCAACTAGATTAAAAAAATTAAGTTTAATTCCTAAGGAAAAACTTGAGTTTTGCAAAGATATTATTGTAACTTACTCGATGTTAGATCATAATGGTCATTTAAATAATACACATTATCTTGATTTTTATTTGGATGTCTATCAACCTTCAAAATATATAAAGTCTTTACAAGTTGAGTATATTAAGCAAGGTTTTTTAAATGATAAAATATCCTTATATAGATATAGTGAAAACGAGAAAGATTATTTATATGGATATAGAAATGAAGATTTGATTTTTTATATGGAAGTAGAATATTTTAGAGGAGAGCAAAATGAAAATTAATGAAGAAGTAAAAATGGCTTTAGAAGAAAGCAAACCAGTTGTTGCTCTTGAATCAACAATTATTTCGCATGGTATGCCATATCCAAGAAACGTTGAATGTGCTCTTGCTGTTGAAAAAGTTATTAGAGATAACGGCGCAATTCCAGCAACTATTGGAATAATTGATGGAGAACCTATTATTGGCATGACTCCAGATGAAATTGAAGAATTTGGCAAAAAGAAAGGCATTGCAAAATGTTCAAGAAGAGATTTGCCAATTATTGCTGCAACTAAGCAATGGGGCGCTACAACAGTTAGTGCAACTATGATTTTGGCTAGTTTAGCTGGAATTGAATTTTTCGTTACTGGTGGCATTGGTGGCGCACATAGAAAAGCTAACGAAACTTTTGATGTTAGTGCAGATCTTGATGAACTCGGAAAAACAAATGTAAGTGTTATCTGTGCTGGTCCTAAAGCAATTTTAGACCTTCATTTAACTATGGAATATTTAGAAACTAAAGGTGTTCCAGTTATCGGATACAAAACAAGCAAATTACCAGCGTTTTTCACAAGAACAAGCGAATTAAATGTTGATTATAATGCTTCAAGTCCACTTGAAATTGCAAAAATAATTAAAGCCAAAAGAGACTATAAACTTGATGGTGGTGTATTAATTTGTGATCCAATCCCAGAAGAATTTTCTATGGATCCTACTCATATTAATGCTGAAATTGATAAAGCAATTGTTGAAATGGATGAAAAGCATATTACAGGAAAAGATGAAACACCATTTTTATTAGCTAAGATAGTTGAATTAACAGGTGGAAAGAGTCTTGAAACAAATATCCATTTAATTTTAAACAATGCGAAATTAGGCGCACAAATTGCTAAAGAATATTCTAAATTAAGAAAGGAGTAAACTATGAATAACTCATTACTTTTAATTGGCGGTTCAAACATTGATTTTATTGCGACATGTTCGAACAAACTTGTGAAACATACTTCAAATATAGGAACAGTTTCAATTACTAATGGTGGAGTAATGAGAAACATTGCTGAAAATTTAGCAAGACTAGGCAATAAAGTAGATTTTATTACTGCTATAGGCAATGATCCTTTAGGTCTTGCATTAAGACAGGAACTTTTAGATTTAGGTATTAATGTTTATACACCTGAGACTATGAAAAATACTGGTTCATATGTAGTAATAAATGATTGTAATCATGATTTGTATGCCGGAGTTTGTGATAATCAAATTTCCGAGGATTTAAGCATAGATTATTTAAAATCGCATGAAGATTTAATCAGATCTCATGAATATATAGGTATTGATACAAATTTAAATCAAGAAACAATTGATTTTTTAGTAACTAATTTTCCTGATAAAAAATTTATAGTTGATGGAATATCGCCTACTAAAGTTTTAAAGATTAAAAATTATCTAGATAAACTTTTTTTAATTAAATGTAATATTTATGAAGCAAGAGCTTTGATGGGAATTGACCTTGTTGAGAAAGATTTAGTAAGTGGATTGCTTGCTAGGGGAGCACAAAACGTTGTTGTTTCTCATGGTAGCCAAGACATTTATTTCGGTAGTAATCATAGAAAAGTAGATTTGGTTCACGTTGAAGAAGTTAAAGATTTTGTGAATACAACTGGATGTGGTGATGCTTTAACTAGCGGTGTCATTGATTATTTCCTTGCTGGTAAGAAACTTAAAGAAGCAGTAGCTTTCGGAAATGAATTATCAAGAGTAGTTCTTATGAGTAAAGGTGCCACATCAAAAGAAATTTCTAAATTTGCAAGCAAGTAAAATTTTTAGCGTCCCTATAAATTACTTTAATAATAAAGTTGTTTATTATGGCGCTTTTTT
>CALVXH010000064.1 GCA_944368945.1 uncultured Bacilli bacterium
TTCTTTATTTAAATATAATTGCAATTTTGTTATATTGTTGAAAAGACATTTATTTTTTTTCAAAAATTCGCTAAAAAAGTTTCAAAAATAATGAATCTGTCAACTAAATTATGCTTTATTTTATAATCAATGTCATACAAATTATCTAATACATTATATAATTTTTCTTCGCTGATTAATTTAAGGTTTTTAAATGACATAAACACTCTACCAGTACTACTACCAGTTTTTGCAGCTATCTCATCTGCTTTTAGCCCTAAATTTGAAAGATTCTTTACATTTAACATATAAATAATTGATGTAGTAATAAGTGATGTCAAAGTAACTGGCTCAACACCCTGAACACGCAAATCTCGATATATTTTTATTGCTGCATCCTTATTATTAATAATTAAATTATTCAGAATACTAAAAACATCATCTTCTAAAACATTACTTACTAATGATATAACATCATCTTTTGTAATACTTGATCCCTTAAATAACATTAGTTTTGTAGCTTCGTTCGAAAATGTAGTTAAATCTCCATGAACTCTTTTTACCAACTCATCCACTGCATCATCACTAATTTTTACATTTCTTTTATTAAAATATTCTTTTACATACAATGGCCAATCATTTTTTGTTACATTTTTAAACTCATATATTTTTCCATTTGTCTTAGCAAATTTAACAATATTAGATTTTAAATCAATTTTGCCACCATTAATAACAAAAATAATCGAATTAGAATTAACATCACTAGAAATACATCTATAAAGTTCATCGAGTTCTTTTTTGTCAAAAAGTTTATTTTTAATATGGGTCGATGATTCTATAAAATATGCATTATTAGCGATAATAACTTTAGGTTCACCTGTAATAGAAAATTGATCATATTCATCAATTAAGGCACCAATACGAATTTCAGGCATATTTAATTTAATAACTTCAGAATTAGTAGAAAAATCATCCCTTAGAATTTTTTTAATTCTATTTTTGATCATTAATTCCTGTTCGCCAAATAAAATATAAATCATATGATTATTTTACAATAAATCAACGTAAAAATTTATAACTAATTGTTCCTTCTTCATCAGTTCTTCTTATTTCTACATTATTTTTGCTTAATATTTCTAGCGTTTCTGAGCTCGGATGCTTATAGATATTATTCTCTCCACAGCTAATTATTGCTTCTTTAGGCTGTAAGAACTTAACAAATTGTTCAGCCGTACTTGTATTACTGCCATGATGCCCTACTTTTAAATAATCAGTTTTCAAATTTGGATAATCCTTTATTATTTTTAATTCGATTTCTTTTGGAGCATCACCCATAATTAAAAAATATTTTTCAGAAATCTTAAAATATAGTATTAAACTTTTATAGTTTTCTTCTACATTATTATTATAATAATGATTTAAGTTGTATATTAATAATTTATTATCATTTTTAATATTAAAGGTATTATAATCAATCACTTCACCTACAATAAAGTTTTGCTTTAAACTATCTAAAGCATAGTAGTGATCTAGATCATAATGAGTAATATATACCTTATCAATTTTATAGATTTTATTTCTTCTAAAATACGGAATTAAACTATTCACAGCTATATCATTATTTAAACTCCCACCTGTATCTATTAAAACATTATATAGACCATATTGTATAAGAGTTGCATCTCCTTGACCAACATTAATAAATGATACTTTATTAAAAATTAAATTATTAACTGGTAACGTTTTAATTAATAAAATTGCTATATATGAAATTGAAAAGAGCCTTTTTTTCGAAGTAAAATTTATCTCAGAAAAATATAAAAATAGGAATATGATTAAGTAATAGATAACTAAAAAATACTGTGAAAAAGCATCCATATTAATATTCAAATATTTAAAGTCTAATTTATGAAGAAAAGTATAATATAATTGAAATACATTATTTAATATATAATACTTTGGCAATAATAATCCCATATACATTAAAAGGACAATATATTTTGAAATTGGAATTAATGCGATACCGACAATATAATTTAAAATATTTATTGAATAATTGAATAGAGCATTAAATGGAATGAGTAAAAAGAAGAATAACGTATAGTTAATGATTTTTCTTTTATATTTATTAAACTTATATAAATAAAACGAGCTAAAATGCATATACATACTTATAATAAGTGATAATACAAAAGCAACGTTATATATTGAATACCTATCTATAAAAATAATTATTAAATAGGGTATACATTTTATTGATAAATTTGATGATCTTACGCCCTTAAATAATAAAACACATCTTATAACCAAATATATAAATACTCTTAAAATAGACATTCTATCAATATTTATAAAAACTAACGGCATAACTAAAATTAGCGCAACACAATAGGACACTTTGTTATCTTTCCATCTATTAATAAATTTATAAAATATATAATGAATACCACTTATATACATACCAGATAGAGATATTAAATTTATTAATCCTAAATTTTTAATGCTCAAAAATATTTCACTTGAATAGTTTTTTTCACCAAATAAAAATACTTTGACTATTTCTTGACAAAAATCATTATTACATTTATCTAATATCCATAATTTAATTTGTTCAATATTTATTGGAAAATTAAATAATGTTGTATAATTTGTATAAGATATCTCCCTACCTATTCCAATATTGTTTAAATATTTTTTGAAGTCAAAGGCACTTTCAAGTGGTTTGTATGCAAAAACATTTTTGTAATATCCGTTGATTTTTACAATATCCAAAAAATCAATATTTATGTCTTTTGATCTAAAATATATTTTCTCAAAACCATCATACAAAACCATATAGCCATTATTTTTAGAAATAACTATTCCAATAAATTCGCCATTATTTTGAAAAGTACGAAAAGTAATGATTCCAAGCAATAAAAATAAGCAAAACGAAATAATTATTGCACAGATAAAGCAAATATTTTTTCTATATTTTTTAACCAAAATAAAGATAATAAAAATAAGGAGAGCCAGAGATATAATCCAACTTTCCTTATTACTAAAT
This sequence comes from uncultured Bacilli bacterium, assembly GCA_944368945.1. Classification (GTDB taxonomy): domain Bacteria; phylum Bacillota_I; class Bacilli_A; order RFN20; family CAG-826; genus Onthovivens. The sequence continues at coordinate 3,026 of CALVXH010000064.1, forward strand.
GTAAAACCAGAAATTACACTTAAAAGTAAAATAAATAGTTTCATCAATTACTCATGAAGATAAATATAATCTCTGACTTTAGAAAATGTTGCATTGCCAATACCATTAACATCCATTAAGCTTTCAAGAGTATAGAAAATACCATTATCATTCCTATATTGTAATATTTGAGTTGATATTGCATCACCAAATCCGCTAACAGTCATTAAAGTTTCTTTGTCTGCATCATTAATGTTAATTTTTTCGATAGGCGTTTCAGCACAAACATCTTTAACATCGTATTTGGGTGCTATGTAATATTCTTGATTCATTTCAATTTCAGCATTAGCATAATAAGCTCTTTCATCGGCATTATTATTTGTGCCACCAGCTTTATCAATTAAATCTTGCATCGTTGCTCCTTCTTCAAGAATATAATTACCTGGTCGAACAACTTCACCACTAATTCCAATAGTCATTTTATTTGTATCATCAACAACTGTTGTTTCATCTGGTGTTGTTGTACTATTAGTTATTTTAGGAATAAAAGTAAATGCTATAATTCCAATTAACGTCGCAACACATACTCCGATAATAATTTTGATCATAAAAAAATCTCCTTTCATTAGAACAACACTGATCAAAAGGAGATTTTTTCTTTTTTATTTAATATTAATTATATTATTTAAAACTAATAACCTTAATCTTATATGGGTGGACAGCTTTAACTGTAATTTCTTCACCAACTTTATGTCCAATTAAAGCTTCACCTAATGCACAAACATTAGAGATCTTAATATTATTAGGATCACTAATTGGGTCACTTTCGATTGAAGAAACAATTTTAACAGTAACTTCTTCGTTTGTAGAAAGATCTAAGAATGTAACAGTATTTGAAATGTTAATAGTCTTTGATTTTCCAGTATCTGAAACAACCTTAGCATTTGCTAAAATTGCTTCAATTTCATTGATTCTACCTTCAATTTCAGCTTGTTTATTTCTAGCAGCATCATAATCAGCGTTTTCACTTAAGTCGCCCATTGCTCTAGCATTTTGTAAAGCTTCAATAACAGCAGGTCTTTCAACATCGATTAAATGTCTATATTCTTTGTTTAATTGTTCAACACCTTCTTGTGTTAAAATAATATCCTTTGCATTTGCCATAAAAATACCTCTTTAAATCTTTTAGATTATATCAATAATTTATTAATTTTTGAATTAAAATTAATCATTATCTTTAATTTCTTGAATAGATGGATCTTCATTATAAGCTTCTAAAACTTCCTCAGCTTCATTTAGTTCATCTTCATCAGTAACTTCGAATAATTCATGGTCTTCATTGTATTTCATTACAATAATATCTTCTGGAGTTGCATTATCATATAAAAATACATATTCAGCACCACGCTCTTCGTTTTCATAAGTAAATAAAATATTCATGAGAAATTCATTTCCATCTTCATCATAAATTACGATTTCATCATCATTTCTTGGTTCCATTTTGTTTATTCCTTAAAAAATCTTCTAAAATAACAACAGCACTCATCATATCAATGATTTTTTTAATTTTATATTCCTTTAAGCCTTCTTCACGTAATCTTTCTCTAGCTTCAATAGTCGTAAAACTTTCATCGACATAATAAACAACAATGTCGCCTTTTAATTTTAACATATCATCAATAAATCTGCGTACTGATTCGCAACGATCACCTTCAGTTAAATCTAATCTCTTAGGTAGTCCAATTACAACATTTTTAATGTTTTCATCATTTAAATATTCAAGAAGTCTTTCTCGTGCTTTTTTATAATTGCCTTTTTCAAAATTAAAATTTTCGCGAGGATGAACAATTCCTAAGGAATCGCTTGTAGCGATTCCTAAAGTTTTAGTTCCTAAATCTAAGCCAATATATCTTTCCATCTTAAAAAATAAACTCTTTATTTATTTGATCAATCTTAGATACATCAAGAACACTTCCTTGAGCATGGTCATCCTTACCGCCACCATTACCACCTAATAATCCAGTGACCTTCTTAGCAAGTTTTCCACTAGAAATACCTTTTTCAATCATTGATTTTGAAGACGCAACTAATAAAGGATATTTAGTATCTTCTTTTCCAATTAAAACAAGAACATAATCGTTTGTGTTTGATTTAATATAATCTAAAACATTCATTAAGCCTTGTTTATTTAAATCATCAAAGTATTTAACTGCAAATCCATTTGCCTTTACATCATTTAAAATTTCTTTAGATTTTAAGACTGAAAGTTCTTTTAATAGTGCATTTAATTTTTGATTAAGTAATGTGTTATCAGCATTAAGTGTGCTAATTCTTGGTAAAATTTCTGAATTGCCCTTCGAACCTAAGCTTTCTTTTACTTCAGTTAATAAGTCATCTTTTGATTTTAAATACTCATAAGCAGCATAGCTTGTTCTAGCCTCAATTCTTCTAACACCACTAGCAATAGCTCCTTCACTAACAATAGCAAAGCAACCTATATCACTACTATTTGTAACGTGGTTACCACCACAGAATTCTTTAGAAACATCACCAAAGCAAACAACTCTAACTTCTTTGCCATATTTTTCATCAAATAAAGATATTGCACCAATTTCTTTAGCTTTTTCAATTGGTAAAACTAAAGTGTTATTTTCAATAGATGATTCAATAAATTCATTAACTTTCTTCTCAACTCTGTTTAATTCTAACTGAGTAATTTTTCTATTAAATGAGAAGTCAAATCTTAAATAACTTTCATTAACAAAACTGCCTTTTTGTCTACATTCATCACCTAAAACACTAATTAATGCAGCTTGTAAAAGGTGTGTTGCACTATGATTCTTTTGAATAGCAAAATGTTTTTTATGATCAACTTCTAAAGTAAATTCATCACCTAATTTAATTGTTCCATATAAAACTTTAACATGGTGTAAATGTTGTTTATTTGGAGCCTTTGTAACGTTTAAGACATTTGCTTTACATTCTTTATTTTCAATAAATCCAGAGTCAGCAACTTGTCCGCCCATTTCAGCATAGAAATTAGTTTTGTCTAATGCTAATTCACCTTCATCATCAATTGAATCAACTTTAACTCCATCTTTGAATAATCCAATTACTTTTCCACAAATTGTTTTATCATCATAAACATATTCGCTTGAAGTTACAAAGTCTAATAAATCTTTTGATTGCTTATTAAATGATTCAATGCTCTTTCTTGAAGCTCTAGCAAGCTCTTTTTGTTTTTCAAGAGAAACATTAAATCCATCCATATCAACTTTAACACCTTCTTCAGAACACATTTCAACTGTTAATTCAATTGGGAATCCATATGTATCATAAAGTTTAAATGCATCATCACCAGAAAGTTCTTTTTTATCCTTAATCATTGCGGAAAGAATATTTTCACCAGTTGATAATGTCTTAATAAATCTCTTCTCTTCGTTTTCAATTGTCTTTTTAATTGATTCTTCTTTACCAACTAAATATGGATAATATGGTTTCATAATTGAAACTACTGTATCGACAAGCTTATAAAGGAATGGTTCATAAAGACCTAATTTTTGGCCATATCTCATTGCTCTACGTAAAAGTCTTCTTAAGACATATCCCCTTCCTTCATTAGAGAAAGTTTCCCCATCTGCTAAAGCAAATGTACATGTTCTAATATGATCAGCAATTACTCTATAAGGCATCAAATATTGGCCTTCATAAGGTTTTTTACAAATCTTTTCAGTTTCTTTTATGATAGGTAAAAATAAGTCAGTTTCAAAGTTAGTATCTGTTCCTTGAATAACACAACAAATTCTTTCGAGACCTGCACCAGTATCAATGTTTTTATGAGGTAATTCTTTATAGTCTTCTCTTTTTACACCATTTACAGCATTAAATTGTGAAAAAACAATACCCCAAATTTCGATATAACGATCATTTTCAATATCATTACGTAATAAATCAACACCAATATGGTCTTTATCCCATTTTTCACCTCTATCAAAGAAAACTTCAGTATTTGGTCCACATGGTCCTTCACCGATTTGCCAGAAGTTACCTTCAAGTGGAATTAAATGAGTTGCATCTAATCCAGCTTTAATCCATAAATCTTTTGTTTCTAAATCATCTGGATGATAAGTAACATATAATTTTTCTTTTGGCAAATCAAAATATTTTGGGTTAGTTAAAATATCATAAGCCCATGGTATAACTTCTTTTCTAAAGTAATCTCCAATAGAGAAGTTGCCTAACATTTCAAAAAATGTATGGTGACGTGCTGTTTTACCAACATTTTCAATATCGTTAGTTCTAATACATTTTTGAACATTTGTAATTCTTTTTGATTCTGGAATTTCACTCCCATCAAAATATTTTTTTAATGCTGCAACACCAGCGTTAATCCAAAGTAAAGAAGGATCATTATGTGGAATCAAACTTGCACCTGGTTCAATCATGTGTCCTCTTTCTTTAAAGAAATTAAGCCAAGTATTTCTTATCTCTTGTGAAGTCATGTAATGCATACTATTCTCTCCTTAAATAAAAAAATTCCTAGTTAAAATATAACTAGGAACGAATATATCGCGGTACCATCCTATTTCTTATAAAATAAGCACTCAATTAATAAGCTTAACGCGCTTGACGGGCTTTTAACCTTTTAAAAGGAATGGCTTGTTTAATTCTAAATTTATACTTTCACCAAACGTATAATCTCTAAAAAATAGAGTTAAACTTTGTTTCCTAGGTAGAATTATATTTTTTAATTTTTTACTTGTAAAGTAAATTTTGTTTTTATGCCTTTTTATATGTGTATAATATCAATAAACGCCAACTGACAAACTAAATGCAGGTTCATAAGCAAATGCGGCTTTTAGTCTGTCAGACCTCCTTTTTGTATTATA
>CALVXH010000065.1 GCA_944368945.1 uncultured Bacilli bacterium
GGCTAACAAAGTAGAAAATGTTAAAAATACTAATAAAAGACCTGCAATTCTAAGAATTATTTTTGATTTTATTTCAACTAATAAAATTTTATTTACTTGTGCTATCATTTGTATTTTACTTACTTCAGTCGGTAATATTGCTGCTCCATTAACATTACAAATTATTGTTAATAGATTATCTGAATGGATTAAGGGAGGAGCATTAGGAGATAAAGCACAACTTATTAGTGATACAACAACTAATGTTTTAATTCTTGTTGGTTGCTATTGTGTATCCGTTTTAGCCGGTTTGGCTTATTCACAAATCATGGCTATCATTGGCCAAGGTTATATGAATACCTTAAGAAAGAAAATCTTCTCGCACATGGAAGATCTTCCTGTTAAATATTTTGATATTAATGATAAGGGAGACATCATGTCAGTCTACCTTAACGATGTTGATACGGTAAGACAATTACTTATTAACTCAATTCCAGAAATATTAATTTGTACATGCACATTTCTTACTGCATTCTTTATTATGCTATTCTCTTCAGTATGGTTAACATTATTTGTAATCGCTAGTGCAGTTGTTATGATTTTTGCTAGTAGACATATTGGTGGACATTCAAGTAGAAACTTCATTGCTCAACAAGATGTTATCGGTAAAGAAGAAGGGTACGTTGAAGAAATGATGAATGGCTTAAAAGTCATTAAGAGTTTCTGCCACGAAAAGGAAAGTATTGGAGGATTTGATAAGATTAATGCAAATTTAAATAAAGTATCAACTAAAGCTAATTCTTATGCGAACATTTTAATGCCAGTTATGGGCAATATAGGAAATATTCTTTATGTTATTGTCGCTTTCGTTGGAACTGTTTTATTCTTAACAAATTCAATTAATGTAACTCTTACAGGAATTAATACTATTTCAATTGGTGTAATTGTTAGTTTCTTACCATTGGTTAGACAATTTACTAATACGACTGCACAAGTTTCTAACCAAATTAATACTATCGCTTTAGCAATCGGTGGAAGTAAGAGAATTTGTGCTTTACTTGATGAAGAAAAAGAAGTCGATGAAGGCTATGTTAAACTCGTTAGAGGAAAACGTGATGAAAATGGGAATATCGTTGAATGTGATCCTAAAGAAGCTACATTATGGGCACGGAAACATCCACATGCAGCTGATAAATCAGTAACTTATAGTGAATTAAAAGGCGATATTAGAATGTTTGATGTTGATTTTGGATATGTTCCAAATAAGATAGTCTTACATAATGTTACTTTATATGCAGAACCTGGACAAAAAGTTGCTTTCGTTGGTGCAACTGGCGCAGGTAAAACAACAATTACTAACTTAATTAATAGATTCTATGATATCGCTGATGGAAAAATTAGATATGATGGAATTAACATTAACAAAATTTGCAAAAAAGATTTAAGAGAGTCACTTGGAATGGTTCTTCAAGATACTAACTTATTTACTGGAACTATTATGGACAATATCCGTTATGGAAAACTTGATGCAACCGATGAAGAATGTATAGCTGCTGCAAAACTTGCAAATGCAGATAGCTTTATTGAACGTTTACCAGAAGGATATAATACTGTATTACATAATGATGGAAGTAACTTAAGTCAAGGACAAAGACAACTTTTATCAATCGCTAGAGCAGCTGTTCATAATGCTCCTGTTATGATTCTTGATGAAGCTACATCTTCAATTGATACTAGAACAGAAGCTATTGTTACTAAGGGTATGGATAACTTAATGAAAGGCAGAACAGTATTTGTTATCGCACATAGACTTTCTACAATTCAAAATAGTGATGTCATTATGGTCCTTGATCATGGTGTAATTATCGAAAGAGGTAGTCACGAAGATTTAATCGCTAAAAAAGGAATGTACTATCAATTATATACTGGTGCATTTGAACTCGAATAAATTCAAACTTTTAAAATTGAAAAATGTCAATTAAAAGATTGACATTTTTTACTTTAAAACGAAATTTAATTTTTAAGATAAAAACTAATAAATGTTTAAGAAATATCGATTAAATGTAAATAATTTTAATTTATTAAGTAAATTTAAATATGTAATATTATAAAAGTTAAATATAATATTTATGTATGATAAAAGTTGAAAATGTCATTAAAAAATATGGTAAAAGTCAAGAGACTTTAGCTTTAAAGGGAATTAATCTAGAATTTCCTGATAAAGGGCTTATTTCTATATTAGGGCCTAGTGGATGTGGCAAATCCACATTACTTAATTTACTTGGCCTATTAGATAGACCAACAGAAGGAGATGTTTTAATTGATGGGATTTCTACTAAAGGTCTTAGAGGTGCAAAAAAAGATTCTTTAAGAAACGAAACTATTGGCTTTATTTTTCAATCCTATCATTTAATACCAACTTTATCATTAATAAATAATGTTATATTACCTTTAGAAATTGATAATAAAGACAAATATAATATCGCAAAAGAAAAAGGCATTACTTTATTAAAAAAGTTTGGATTAGGAGACTTTATTAATAAAAAAACAAACGATTTAAGTGGAGGGCAAAAACAAAGAGTAGCCATTTGTAGAGCCTTAATAAATAATCCAAAAATAATTTTAGCTGATGAACCAACAGGTGCTTTGGATAGTGAAAATAGTGAAGAAGTTTTAAAAATTTTAAAAGAAATTTCTAAAGAAAGACTTGTTATACTAGTTACCCACAATAACGAACAAGCTTATAAATATAGCGATCGCATTATCACTTTGAAAGATGGAAATGTTGTTAGTGATACTAATAATGAAGTTTTTTACGATGACAAATACAAGTTTGCTTTGATTGATGAAAAACATAAATTGATGAAAACTAAAAATATTTGTTTAATTTCAGCAAGGTCCTTCTTATCTAAAAAATTTAAAACTTTATTAACGAGTACTGCAAATTGTTTTGGACTTGTTGCTTTAGGATTTGTATTAGCTTTAACGAATGGTTTTACTATTTATAAAGATAAAGTTGACGCTGAGACAGCTAGTAATTTACCAATTAATGTTCCAGCTTATTCTATTAAAACAGATACGGAAAGCTGGAAAGATATTAATCAAAGCCAAGAATATCCAAATACAGAAGAAATCTATCCTTATGTAAAGACTTCAAGTACAGTTACTTATACATACAACAATTATTCAAGTGATTACTTTAAATTATTAGATCAAATTGTTAGTAGTGGTTTGGCTAGTGAATATTTATTTAATTATGGAAATAGTTATACATATAATTTAACTACAGAATTTCCTGCATCATTAGATGGGGTCTATGATTCTTACATAAATGAAGTATCCACTTCACTTAGCGCAGGTGGAAGTTACACAAGTTCAACATATGGCATTCCAACTAACATTTTCCATGTTCTTTATGGAGATATTGATTCGGGATACGATCTTTTATATGGCTCTTTGCCTAAAAATAAAAACGAATTAGTTTTGGTTGTTAATGAATATAACTCAATAAATTTTGCAACTTTACAAAATCTCGGATTTTATAGCAAATACGATACAAGTGATGAAGTTAAAGACACATCTTTAGAATCTAAAGTTAAGCCAATAGGTTTTAGTGATATTGTTGGAAAAAAATATAAGATTTTTACAAATGATGAATTATATACGAAGTTAAATGTTAGTGGCAAAATTGATGACCAATTTAGTTATAAAAATGGTGTAAATATTCCTAATGCTCATAGTAGAACTTTATCGATGTATGCCAAAAATGATTATGACACAATTTTTGATGATCCTAATATAGGTGTTGAACTAACTATTAGTGGTATTATTAGACCTAAAAAAGATTCAACATTAAGTTTAATTTCACCAAGCTTATGCTTTTTAAGTGAATTGCAAGAAGATTTAAATGAATCAAAGAAAAATAGCAATATTTCAAAAGAAATCTCTTCAAATCTCGTATATATTTCAGATAATCCTACAAGTAATTTAGACATTATTGCTGGTTTTACAGATTTACTTGAAAGCTATAATAATGATATTAGTGCAATTACAACAACTGAAATAAACGATTTTGCTAATAAATATTTCAAATATTATTTGATTGATTCAGGTAATAAAGTTACTGATGATGAAGATCAATTGCAAAACATGTCATTTAAAGTTTCAAACTTCTCTTATTTTTTAAATCAATCTAAAAAGTTAGGAGTTGATTTAGTTCTAGAAGAGACAAAAGAAGCGTTATCTAGTGGAGATAAAAATAGAATTACTGACTATGTAAATCAGGTTTTTTCTTACTTTAGATTTAGCTCTACAGCTGATAAAGCTTATGAGAATTTTATATCTTTAATTGCATATATGAATTCCTATAGTGATATAACTAATATTGCTATTTTTCCAACAGGTTTAAATGAAAGAACTTTAATACTCAATGAATTAGATGCATTTAATGATTCAAGAAGAAATGATAGTGAAAAAATATATTATCTTGATGTTACAAACTCAATGATTGAACAAGTTGGTGATATGGTAAGTTTAATAAGCTTTGTTTTACTTATATTCGTTGTCGTATTAATTGTAGTTGCTTGTGTCATGAATATACTATTTACCTACAACAATGTTTTAGAGAGAAAGAAAGATATTGGTATATTTAGAGCAGTAGGCATGAGAAAATTTGATGTAAGCCGTGTGTTTGTCTTTGAAGCAAGTTTAATTGGGTTACTTAGTGGTATTATGGGCGTTGTAATAACATTTATATTAGAAGTTCCTGTTAATTATGCTGTTAAATCATACTATGAGACCTATTATAAAATCGGCAATATTTGTATATTAAGTTGGTGGCACATTATATTAATAATCATTTTAGGATTACTTTTAGGCGTTTTAAGTGCAATCATACCTTCTTATAATGCAGCAAATAAAGATCCAGTAGAATGTTTAAAAGATGAGTAATTATTTTCTTAATTTTTTTAGTTTATATAAACTAAATTAAATAAATTAAAAAAATGTATTTACATTTTGCTTCTTTTCAATTAAAGTAGTCAAAGGAATTATGATGATGGAAATTAAAAAGAGCAAATTGAAAACTAAAAACAGTTCATCTCTTATGATGGATAGTTCTTCAATTTTTATTTTTATTCCATTATTATTCTTATTTAGCAATTAAAATTCGGCGTAAATGCCGAATTTTTTTTGGAAAGGAAAGAGGAGTTATGGAAAAATCTAAAAATTTAATTTTGGATGTTGAAGAGAGTCCTAAAAAGATCCATGAGTGGCTTTTATTCTCAATTCAACACGTTCTTGCAATGCTTGTTGCTTGTATCACTGTACCTTTATTAACAGGTCTTCCAGTTGCAGCTACAATTATTAGCGCTGGTATTGGTACATTCATTTATATCTTGATGACAAAAGGAAAATCACCTGTCTTTTTATCTTCATCATTTGCTTATATTGCACCAATGAGTAGTGCGCTCGCTGTTGGATTAATTGGTGGCGCAACAGGAATGAATTATCTAGCAGTTATTATTGGTATGATTTTTGTTGGATTAATTTATTGTATATTTGCTTTAATTATTAAAAAAGTTGGAACTAAGTGGTTGAATAAGATTTTGCCACCAATAGTTGTTGGACCAGTTATTATGGTAATTGGTTTGTCATTAGCATCTAGCGCTATTACTAATATTACTACAGCCCCTGTTTCTAGTAGTACAACATATAACTGGGTAGCACTTTGTTCAGGTTTAGTTGCATTATTTGCTACTGCAATTGCAAGTCATTATGGCAAAAAAATGATTAAATTAATTCCATTTGTTATTGGAATGGGATGTGGATATGTTTTTGCTGTATTAATGACATTAATTGGATATTATGGATGTGGTAACGCATATTTCAATGTTGTAGATTTTAGTGCATTCGTAAATATTTTCTCACCAGACAAAATTGGCGTTTCAAGTTTTATTAATTTTAAATTATTTGTACCAAATGACCCTGAAAGTTTTATCTTTTTAAGATTTGATGAAATTGCAAAATTTGATTGGGGAACAATTGGTACAGTTGCGTTATTATTTATACCTGTTTCATTAGTTACAATGTGTGAACACATTGGAGATCATGAAAATTTAGGAAATATCATTGGAAGAGATTTATTAAATGGTGAGCCAGGTATGGCAAGAACTTTATCTGGTGATGGAATTGCAACTGCTGTTAGTGGTGTATTATGCGGAGCCGCAAATACAACTTATGGTGAAAATGTTGCAGTTATTGGCATGACTAGAATTGCTTCGGCAAAAGTTGTTTTATCTGCTGCAATTTTAAGTATTATAATTGGTTTCTTTACACCATTTACTGCTTTACTTCAAACAATACCTGCTGCTGTTACAGGTGGTGTTAGTTTAATTCTTTATGGCTTCATTGCTTCAAGCGGTGTAAAGATGCTCATTCAAGAAAAGATTGATTTCAACAATCAAAAGAATATCTTTATTGCTAGTGCAATCTTAGTAAGTGGAATTGGAGGCCTTGCATTTAAATTTGGTAATCCTGATTCTCCAGTAATTACAATTACTTCAATTGCTGTCGCAATGATATTAGGAATTGTATTAAATGTAATTTTAGTTGAAAAGAAAAAAGAAACACCAAAAGAGGAAATGATTGAAAGTAGCGAGGAAGAGTTACTTTAATACTTTTGCTTGATAATTAAAAAGTCACTCAAAAGAGTGGCTTTTTATCATTATTTTATTGTAAAACTATGCAAAAATAAATTTTTTATACTGAGTTAAAATATTTATATAGATAAAAAGTTGTTTAATTATGAAATTTCTACATTTATAAAATAAAATTCGCTCTTAATTAATTGCCTTAGTTATTAAATTTTACATTAAATAGTCAAAGGCAAAGTTAATTTTACGTTAAACAAAAAATTTCT
>CALVXH010000066.1 GCA_944368945.1 uncultured Bacilli bacterium
ATAACAAATATTTTTTCAAAATTTAGTTTAATAGGCTTTTTGCTTATGATTTTTACCAAATAGAAATTCCTAGTCAACAAAATAAGTCACCTATTTGGTGACTTATTTACTTAAGCTTCTTTTTTATTTAAGAAACAATTTATTACACTAATTACTGTTGTTACTAAGAAGAAGATAAAGAATGTGAAGTATATTCCAAATGATCCTCCAAACCAGTTAACATTAGTCATAATATCTGCGATTGGATATGCAACTAAATTGAGGCTTCTGCCTAAAGCAATTGCATACATTAATGTCGATACTAATGGAAGTATATTTTTTACTACATTAAATTTAATAAATAATGAAGCTAAATCAATTACAAGTCCAATGATTCCAAATACATAGATTAATGTTTTTGAATTATCATTAATTTTCATTTGGCCACCATCTAAACTTAAGGCTAAGATTACTCCAACTAAAGCAACAATAATGTTTACTATGATTAGATATAAATTCAATCCTTTATAAGCAAGTAAACCTTTGATTTTATTAATCATTTGCTTTTACCTCCTTATTTTTCTTTAAATCATTAATATAACTTAAAGTGTATAAACCAATTGCAGCAATAGCTAATGTGCCAATTACTCCATCAACAACATACATTCCAATTTGCCAGCCTTGTAGGGTGTTACTTGTTGTAGTTGTCTCATCCATACCATTAATTTCAAATGTTCTTAATAACATATAGAAATAATGTTTTGCAATTTCTCTAGAGCGTTCCCGCATATGACCATCTTTATCTTTAATAAGATAGTTTTTAAGTTCTTGCGCTCTTTGTGTGTCATTATTAAATTGGTCAATACCAGCATCAATTGCTTCTTGAGTATATAAAGCTTGAGCTGCTCTACTTGAGTCAGTCATGGCAACTCCTTTAAAGCCCCATTCATCTCTTAAAACTCCAGTCATTGTGTTTTTATCAGTTGCAACAACTTTTAAACCAACTCTTGCGTTACTTGTCATAGTACCTAAACTACCACCTTCAGTAAATGAACCTTCAAATGCTTTTAAAGCACCTAGACGATATGTTTGTTCTTCCATGAAAGTACAGCCATTTCTCCAAACTTCTTGATCGTTAGCACAAAAATGTTTGTTATAAGTAATTAGGCCTTTGTCTTGAGCAGCTTTAGTAGCAACTGCACCAACTAAATATGATTGAATTTGGTCTTCACTCCAATACTCATATGCTCTTCCACCAAATGGTGTTCTATGTTGGTCTGCACCAAATCCATATACTCCACTTTGTCCACTATAATAGCCATCTTCAGCCATGAATTTTCCTTTATTAGCGATTAATTCATTATTGAATGTTGAAGCAACAATAGTTGAACAGACATGTGAGAAACCTGGATTATTTTGAATTCCATCAGGACCATCAGCATTAAATGATTCAGGAGAGTTGACACTTTCAATAGCATAGTTGCCAAAGTGTTCACCTACTATAACTGATAAATCAGATGGTGATAATTGATCAATAAATTCTTCCCATTTTGGATCATCATAAGGAACGTCCTTCATTTCAATGAAATTAATTCCATTATCTTGTGAATATTTAAAATCTGTATATTCAGGGGCATCTGCAGGCTTTTCATAGAAATGGCCTGACATTATGCTAATCATCTCATCTGTGGCTGTTAAACCTGTGATTCTATGAGGGAATGTATTCCAATCACTTCTAGTAAGATAAGTAACTGAATCTTTAAGCCAATAATTTACATCAATATCATCAAATCTATTAGAAACTACTTCACCAGTTTGACGAGATTTAGCATAAGTAACATTATCATAAGATTCTAAATTAATTGAACTTACTTTATTAACATCTCCAGTTACTTTATTACCTTTTTCATCATATAAGCCAGTTGCACCTTCATATGCTAGAACATTATTTATAGCATCATGGGCATTATCTCCAATTGCAAATTTATAATCACCTGCATCAAAAACATAACAACCTGTTTTAGTTGAATCAGCTCCATTAGTAGCTTCTTCATCATATGTAGCAAATAAATAATCATCAACTGTAATGGTGACTGTATCTGATTCACCTTTTGCTAAATCCTTAGTTTTTCCATAACCAATTAATTGAATTGCACTCTTTTCAGCTTGTCCTTCTTCATAAGGCAAACTTACATATAATTCAACTACTGATTTTGATTTGCCATTATAAGTTTCACTGCCATTATTAGTTACTTTAACTTCAGCTGTAACTACATGATCTTCTTTATCCCATTCAAGTGATGTTAATTCTTGAGTAAATGATGCATAACTTATACCACTTCCAAAGGTATAAACCATTTCATCAGCATAGTTCCAATTCCCTTCACTAGCGAATGTACCTGCTTCGCTTGTAGCATTAAATCTATTTTTTATACTGTCATAATATCTAGTTTCATAATATTTATAACCTGTATAAATACCTTCAGCATAAACAACATAATGAGTATCTGGATCATTAGTAAATGAGAATGAACCATAATTTTGTACAGCTGGTGAACTATAAGAATTTGTTGCATATGTATCAACACTTCTTCCACTAGAATCTGCTAAACCTTTAATGACATTAGCTACACCATTAAATCCAGTATATCCAGGGAATCCACACCATAAAACAGCGTCGACTCCTAATCCTTCAAGTTCACCAATATCCATTGGGCAACCAGTATTTAATAAGACAATAATCTTCTTAAATTTATTAGAATTTTTAACTGCTTGAATTGTGCTTCTTTCACTTTCATGTAATGAAAGCATTGAAACTCCTTCAACATCAACTGGATATCCATTTTCATCAGTAAGGTTATCAGCGCCATTACCACCTCCAGCAGTCATATCTTGTTGCTCACCACCAAAACGTCCTAAAACGATAATAGCGGCATCACTATAATCACCATAACTTGATGATAATGAATCATAAAATGATCCATTAACTTCGCCAATATTGCCTCTATCTCTCTTGACTCCAGAGTTAGATAAAGCATTATAAACTGTTGGATTAATTTCAAATCCAACTTCTTCTAATGCAGTTTTCAAACTAACGGCTTCTGCTCCAGTAGTGGCACTTCCGCCACTACTTCCTCTATAAATTGGATCAACACTAGTTCTGCCAAATAGAGTTATTTTCTTTTCTGTGTTAAGAGGTAAAGCGTTGTTATTATTATAAAATAATACAGAACCCTCTTCTTGAGTTTTGATGTCATTTGCTTTTTCGGCAACTCTCATCTCCTCTAAAGAATTATAGTCGGATGGATAATAATTTGTATCTTCTGTAACATTATTAGTTTCGCCTTTAACTCCTAAAAATGAGTTAATTTGTCCTGCATTTTCATTAGCTAAGACATTAGCAAAACCAATAAGTGTGCCGACAGCAATTAAAGTTCCTGCGACACCTCTTAAGGTATTTGTTTTGATTTTTTTCATAAACTATAAAAGTAATAATGAGGTAGCTTCTGCGTCGAAATCAAATTGATGTGTTGTTTCTGATGCTGCAATTGTAATTGCTTCTTTCCAAATAAGTGATGTTGTTTTTTGAGTTAATGGATTAGTAACTTCTTGATTTAAATACTCTTCACCAGTTGTATATAATGGAGCATCATTTTCACCAACACCTGCTTCTTTTGTCATTGTTTCAGTCCAATTAGCTGTATCAAAGAATTTATTTCCTGTTTGTGAACCATATTGAACTAATGTATATCTAGTTGGTGTTGCTAATTTATAATTGATTGTTTCTTCATCTAATTCATCAACTGCGCTTGTGTAAGTTCCATAAAATTTTTGTTGAGCCATTAATGTTGGACTTGCTGTGTACTCATTTCCACTATCAGCTAAATCTAATGATGAAACTGTTGTTGTACTAACTGTGAAAACATAAGTATTATCTGAATATACTTCTAATGTTTGATATCTTTCAATAAAAATATAGAAGTTAGCTCCAGGTCTCATATTTTGATATTGAGTGTTCATATCAGATACATACATATTATTTAATGTTGCTGATTTTGCACCTGAGCATGAGGTTATTGAAAATATACCTGCTGCTGCAATTAATGCTAAAAATGTTTGTTTAAATTTCATATTTTTTCTCCTTTGAATTTGATAATTCGATTTTATGTAAGCGGTTACATTTAAACAATCTTTTAGGCATAAATTAAAAAAATCTGTCATAAACTATATTAAATAGGACATTTTAATGTTAAAATTCTTGTAAGATTAAAGTTGCAATTATTGAAGATAATGATCAAGATGCTGAATCATTAATTAATGAAATTTCAAGGTATTCAAAAGAAAATAAAATAGACATTACTTATCAAAGATTTTCAAATCCTATTTTATTTTTAGATAAATACGAGCCTAATTTTGATGTTGTCTTTTTTGATATTATGATGCCTTTAATGAATGGTATTGAAGCAAGTAAAAAGTTAAGAAAATTAGATGATGAAATTATTATTATCTTTTTAACTTCTTTAGCTCAATTTGCTATTGAAGGTTACTCTGCTCAAGCGCTTGATTATATTATAAAACCATTAAATTACTTCGATTTTGCAATGAAATTCTTTAGAATATTGCCTAGAATTAAAAAGAAAGAAGTCGAATCTTTAGTTATCAAAACTAAGCAAGGTAATCAAGTTATCAATATTAATGACATCATTTATATTGAATCAATCGGTCATAATTTAAATTATCATTTATTTAATAAAGACACATTAGAAGAAAGAAATACTTTAAAAAATATTGAAGCAAAGTTAAGTAGATACAACTTCTCTAGATGCAATAGTTGCTACCTCGTTAACTTAAAATACATCACTTTAATTAGTGGATATAAATGGTTTTTGAGTGATATTGAGTTAGCAATATCTCAGCCAAGAAAGAAGCAATTTTTAGAAGAATTTAATAACTATTTATTAGGTCATTAATCATATGTCTGAATTTTTACCTCACATTTTTGGTACAGAATTTGCCATGAATTACATCATAGCTTGTGGTGCATTTTTTGAGCTTTTCACTACTATATTCTTTTTTATGTTTAGTGTTAAAAAGAAGACTAATTTTATAATTAGAACTTTAATAATGCTAGTTGTAATTCCTTTTATTAGCTTGGTTTATGGGGCAATAATTTATTTAGACAGGCCATTAAATAGCTTTATTAGAAGTCCTATAAATTCAATCTTTTTAATCGCTTATATTCTTGTTTATTTATATTTTGCTTATGATATTAAAGGCTACAGATTCTTATTAGACTTTTTTAGTATCTTTGCAACTTTAATTTTCACTTCTTCTTTTTATTCATTAATAATAAATTTAAATGGGTTAGACAGTTCAGAAAATTTCTATATATTTGGAATAGATAACAATTATTTAGCCTGGACAATTTATTGGATTATTCATATTGCTATTTATGCTTTACTAGGATACTTTTCTAATGGTAAAAGCGAACTCAATTTGTCTAAAAAGATGAAACATACTATTATTGGATTTTCAGTTATAATTATCCTTATTTATATATTTATCGCAGGAAGTATAAATACTTTTGATTCCGTTAGTTTAACGTTAGCAATATTATTAAAAATTTTAATATGCCTAGTTGCGGTATTCTTTTTATTATTTAGAAGTGACTTATTTTATTTATCTTCAAAAGAAAAAGAAATATCAATTATTAATCAAATTTTAGTTGATAATCAAAAGCAATTTAATAGTATCAAAGATTCAATTGATGTTATTAATACTAAAACTCATGACTTAAAACATCAATTAAATAAAATTAGCGATAAGATCACTAGCGAAGAGCTTCTCACTTTAAAAGATGCAACTAATATCTATGATTCTACAATTCGTACCGGCTATTACGTTTTAGATGCTATCTTATTTCAAAATCAATTAGTCTGTCAAAAAAATAACATCAAGTTTACAGTTTTAGCTGATGGAAAATTACTTAACTTTATAAAAGATAGTGAGTTATATGCATTAATCAATAACATTTTATCTAATGCTGTAGAAGCTTCAATAAAAATTAAAGATGAATCATCTAGAATAATTGACTTTAATTTAAGAGAAGAAAAAGGTTTAGTAATTTTAGAAGTCTTAAACTATTTTAATAAAGATGAGTCGAATTCTAGTGCATCTTCATCAAATAAAGTTGATGATTCAATGCCTCATGGTTATGGTGTTAAATCCATTAAATACATTTGTAAAATGTATGATGGAATATATAAACAAACTATAAATGGTAATATATTTATCACAAATATAACCTTTGAAAAACATTCAAAAATGGAAAAAAGCCAAACAAATAGTGATTAAAATATTTTAAATATTAAATTTTTATACTAAATTTTATTAAAATTCGTAAAATATTCAAAATAATAAAAAGGGGGCTGTTGAATAACTAAGATTTGCAAAGTTATCAACAGCCTTTTTCATTTTTTATAAAAAACGCCACTTTCCAGACATTTTATTGTGTCGTTAATATAATAATCTTTGCTTAGGAGATTATTATATATGGGTTATTTTACCACAACTCAGCTATTTTTGGACATT
>CALVXH010000067.1 GCA_944368945.1 uncultured Bacilli bacterium
AATTTATTGAAAAAAATACGATTCTTATCGTATAAAAATGATTTTTTACTAAATTATTCTGTCAAAGATGAGATATACTCTATATATGAAAATATTTAACTTAATTTTACTTAAAAGTAAACTTATTTACTTAATGGAAAGATAGCAGTAAAAATTACATATTTATTATCTTCACATTGACATGTAATTTTTCCTTTATGATTGTCTACAATAGATTTAGCAATTGAAAGTCCTATTCCGAATCCTGATTTATTTGAATCATTATCACTTCTATAAAATCTTTCGAATAAATAATTTAAATTTCCTGTAGTAAAATTATTGCTTTCATTTTTAATAGTAAAAACAGCATTTTTCTTTTTACGTCTTAAATCGATTTTAATAGTTGTATTATCAAGAGCATACTTTAATGAATTCTCAATTAATAAAGTAAATAATTCATATAAATCTTTTTCGCTTCCTTTAATAAAAAGCTCATTTTCTATAGAAACTTCAATTGGCTTATTCATCGTTACTTCAAGTGATTTCACCGCATTTTTGGCATTAATTAAAATTCTACTAATATCAATAATTGCAAAATCTTCTTTACCTTCTTCATCAATTTTGCTTAAGGTAATTAATCTACGAATTAATTCATCCATACCAGCAATTTGTTTTTTGGTGGATTTAATCCATTCTTCTTCGCCATGTTCCATTTCTAAAATTTCATTATTGGCATTTATGACTGCTAAAGGAGTTTTAAGCTCATGACTTGCGTTAGTAATAAATAATTTTTGCTTATAAAAGCTATCTTTAATTGGCTTAAAAACAATAATAGAAAAAGCAAAAACTAAGCCAAAAAATATCACCATTCCAGCGATTCCAATTAAAATAGAATTTATTAAAAATGTAGCTGTTTGATCAATACCTTTTTTGGCATCCACAAATACATATAAATAAGTTCCATTATCTTTTTTAAATGCTTTATATCTAAAGTAATTATAATATCCATCAAATAAATTATTATTATAAAGTTCTAAAGATACTTTACTTGCTTCTTCGGTAGTAACTTTAACAATATTAGTCATATCAATAGATAAAATTTCACCATCTCCGATAATTACAGTGAAATATCTAGTAGAAAATGGCGCTTCTCCATCTTCAGGAGCATTTTCATCAGATGGAAATTGACCATTATTTTCGCCTAAAGTTTGAATAATTTCATTTTGTTGATTATTAAATGAGAAAAAATTAAATGTATTAATAAAAGCTAAGATTAAAAAGAGTACAACAAAAATTGAGATCATACTGATCCCAATAAAACGCCATCTTAGCTTTTTAATCATTTTCTAAATCTTCCCCAAGATAATAGCCAACATTTCTTTTCATTTTAATAGTAATTGGACAATTAATCTCTTTAAGTTTTTTTCTAATAGAGGAGATATTTACCCAAGCAACTTGAGAGGTATAGTAATCATCAAATCCCCATACTTTTAACATTAACTCGTCTTTTTTAACAATTTCACCTTGCGAAACCATTAATTGACGCATAATATCATACTCTTTTCTATTTAAATTAACTTCACGCTTATCATAGATTAGTTTTAAATTATCGTTATCCAAAACGAGTCCTTTAAATTCTTCGCCTGAATCTATCTTTTTATGAGAAAGAATATTTTTAATTCTTGCAAGAAGTTCTTTGCTTGAGAAAGGCTTAGCTAAATAATCATCAGCTCCACTATTTAATCCATTTACTTTATCATCTATTTCACCTTTAGCACTTAAAATAATAATTGGAACATTATTTTTGCTCTCTCTAGCAGATTTTAAAACATCCATGCCACCAAGTTTAGGTAACATTAAGTCTAAAATAACAGCATCATAAAGTTTGGAGTTGATACTTTTCAAACCTTCTTCACCATCAAAAACTTGGTCTACTTCATAACCATTCATTTTCAAAATAGCGCTTAATGCGTTTGATAAATCTCTTTCATCTTCAACTAATAATAACTTCATAGCAATTACTCCTTAAATTTATTTTAAAAGATTTATCAAAAAAATATATCGATTTGAATAGTTTTAAATTCGATTTAATTTTGCTTTAAGGTTCTTTTAAAATAAATCACTTATATTCAATTGAAACAGATACTTTGTAATCGAGTGAAACTGTATCATTGTCTTGAGTCATTTTTAAACTAACATCAACAACTCCACTATCTGGTAAATTATACTCATTATAATAAGCATATGTTGTTAAAGTCATTTCATTTCCAATTCCTAAATCGCTAGAAATAGTATAACTTACTCCATAAATGCCATTACCTTTATAGAAAGTTGCATCGCCTAATAACTCAAGACTGCTCTCAGTCATTTTTTCGCCTTCTAATCCACTTTCAGAGAAAGATATACTATAGGAAGCTGTTGCGCCTTCTTTAAATTCAAAGTCGCCATATTCCTCGCCTAGATTAACTTTTAGATCTTCAAGTTCAGCTTCAACTTGAGCTACTAAAGTTTTATTATCACCAGTAATTTTTAAAGTATCAATCTTTAAAGAATATGTAACGGTTGAAAAATTTGGAACTTCATTTTGATTATTTGCCTTTATTGCAGCAACAACATCTTCTTTACTACATTTAGTAGGTTCATTTGAGCATGATGTAGCAAGTAACGAGACAAGTGTTAAACCACATAATAGAATTTTTTTCATAATTATTCCCCTTAATTTTATCCTTTACTATATTTTAATAAGTTTATGAAACATTTGCATTATTTTTTATAATTTCATCGCGACTTTCCAAGTTCTTCAAATAATAGTTCTTAAATTGCCAACATGATATGCATCACCAATAATATGAACATTGCCATTATTTTCAAAAGCTAGGGCTTCTTTATAACTAATTGATGTAATAGCCGAGTCAGTTTTAGCTTCAGCAATTTTTCCTTCTTTATCTTTAATTTTAATAAAGCCATCTCCGATTTCAGTAACTCCACTTTCTAAATGGACTTCTACTTTATGAAGATTAAAGAGATCTCTTAAATAACTTGAGTTAGCTAAACATACTCCTCTAATAGCATCATAAAGTTTTGAATTAATATTTTTAAAATCTTATTCACAATCAAAAACTTTGTCTACTTCATAACTATTTATTTTGAAATAGACTTAATGCTTTTGATAAATCTCTTTCATCATCAACTAATATAACTTCATAGCAATTATCCCTTAAATTTATTTTAAAATATTTCCCAAAAAATATTTTGATTTAACCATTTTTTAATTAATTTAATGCTACTTTAAGTTTCTATCAAATTAATTAATTATATGCAATATTTAAAGAAATTGAATAATCAATAGAAATATCGCCACTATAATCAGTCGCACTTATTTCCATATCAATTATCTGCCTATATGGCAAATTATACTTATTATAATATTCGTACGTAATCAATTCTATGTTAACTTCATCTGTTCCACTTGAAAATCTACTTTCTAGTTCATACGTGCTATTATTGCCTTTATAAAAGATAAAATAAGATCCTAACTTTACCTTGTTCATTCTTTTATCTTTTAATCCGCTTTCGCTAAAAGATTCAGAATAAGATGTGGAAGCACCTTCCTTAAATTCTAAATCATCAACACCCTTTCCAAAGTCAAATTTAACATCTTTAAGTTGTTGATTAAATTCATCAATTAACTCTTGATTGCTACCAGTAATATTTAAGGTATCAATCTTTATAGTGTAAGTAACATTTTCAACATCTGGAAGTCCATGATCATTGTTGTCTGAAATAATATCCAAAATGTCGTTATACTCGCATGAAACAAAATTTTCCGAACAAGAGGTTAAAAGTAAAGAAACGAATGTTAATTCACATAAGAAAATTCTTTTCATAATATTCTCATTTCATCCTTACAAATAAATTTATTTAAAATACGATGCTTTTTTAAATTTTCATTGCAACTTCCCAAGCTCTCCAAATGACAGTTCTTAAATTGCCAACATGATATGCATCACCAATAATATGAACATTACCATTGCTTTCAAAAGCTGGAGCTTCTTTATAACCAATTGATGTAATAACCGAGTCAACTTTTGCTTCAGTAATTTTTCCTTCTTTATCTTTAATTTTAATAAAGCCATCTCCGATTTCAGTAACTCCACTTTCTAAATGGACTTCTACTTTATGAAGATTAAAGAAATCTCTTAAATAGCTTGAGTTAGCTAAACATACTCCTCTGACAGCAATTAAATCATTTTTCATTTCGATGATTATTGGAGTATGACCTTTTAAATAAAGATCATAAGCAATTTCACAACCAGTTAATCCGCCACCAATAATTGCGACAGTATGACCAACTTCATGACCTTTTAAGTAGTCAATTGCTTCAATTGATTTTTCAATTCCTTTAATACGAAGTTTTCTTGCTTTACTACCTGTAGCAACAATAACTTCATCACAATCTAATTTATTAATATCTTTAATTTCTGTATTAAAGTGAATTGTTACATTTTTAGCTTCAGCAAGTTGTAATTTATACCAGTTAATCAATCTTCTATCTTCTTCTTTAAAATCGAAATTACTAGCATAGACATATACTCCACCTAGATGATCTGTTTTTTCATATAAATCAACCTTATGTCCTCTAAGAGAAAGAACTCTAGCGGCTTCCATACCACCAATTCCTCCACCAATAATTGCTACATGTTTTGGTCTTTTAGCTTGAACAATCTTGAATTTTTTAGATTGCATTGTTGTTGGATTTAAGGCACATCTAGCCATATGAGCAACATCACTAAATGCTTGATCATTAGCTACTCCTTTATAATGAGCCATTGTAAAACATGCATTATGACAATTAATACAAGGCATGATTTCATTTTCTTTTCCTTCAATTAATTTAGTAACCCAAGCATGATCAGTTAAAAATTGTCTAGCTACACCCATAGCATCAATCTTGCCTTCTTTAATCGCTTCAGCACTTGTCAAAGGGTCCATTTTACCTGCACAAACAACAGGAATATCGACAACTTTTTTAATTTCTTCAACTTCTTTAAGATTACAATTTTTAGGCATATAGATTGGTGGATGTGACCAATACCAAGCATCATAAGTGCCATTATCAGTATTTAACATATCATATCCTGCATCTTGAAGATACTTAGCAGCAATTCTTGATTCAGCTAAATCTCTTCCTACTTCAACATAGTCTTCATCAGGCATTGCACCTACGCCAAAACCTTTTGTTTTAGAGACAGCTGAATAACGTAAACTTACAGGATAATCCTTTCCACATCTTGCTTTAATTGCTTTAACAACTTCTACTGGGAAACGATATCTATTTTCAAAACTTCCACCATATTTATCAGTTCTATGGTTAGTATATTTTAATGTAAATTGATCTAATACATAGCCTTCATGGACAGCGTGAACTTCAACTCCATCAACACCAGCTTTTTTACATAAATAAGCAGTTTCTGCAAAAGCATGAATCATATCTTCGATTTCTCTAACAGTTAAAGCTCTACATTTAATCGAATCATCCCATCTAGAAGGAAGCTCGCTTGGAGATGCTGTTAAGTAAGATGCATTGATTGCAGGTTTAGCAAAAAAGCCAATCAATTTATTTTTCATTAATAACTTTACTGGCTCAGTAATTGCAAATGATCTTCCAAATCCAGCTGTAAGTTGGATAAAAACTTTAGCACCTGTTTTATGAATCTCATCCATAAATTCTTTTAACTTTTTCCAAGGTGACTTTGCTTTATAAATCCATCTTCCACCAATTGTATTTCTTAAAGGAGCAATGCCAGGAATAATTAATCCAACATTATTTTTAGCAATATCCAAAAATAAATTTGCTGCTTCTTTATCAAAATGAGTTAATTCCATCCAGCCAAATAAAGATGTACCACCCATTGGACACATAACGATTCTATTTTTAATTTCACAATTTCCTATTTTCCAAGGTGTAAACAATGGTTCATATTTTTTATCCATATTTATCTCCATTCATATATTAATAATTTAACATAATTTAGGCACTTTTAGTTAGTTAATTTGCTAATAAAAAAGACTACCAACATAGTTGTCGATAGTCTAAATCTTTAAAATAACAATTAATAATGCTTTTTCATCCAATTCATGTATTCACCACTTTCGACATTATGTAACCGATAGTTTCGCTACTCATTTTGTAAAATAGGGTCTAATTTCTTTTACCCACTATAATAAAGAACGCGCGTGCGAAAAAAGTTGCTGTCAAAAGCATTTTTTTATTGTAGTTTTTGTAGCATT
>CALVXH010000068.1 GCA_944368945.1 uncultured Bacilli bacterium
CAACCAGTAAGGTTGAAACAAGAAATCAATCTAATTTTTGTAATTATTTATAAGAATTTATAAATTTGATATAACGGACAATGAAAGACTATACTCAAAAATCCCTTAAGATTGGCGATGAGTATTATTATTGTACTAATAGAGTAGAAGCTGATATGGCTGAAACAATGTTGCCAACATTTGATATCTCGCCATTATTATTTAATAAAGTAGAAGATGGAAAATATACATTAAAAACTGATCTACCTTATTACTTTGTTTTAGGCAAAACAGATGTATTCTCAATTTTTAGAAGTAATTCAATGGAAACTCTGACTATTACTTTAGGCACTGATAAAGTAATATTTGAAACAGTTGGAGGAGATTATATTCCAAATGAAACAACAACATATCCTAATATAGAAAAAGCTAGTGGCACACTTGTTGATAAAACTAAGGTAAATGAAACCGCAGATGGGAAGTTAACTACAATTTTGGATTATGTAGCTCTTGATAGTGATAAAGAAAAATTAAAAGAGGCAATCGGTGAAGAACAATTATCTGCAATTCCTACTCCTGGAGGGGTATGTACTGATGTATCAATAAGTGCTTCAAGTTTGTCTGTTCAATTTAGATTCGCATTAGACTCTTATGATCCTGATGTTCAATACGATGATTTGCTTGTTCATTATTCTAATGCATTAACTGCTGAAAGATTTACCTTCGATCCTACATATACAAGCGGTTATATGCTTGCCAAATAAGTTTCTTAATTAGGTGTTGATTATACATATGAAGTTTCTTTTGGAATAAGCGGAAGTTATTTTGTAGTTGATGCAGATTTAATAAGATAGCTTTTAATTTTAAAGGGTTATTATAATAAATTACCTCTTCTTTATGCTTCAAAATTACGACTAAATCGTGTATTTTTAATATTATTAGAAAATTGTTGCATTTTTTTAAATTCATTCTAAATAAAACTTTAAAAATTTCTATTTCATTAGTATTAAAATAATGAAAAAGGAGATTTTTTATGAAAGTGTTATTAATTAATGGTTCACCTAGATTAAATGGAAACACAAGTATAGCTTTAAATGAACTTGCTAAAACATTAAATGAAGAAGGAATTGAAACAGAAATAATTCAAATAGGCACAAAAGATATTAGAGGCTGTATTGCTTGTGGCACATGTTATAAAAATCATAAATGCATATTTAATGATATTGTTAATGAGGTAGCTCCTAAATTTGAAGAGGCTGATGGGTTAGTTATTGCCTCACCAGTTTATTATGCTAGTGCAAACGGAACATTAATTTCTTTTTTAGATAGATTATTTTATAGCACAAATTTTGATAAAACTATGAAAGTCGGTGCTTCAATCGCAGTATGTAGAAGAGGCGGAGCAAGTGCTACTTTTGATGAATTAAATAAATACTTTACTATTGCTTCAATGCCTGTAGTTTCTAGCCAATATTGGAATAGTGTGCATGGAAGAAAAGTTGGTGAAGCTAATAAAGATTTAGAAGGCCTACAAACAATGAGAACACTTGGAAGAAATATGGCTTTTTTAATTAAATCCATTAAATTAGGCAAAGAAAAAGTTGGTATGCCTAAAAAAGAACCAGGTGTTATGACTAACTTTATTGATGATTAATAATTGATTAATTCGAGAATTAAATTTGATGCACTTTTTAACATTTACAAAATGTAAAGTTGGAAGTGCTTTTTTTACCATATTATATAAGCACCTCTTTTTTATCTTGGGTACTTATATAATACAAAAAGGAGGTCTGACAAACTAAAAGCCGCATTTGCTTATGAACCTGCATTTAGTTTGTCAGTTGGCTAGTTAAAATAATATCGATTAAATCAGTTATTTTTTTATTTTAAACACGGTTAATTTTTAATATAATTATTTTATATATTTTAAATATTACGGAGACAATTATTTATGCATTTAAGAAAAGAAGCCGTGGATATTATCAAGAATATTTGCAAAAAGTACAAAGATGAACCTTCGCCTTTGATGCTTGTTCTTTCTGATACTCAAAAGGAGTATGGGTATATTCCTTTAGAAGTTCAGGAGGTTATTTCAGAAGAATTAAATATTCCAGTTAGTGATATTTATGGTGTTGTAACATTTTATTCTTTCTTTAGTTTAACTCCTAAAGGAAGATACGTAATTGGAGTATGCTTAGGAACAGCTTGCTATGTTAAAGGTGGCCAAAACATAATTGATAAATTTAGTGAACTTTTAAAGATTAGACCTGGCCAGACAACTGATGATGGTCTATTCACTTTAGATGCTTTAAGATGTATTGGCGCTTGTGGAATTGCTCCAGCAATTTCCATTAATGGAAAAGTCTATCCTAAAGTAACTTTATCTCAAGTAAAAACAATAATAGAAGAATATCGTAAGAAAGATAAAGAGGGTTAATTATATGGCTATTAAAAAGATTAAAACAGAGGAAGAATTATCAAAAAAGATTTTATCTTGTTCTGATTACCTTAGTAAAAAATTTAATGGAAAAGATAATAAAAGACACATTGTTGTTTGCGGCGGAACAGGTTGCTTATCTAGTGAATCTCAAGAAATAATTAAAAGATTAGAAAGTTTGATAAAAGAAAAGAAACTCGAAGATAAAGTGACTGTTAATGTTGTTGGCTGCTTTGGATTTTGCTCACAAGGTCCTTTTGTTAAGATTTTCCCTGAGGATAGATTGTATCATGCTGTAAAAGTTAGCGATTGTGAAAGAATTATTGAAGAAGATATTATAAATGGAAAAATAATTGAGGATTTGCTTTATCTTGATCCAGTAACAAACAAAAAAGTCGAAAGACAAGATGATATAACTTTTTATAAAAAGCAATTGAGAATTGCTTTACATGGTTGTGGCAGTATTAATCCTGAAGTTATAGATGAAGCATTAGGGTATGATGCTTTTAAAGGATTAATAAATGCCCTCCATATGAAACGTGAAGACGTTCTTAAGACTGTTTTAGACTCAGGCTTAAGAGGCAGAGGTGGCGGAGGCTTTTTAACAGGTAAAAAGTGGAAATTTGCCTTTGATCAAAATAGTGGAACGAAATACGTAGTTTGTAATGGTGATGAAGGTGATCCAGGCGCTTTTATGGATCGTTCAATTTTAGAAGGCAATCCAGTTTCTGTCATTGAAGGTATGATGATTGCTGGGTATGCAATTGGAGCTAAGGATGGCTATTTTTATGTTAGAGCTGAATATCCTGTAGCAGTTAATAGATTACGAATTGCTATTAAGGAATTGGAAGAAATTGGACTCCTTGGGAAGAATATTTTAGGTAGTGGATTTGACTTTAATGTACACATCAGATTAGGGGCAGGAGCCTTTGTTTGTGGAGAAGAAACTGCTTTATTAAATTCTATTGAAGGAAAAAGAGGCATGCCTCGTCCTCGTCCTCCATTCCCAGCTGTAAAAGGATTGTGGGGTTATCCAACTATTATAAATAACGTTGAAACTCTCGCAAATGTCCCATATATTTTACGAGTTGGGGCTGATGAATTTAAGAAGATCGGAACTAAAACTAGTACTGGAACAAAGGTATTTGCGCTTGGTGGCAAAGTTAAAAATGTTGGACTTGTTGAAGTTCCTATGGGTACTACTTTAAGAGAGTTAGTTTTTGATATTGGTGGAGGAATTCCAAATAATAAACGTTTCCAAGCTATTCAAACTGGTGGTCCTAGTGGAGGATGTTTGACTTTAAATGAGTTAGATACTCCAATTGATTTTGATAATCTTATCGCTAAAGGCTCAATGATGGGAAGCGGTGGAGCAATTGTAATGGATGAAGATAATTGTATGGTGGATGTTGCCAAATTTTATCTAGAATTTATTTGCGATGAATCGTGTGGAAAATGTTCTCAATGTAGAATTGGTACAAAAAGATTATTAGAAATTTTGACTAGAATCACTGATGGAAAAGGCACTTTAGGAGATATAGAAAAATTAGAAACACTTTCTAAATCAATTCAAGTTGGAAGCTTATGTGGCTTAGGCCAAACTGCTCCAAACCCTGTTTTATCAACATTAACAAAATTTAAAGAGGTTTATTTACGTCACATAAATGATAAAAAGTGTGATGCAGGAGTTTGTAAAAAGCTAGTTACTTTTGAAATTGATCCTGCTAAATGTAAAAAATGTTCTTTATGTGCTAGACAATGTCCAGTAAATGCCATAACTGGCGTTATTGGTAAAGAACCTTTCGTTATTGATCAAAATAAATGTATTAAATGTAATACCTGCATCAGTTCATGTAAATTTGGTGCTATTAATAAACATTAGGAGTAAAACTTATGGGAAAAATTACTGTATATTTTGAAAATAAACCATATGTTGTTGACGATGATTTAACAATATTAGAAGCCGCTAAGATTTGCGGTTATAACATTCCTAATCTATGCACTTGGAAAAAAGGCAGATGTTCAGTTGCTAGTTGCAGAGTTTGCTTAGTAAAAGTTGAAGGTGAAAGAAGACTTGTTCCTAGTTGTGCTTACCCGGTAAGAGATGGATTAAAAATTTTTATTAGTGATCCAGCTGCTGTTATAGCAAGAAGAACGAGTGTTGAATTATTACTATCAAACCATAGCTTAAGTTGCCAAACATGCCGTAAAAATGGAAAGTGTGAACTTTTAGAAGTATC
The DNA here is from genome assembly GCA_944368945.1 of uncultured Bacilli bacterium. Classification (GTDB taxonomy): domain Bacteria; phylum Bacillota_I; class Bacilli_A; order RFN20; family CAG-826; genus Onthovivens. The sequence goes on from CALVXH010000068.1 coordinate 4,657, forward strand.
TAAAAGAGTTGGTGCAGAGCCAGACAAATATATTGGTGAAAAAACTCCAGTAACTTTAGACTTTTTAGCACCAGGATTAACTAGGGATACATCCAAATGTATTTTATGTGGTAGATGTATTGAAGCTTGTAAAGACACTCAAGGTATTGGAATTTTAGGATTTGAAAAAAGAGGTTTTAATACTTTTGTTGGACCTAGTGAAAATAGATCATTTAGTAATGTTCCATGTATTCAATGTGGGCAATGTACTTTAGTTTGCCCAACTGGTGCTTTAATGGAACATAATGAAATTGATAAATTAGACCAAGCTTTTGCGGAGGGAAAATATGTAATTGTACAAACTGCACCTGCAGTTAGAGCAGCAATTGGAGAAGAATTTGGTGAACCAATCGGAACTAAATCAACTGGTAAGATGGTTGCTGCGTTACATAGATTAGGTTTTTATAGAGTTTTTGATACTAATTTTGCTGCTGATTTAACTATTACCGAAGAGGCAAATGAATTTGTTCATAGAGTTATTACTAGAACCCCTGGTCCAATGATTACATCTTGTTCCCCAGGATGGGTTAACTATTTAGAATTTTATTATCCTGAATTAATACCACATTTATCTACTTGTAAGTCACCTCATGAAATGATGGGGGCAATAATTAAATCATATTATGCTGAAAAGCATGGCATAGATAGAAGTAAAATTTGTGTTGTTTCAATAATGCCATGTACAGCTAAAAAATATGAAAAAGAAAGACCTGAAAATAGTGTAGATGGTATTAAAGATGTTGATGTTGTTTTAACAACGCGTGAATTGGGTCAGCTTATACGAAGAAGTGGCATTCAATGGAAAAAGTTACCTGACGAAGAATTTGACAATGATTTAATTGGAGACTATTCAGGTGCTGGAGTTATTTTTGGAGTCACAGGTGGAGTTATGGAAGCAGCTATTAGAACAGCGTATTATATATTAACTAACCATGAACTTGAACCTATTGAATTTGCTCCTTGTAGAGGATTAGAAGGAATCAAAGAAGCTGAACTTACTATTTTAGGAAATAAATATAAGGTAGCAATGGCTAGTGGAATGAAAAATGCTAAAGTACTTCTCGAAGAGATTAAAAAAGGCGAATCAAAATATGACTTTATAGAAATTATGGGCTGTCCAGGGGGATGTGTTAATGGAGGAGGACAACCATATGTCTACCCAGTATTTTTGGAAAATGAAGATGACAATATTCAAGACACCTATATTCAAAAAAGAGCTAAGGTTCTTTACGATGAAGATAGGGGCAGAAAAGTTAGAAGAAGTCATCAAAATCCAGACATTATAACTTTATATAAAGAATATTTAGGTGAATATGGTTCACCACTTGCTCATAAGTTACTCCATACTCATTATAATAATAAGCGTGAAAAATACCCTGATTTAAAAGAGGATTAACAATTTAAAACTAGGAATTAGACAATATGAAGTGACCTCCATCAGCGATTGCAAATATCGTGAATTCATGTAAATTGTGATATGTGTAAATT
>CALVXH010000069.1 GCA_944368945.1 uncultured Bacilli bacterium
AAAAAAGGCCATGCTCCTAAAAAGATAATTCTTAAAGATAATGTTAATCATAATAGTAAGATAATTAAAGGCAAAACTACCTATCAAAAAGAATTTTATGATGCTTTTATTGATCTTAAAAATAACAAAAAAGAATCAAGTTTTATAGATTTAAATGATAATTTAGAAGTTATTAAGCTAATGGATGAATGTAGAAAATTAATTGGCTTAAAAATGATTGATGACTAATCTTTATAGATATGTTGCATTATTAATAACAAAAAAGATTGCAATCTCGAAGCAATCTTTTTTTAACAATAATAATTATTTTTTAAATAGAAATAGTGGTTCCTTAGTTGATATTGAATTATTTTTAATGATGTATTCTTTATTGGTTAAATAGTCAATATAGGTACCATCAATTAAATCTTTATAGGTAATAGTTTCTTCTTTACCAGTTAATGAGAATATTCCAAAAGCGATGCTACCATCTTCATAATTATTTTTAAAAGCTAATGTTTCGTTAGTTGTATCAAGTAAATTACTAGTTAATAACTTTTGATTAAATTTTTCTTTTTTAAACTTAATTAATAACTTAATAAAGTTAAACCATGATTCATCAATGTCTAAACTCATTGTATCTTTACTAAATAAATTTTCTAGATGGTCTGCTTTTGTTTCTAAGCCATTATAAATAAACATTGGGCCTTTCATAAAAACTTGATAAGCTACTAAGTTTTTCATGATAGTGAAGTCATGAGTATATTCATAAATTCGCTTTTGATCATGATTTTCTAAACCTCTAATTCTTAAAGCATTATTAGGTAAAAGAATGTTTTCAAGTTTAAGGGCTTCTTTATATAAATCTAAATGTCTAATTTCTTTAGTTTCTAAATATTTATACATTTCAGTAATTGAACTATATTGATAAAGCATATCAAAGCCATAAATTGTAAGTTCAGAATCACTTAAAGCATTAAAACCTAAACTTCTAAAGCAAGTAGCATAGTTAGGGAAAGCACTTTCTGCTAATAAAATGATGTTAGGATATTTTTTAGACATGACTTTATTTAATTTAATGAAAAAATCTTTATTTATATAACTAGCTACATCAAATCTAAATCCATCAACACCTAGTGAGATATAGTATTCAAGTATTTTAATTAAGTAAGATATAGTTTTAGGATTTCCTGTATCTAGATCATATACATCAGTCCAATCTCCAACCTTATTAGCAAAATTACCTTCTTTATTATGATACATCCATGAAGGATGATGTTTTAATATAAAGGAATCTCTAGAAGTGTGATTAAAAACTATATCAATCATTAATTTCATTTGGTGATCATGAGTCGCTTTTATTAAAGACTTAAAATCTTCTAAAGTTCCAAGTTCAGGATTAATTTTTGAATAATCACTAATGGAATAAGGTGAACCTAAATCGCCTTTTCTTCCTACTTCCCCTATCGGAGATATTGGAAGAAGATATAAAATATCGATACCTAAATCTTTAATATAATCTAGCTTTTCATTTAAAGCATTAAATGTACCTTCTTTAGTGAAGTTACGAACGTATACTTGATAAATAGTTGAGTTTATTAATTCTTTTTTCATACGATGAAATTATATATGTATGATATTATTAAATAAATAGTTTCTTATAAAAAAGTTAATTTCATAATGACTTAAATAAATGTTTTGTATAAAATCATATAGGTATGAAAAAAGAAGCAGGTGTAGTTTTTCCAATATTTAGTTTACATTCTAAATATGGAATTGGAAGTTTTAGTAAAGAAGCGTATGAATTTATTGATTTTTTAAGTGAGGCTAAATTTAAGATTTGGCAAATTTTACCTTTAACTGTTACAAGTTTTGGTAATTCTCCTTATCAATCACCATCTAATTATGGGCTAAACTTTAATTTTATTGATTTAGATACATTAATTGATGAAGGGCTTTTAACTAACGATGAAGTTAATAGTGTTAAATGGGAAGAAGATTATTCTCGAGTAGATTATGGAAAAATTTTTAATAATAGATTAAAAATTTTAAAATTAGCATTTTCTAGATTTGATAAAAATAATATAGATTTTAAAGACTTTTTAACAAAAGAAACCAATTATAGTGATTTTAGTATCTTTATGGTTATTAAGGATTTAAATGCGTTAAAACCATGGTATGAATGGGAAGATAAATATAGGAATTATTCATTAGAATTAGAAAACGAAATAAAGACTAAATATAGTAGTGAATATAACTTTTACATGCGGACTCAATATGAGTTCTTAAAAGAATATAAACGTTTAAAAGAATATGCTAACTCAAAAGGTGTAAAGATAATGGGAGACTTACCAATTTATGTTGCTTTTGATTCAGTAGAAGTTTGGAAGTATCCAGAGTTATTTCAACTTGATGAAAATCATTTTCCAACTAGAGTAGCTGGATGTCCACCAGATTGCTTTAGTGAAGATGGCCAATTATGGGGAAATCCTTTATATGATTGGGAATATCATAAGTTAACTAACTATAAGTGGTGGAACTCTAGAATTAATAACGCTTTAAAGTTATATGATTTATTAAGAATTGATCATTTTAGAGGATTTAGTGGCTATTACTCTATTCCTTATGGCGATAAAACGGCTAGAAATGGTAAATGGGTAAAAGGACCTGGATTTGATTTATTTAAAGATAAATTAGATTTACCAATAGTTGCTGAAGATCTTGGATTTATAGATGATGATTTTATAGAGTTTATGAGATTATGTAATTATCCTGGTATGAAGACTTTATCACATGGATTAAGACATCAAGAACTTGATAGTTTATCTCGCCCAAGAAATTATACATATAACTTTTATAGTTACACATCAACTCATGATAATGAAACTACTTTAGAATATTTAAATGAAATGAGCGAAGAAAAGAAAAAAGTATATTTAGAAGTAGTTAAAGAAGAGTGCAATTATTTTAATATACCTTTTGAAGGCTATATTAATGATATTGAGTTAAATAAAGTTATTAATGAGATAAATTTAGCTACTGATGCTAGATGTGCTATGTATGAGTTTCAAGATTTAATTCCAATAGGTAAAGAAGGAAGAATAAATTTCCCTTCAACACTATCAAATGATAATTGGAGTTATAGAATAACTAAAGAATTATTTGAAAATAAAAAAGGCGAAATAATTGAGTTTTTTAAGAAAAACATTGCAAAATACCATCGAAATTAAAAAAGCGACACATTATTTGTATCGCTTTTTTAATAAGATTATTACTTTTTAATAAGAATTAATGGCTCTTTAACCCTTATAGAATTATTAGTGATTTTATATTCATTATTCGTTAAATAGTCTATATAGGTTCCATTATCTAAATGAGAGTCCTCAATTAATTCTTCTTTACCAGTTAATGAAAATAGACCATAAGCGACTTTATTGCCTTCATATGTGTTTTTAAACGCTAATGTTTCGTTTTTAGTTAATAAAGGAGTTGTGGTATTTAAAGTTAAGTTTAACTTTTCTTTTTTAAAATTAATTAACTTATTAATAAAGTTAAACCATGCCTCATCAATAGAAGAGTCCATAGTATCTTTAGTAAATAAATTTTCTAAATGATCTGCTTTTGTCTCTAAGCCATTATAAATAAACATTGGTCCTTTCATAAAAGCTTGGGAAGCAGCTAAATTTCTTAAAATAGTAAAATCATGAGTATATTCATAAAGGCGCTTTTGATCGTGATTTTCCAAACCTCTAATTCTTAAAGTATCTTTAGTAGATAAAGTTGCTTCTAGCAAAGTAGCGATTTTATACATATCTAAATATCTAATTTCCTTAGTATTTAAATAATCACTTAATAAACTAATTGAAGAATATTGATAAAGCATATCAAAAGCGTATAGCGATAATTCCCCATCACTAAGAGGATTAAGATCTAAACTTCTAGCAAAGTCTGTAAAAAATGGATGAATAGCTTCTGCTAATAAAATAGTTGAAGGATATTTTTCATCTAACATTTTCTTTAAAGCAATATAGAATTCTTTAGGGAGTAAACTAGCAACATCAAATCTAAAGCCATCAACTCCAATAGAACAATAGTATTCAATTACATCAACTAAATATTTTATTAATTCAGGATTAGAATAATCCAAATCATAAACATCAGACCAGTCACCGACTTTATTTGCCATTTTTCCTTCTTTATTATGATACATCCATTCAGGATGAGTTTTAGCAATGTATGAATCTCTAGAAGTGTGGTTAAAAACAATATCTATCATAATTTTCATATTGTGTTCATGAGTAGCTTTTATTAAAGATTTAAAATCTTCTAAAGTTCCAAGTTCAGGATTGATTTTCGTGTAATCACTAATTGAATAAGGAGAACCTAAATCTCCCTTTCTTCCATCCTTTCCAATCGGTGAAATAGGTAAAAGATATAAAATATCTACTTTTAAATTCTTAATATAGTCTAGTTTTTCTTTTAACGCGCTAAATGTACCTTCTTTAGTAAAGTTACGAGTATATACTTGGTATATAACGCTATTTTTTAAATGTGTCTTCATGCTTTAAATTATAAAAATTATAAATTTAAAAATCAATTTACTTATAAGTATTAGACTATAAATACTTTTTTATATAGAATAAAGAGTATGAAAAAAGAAAGTGGTGTACTTTTACATATTACTTCTCTACCTGGAAAATATGGCATTGGCTCAATGGGGAAAGAAGCATATAAGTTCATTGATTTTTTAGATGAATGTGGCTTTTCCTATTGGGAGATTTTACCTTTAGAAGCGACTGGTTATTCTAATTCGCCATATTTTAATTGTAGTGCGTTTGGATTTAATTTTTATTTAATTGATATTGAAGACTTAATTAATAAAGGTTTATTAAGTAGTAGAGACTTAAGAGGACTTGATTTTGGGGACGATCCTAGAAGAGTCGATTACCTTAAACTTTTTAAAACTAAGCAAGCTGTTTTAAGAATTGCCTTTAAAAGATTTGATACACAAAATCCAGAGTTTATTGAGTTTAAAAAAGACAAAAATAGATTTGAATTTGCGCTTTATTCTGCTATAAAAGAGAATAATAACTCAAAAGCATGGTTTGATTGGAGACTTGAAGATAGATATTACGATGAAGAAGTAAAATCAAATTATATTAAGTATCATGGTAAAGATATTGAGTTTTATTTCTTTGAACAATTTATCTTTATGAAACAATATAACGCTTTGCATTTATACGCTAAAAGTAAAGGTATTGATATTATAGGAGATGTACCTCACTTCATGGCTTATGATAGCGATGTAATGTATTTTAATCCTGATTTATTTTTAGTAGATAAAAGAAATTTAGCTACTTTTGTTGCTGGATTTCCACCTGATGATTATCGTAAAGAAGGTCAAAAATGGGGCTATCCACTTTATGATTGGGAATATATGAAGTTATCTAATTATAAATGGTGGAAAGCTAGAATATATGTTGCTTCTAATATGTATGATCGTTTTAAACTCAATCATTTTAGAGGATTTTATAAAACTTATGCAATTCCTTTTAGAAGTCCAAATGGTAAAAAAGGAAAATTTTTAGATGGACCTGGATTAGAGTTTATTAACGATGTTTTTAAAGGAACACAAGTTATAGCTTCATTTTTAGGAATTTATAATAAAGAATTAGAAGAATTTGCATCTAAAACAAATTTACCTTGCTTAAAGACTACATTAAGTAACCTTTTTGCTAGTGAAAAAGATTTTAGAGAGGAACTTTTACCTTCTAATATTAAAGAAAATGTTTATCTATATTTAGAAAACCATGATAATGCTCCAATTAGAGAGGTATTAAAATCGACAAGTGGAGAAATTAAAAACTTAGCTTATGATAGACTTAGAAGCGAAGGTAAAAAGTTAAACGTTCCTTTTGACTCGAACGCTTCTTCGATTGAACTAGCGCATTTTTTAATTGAACTTTCTTATGCTTCAAAAGCAGAATATGTAACTTTAACTTTCCAAGATATGATATTTAGTGGCAAAGAAAGCAGGATGAATACTCCTGGAGTAGATTCAACATTAAACTGGTCATATAGATTT
>CALVXH010000070.1 GCA_944368945.1 uncultured Bacilli bacterium
ATACAGGAACAGAATTAATCACTGGGAATCTAAGAGAATTAATAGAAGATCCAAATAAATATATAAAAATTTGTAAATTACAAAATGTAAACTATAAAATTCTAAAAAAAATGTCTCTTCGCCATCGTTTTGATACAATTCGACACCCCTACTCGAGAAACGACACCCCTAAAAAGTATTGATTTTATCGAGGTTTTTATACATACCCACTGTTTCGCTAGTTATTTATTGATAGCCAAAGAATCTTAATCTTACTTTCTCAACTATGAGATATAATTTATCAAGTCTATTGTGATCGTTAATTAGTCTTCGTGATACTTTTGAAAATGCTTTGTTCAATTTAAAATCATCACTTTCATAAATAAACTCTTCATAGCATTCGTGAGCGTAGAAGTTTCTTATATCTTTAATAGTTCTTAGCAAATCATAATCGTCATTAGAAAAATATGGCTTCCCGTCTGAATTATCCAATTTCTCTAATTCATTAATTGTCTTACCTAAAGTCCAAGCATTAAATTGTGCTTTTTCGCTATCATTCATCGGTTTTCTCATACCTTTATAAACAAGTTTAATATCATGTTCAATACATTGACAAAAATACATAATCTTGCCTACACAATAATGAAAATCATTTATATTTTGTATTTCTCTAATTGCACTCATTATCTCCACCTACTTCTTTTAAAATTATAAATTATTGAGATTAATTTTCATGAAAAAATAATGAATAAATTAAAAAAGACTAGGATTTTTAGTTGCTAGCCTCAACTTTTACTTTGTATCCTGAATTAAATATGAACTCTATACTCTTATCTCGATTTACTATTGCTTTTTCAATCATGACATTAAATAGTTCTTCATTAAATTCAGTTACTATTTCTTTCTTGTCTTTGATGGTAGCTATAAAAGCATTGATCATTGATTCTTTCGCTAATTTCTCTTCTTTTTGATGTTCTAAGTCTTTTAACTTTTTAACTAAGTCATCATATTTTACTTGAAGTTCTAACTCTTTCTTTCTATCCGTTTCTTTATCAAGTGAAGAATAAATGAAGTCCTCAGTTTCTTTAACCACTTTATCTATCTCTTCATTCGTAGTTTTTATTTCTTCAATTATAGGTTTAACGTCACTTACTATTTTTAGAGCTTCTTCAAGATTAGCGATTACCTCTTCTTTGCTTGAAAGCATGGTGTTATAAGCCCTAATGAACATCCTTTTAATTTCATCTTCATTTAATGTTGGAGTTAGGCATTTATGCTTATTATTCTTATCGAATTTATAATTGCATTGCCATATGGTCTTCTTATATTTATCGGTGGAATGCCAAACCTTAGTTCCATATAAATGTCCACAATCTACACAGATTAACTTTGAAGAAAAGCAATTTTTAGAAGAAAAGGAATATCTGAGCTTATGCCTTCTTTCAAGTTCTAATTGCACTAAGTCCCATTCTTCTTTTGGTATGATTCCTGGATGAGAGTCTTTTACATAATATTTAGTAACCTCACCATTATTAGTCTTAGATTTATGAGTTAAGAAGTCCTCAATAAATGTTTTTTGAAGAATAGCTGAACCATAGTATTTTTCGTTTTTAAGTATTCCTCTAACCGTGGTATCTCGCCATCTATCTTTACCTGTGGGACTTTTTATTCCTTTTTCCATGAGTAGATTACATATTTGTCTAAAGGTCTTGCCTTCAAGAAACTTCTTATAAATAAGTCTTACTATCCATTCGGTTTCTTTATCAATCACAATGTTTTTATTTTCATCGTACTTGTATCCTAAGAAATTTTTATGAGGAATATAAACCTTTCCATCAGCAAAACTCTTTCTAATACCCCACTTCACATTTTCTGAGATACTTCTACTTTCTTCTTGAGCTAAACTCGACATGATGGTGATAAGTAACTCGCCTTTAGAATCAAAGGTATAGATATTCTCTTTTTGGAAATAGCACTCAACACCTTTTTCTTTAAGCTCACGAATATAAAGAAGCGTATCTAAAGTATTACGAGCAAACCTCGACATTGATTTAGCAACTATTAAATCTATCTTTCCAGCTCTTGCATCTTCAATCATTCGTTGGAACTCTTTTCTGCCTTTAGTTGATGTTCCACTTATTCCTTCATCAGCATAGATTCCAACAAACTCCCATAAAGGATTCTCTTTGATGTATCTTTCATAAAAGTTCTTTTGAGCATCAAACGAGTTCTCTTGGTCGTCACTATCAGTTGATACACGAGCATAAGCAGCAACTCTTCTTTTACTGCGTTCAATAGAAAGTTTATGAGTATGTAAATTCCTTGTTGGTTCAATTATTTTAATTACTGGCATTTGTTCTTCCTCCTATTTCTTCCATCGTTTAAAACTATCTTTGCTAGCTTCTTTTTTCATTTCTGGAGTCCAAGATAAAGAACGTGATTTAAATTCAAACGGAAGTGAAATAATTTCTTTATTTTTGAATACAAAGTCTACAGTTTTATCATTATGGATAACTATTTTTTCTATATTCTTTTTTAGCAAAATCTCATTAAACTCAGTTGTTTTTAATGTTTCTTTAGTCAAATCAATTAATATATCTTCTCTAATTGATAACGTTTGATTACAGTTAGCTGCTTTCCTATTAGACATGCTAGAACAAACCCAATATATTCTATATTCATTTTTCTTTCTGACGTAGTTTCGTCCACAATCAGCACACTTAATCAAGCCATGAAAAGGAGATGTGTCTTTCTTTGGTCTTACAAACCTAACATCTTTTTTTGCCATTATTTCCTGAACTTTATTAAAATCATCCATTGAAATAATAGCAGGATGGCTTTCCAATACATGATACATAGGAAATTCACCTTTATTAGTTTTGTATCCATGGCGCTGATTCATAGGTGCTGAGGATTTTCCAAGCATTAAATCACCAACATATGTAAAATTGTTTAATACTTGTCTTACTGCAGAAAAACGCCATCTAAACCCAAGTGGTGATGGTATGTTCTGATCGTTTAAAATGTTAGCTATCTTTTGAAACCCAAAATTATCTTGGATATAGAGTTTGAAAATAAGCCTTATTACATATGCTTCTTCCTCTTTAATTTCATAAGTGTTATTGACTGCTTTATATCCATAAATGTCATGAAGCCCCCAAACTTTACCTTCTTTAAAAAATTTTGTAACACTCCATCTTACATTTTCACTCATAGACTTGGCTTCTGCTTCTGCAATACTTCCTATTAAAGTAAGCATTAGTTCCCCTTGTTCACTTAATGAATTAATATTTTGTTCTTCAAAGTAAACATCAATATGGAGAGCTTTAAGTTCTCTAATAGTCGCAAGTAAAAGAGCAGTATTTCTAGCAAATCTAGATACTGATTTAGTGATGATCATATCGATTTTGCCATTTCTACAATCATCCATCATTCGATTAAATTCTGGTCTATTAACCTTTGTACCACTTATTCCATAATCAGCATAAATATCAACGAACTCCCAATCTTTGTGTTTTGAAATCATCTCTTTATAGTGACTGGCTTGGGCAGTAAAAGAGTGAAGCATACTCTCTTTATCCGTTGAAACTCTAACGTATGCTGCTACTCTTTTTCGTTGTTTTAATTTAGGAATAACTGCTACCTTTTCTATACTTTTTTCTTTCATTTAATCACCTACTTTTTCTCGTTATATACATCGCTCTAGTTGGGAAGAATATCAAGTCAAGTCGCGGTATAAAGATGACTTTTTGATACAATAAATTTCACATAGTTTTTCTTCCGCTTGTTTATACTGATTACTAGATAAAATACTTAGGTTTTGCATGGTTTTTAAAATAGAAACGCTTGTTAGATAATTCTCTAAATTGGCTTTATATGAAGATAAGTCAGTCATTTTCTTTACCTCCATTACGAGCTTTTAAGTAGCATGAAAAAGAGCAATATTTTTGATTTGGTTTTCCATAAACTGAAAATGTCTTATGACAATATAAACAGCTCTTTTCGTGATAGGTTTTCTTGTTCACAATATCTTTATGTTCGTTCCAATATCTGCGTTTACAATCAGGTGAGCAAAAGACCTTATTTTGAGTTTTTGAATCTCTAATAATTATCTTTCCACAATACTTACAGCGATTAGGTTTATTGCCTTCTTTATCTAGCCCATTTCTTTGACAAAACGCTGATACACTTGATTTAGATATATTTAATGCTTCTGCAATTTTTCCATAGCCAAGCCCATCTTCTCTAAGTCTTTTTATCTTGGCTTTAATTTCTTGATTCATTAAAACACCCTCCTTCAGTAGCAATGGAGCAAACTGAATAGGCTCGTTCACTCCTTCTACCTAACAGAGCGAGTTAGAATAGAAAACTTAACCTCAAAATAAAAATGGGCATAAAAAATTGCCCCACCAGATTTCTCCAGCAGGGCGTAATTAGAATAATTAGTTTAAGTGAAGACTATTGATATCAATTCCTAGTTCTTTAGCTTTATCTTCCATCTTCTTACGTATCTTTTCCATTCCCTTATCGATTAACTCTTTAAACCGAGAATCTTCAACATAATTCATAAAAGATACAAGCTCAAAAAGAATATTGAAATCATCGCTAGCACTAGCCTTTTCAAAATAGGTGTATGATTTCTCTTTGTCTTCTAAAACATTCTCACCTAAATAAAGACAGATTCCATATTCAAGTGAAGCATAAAGATCACCTTCATCAGCTAGTACTCCTAGTCTTTCAACATCAAAATAATCTGCGTAACCATCCTCTAATCTTCTAACAATTTTAAATACTTCTTGGCTCATTTGTTTTGCCTCCTTACTATTTTTATATATGCAAAATAAGGGCAACATGAACCAAAAATATGCATTTAGAAAATATAGAGACTTAAGTGAGATTTAATCGTGACAAAAGCGATAATTTGATGAGATTAGGCTCTAGGTAATTCGTCTATCACTTCAAAATCATCAATAAGATCATCTTCATCTTCAGGCTCATAACGCATCATATCTTCAGATTCGTTTTTAGCCTTCTTAAGAGCATCCACTATCATTATTTTTACTTGGTCACTCTCATCATCCATTAAAAGCATGAACATCTGTGTCAAGACTTCAAAATTACCATGCTCTTTTACAAACTCAAAGTGATTCATAGCTTCTTTTTTATCTAGTTTTGTTCCTAGACCTAAATAATAAGCTTTACCCAATAAAAACATTGATAAAGGTGTTTGCTCTTCATCATTAAGTCTAATTAGCTTATTAAAATTCTCTTTGCTAAAATAGCCTTCATTCATTAGGTGCTTAAGATGTAAAAGTTCAATAAGCCTTAAACTACTTCTTTCTTCATTAATCATTTAAAAAACCTCCTTCAATATATAAGTAGTCAAGAAAAGACAAAATTTTCTAAAAAATCTTCAAAAAGTTTTATGTCCCTTCACTATACAAGAAGGAGGTTAATTGAGAAAATTTCCAAAAATTTTGAAAAATTAATACAATTTTAATATTGTCACTTAGTAGTAGGCACGTTCTTAAGTGTATTTATACTTGCTTCAATCTGTGTGGTAATCCAGGTATCAACATTTCCAAAGTTCTTATTGATGTAGTCTTTGATATCATCACTAAGCTGAGCAAGTACGATGTCTTTAGCTTTATTAAGTGCTATAAGCTGTGCATCTTTATTGAAACTTCCTTCTTTCTTTAAGGTTTCAACATAGGTTTGAAAGACGCATTTAACTGCATCTAAAACAATTGTGGTTGCTTCTGTTATATATTTTTCCGTTTTCTCATTATCAATCTTACTAGAAATCCATTTTATAAGTTTAGATCCTAGTAATGTGATAAGAGGAATTACTACTACTGTTGCAACACAGCTTAAAACATTTAAAAGTATCTCATTCATGACTCGCTCCTCCTTTTATTTCATCATGTAATTCAGTGATTCTTTTATGAGCATTCTTAGTTGATTCTTCGACTTTAACTAG
>CALVXH010000071.1 GCA_944368945.1 uncultured Bacilli bacterium
TTTAATTATATATGAAAAAATAAAAAACCACGACAATTAAGTCGTGGACGTGAATCATTTTGATTCACTTTTGTTCTTAAATTGAAGTATTTACTATGTAAATCTTCAATTTTTTTAATCTTTTTAGGAAATAATTTAAAAAATTTAGAAGTGTGATTTTTTAAATAATGTCCATCTAAAGAATTAGATTCTTCTATCTTATTTAGATCATATTTTCCATTAACTTTCCATGATTTAAATAATCCAATTTCAATTGCATCTTTAGGACAATAAAATGAACATCTCATACACATAACGCATTTTGTATTAAATTTATATTTGTCATTAATTAATATGATATTTTTTGTAGGACAATTTATTAAACATTTATTACAGTGGATACATTTAGTGTAATTGACTTTATAAAATTTAGAGTTTATTGGACCGCCAAGTCTTTGAATTTTAAATATGAACGAGTTAAAAGCATAGAAAGGATTATATTTTATTTTTCTAATGATATTATTTTTATATTCGTAAATAAGAATATCTAAAAGTTTATCATTATAATTAAAGAGTTCTTTAATAAAGTTGTCATCATATCTAAAGTGGATATTATATGGATAAAGAAAATGATATTCGTTTTTAATGTTGCCTTTAGCCTTTTTAATTAAATGTATTAATGGGTAACTCGATGAATCGTTTAAAGACAGTGGTTCGCCACTTTGTTTAGCAATTATATAGTCTTTACTTTTTGGAAGTTTTAACTTTTTAATGTAGTTAAAAAATATGTTAGGCATATTAAAAGCGTATATCGGATATGAAAAAATAATTAAATCATAGTTATGTAAATCTATAGATTTAGAATCCGAATCTATTGAAAATACATTAATTTCTTTAAATAAGTCTGCAAATCTTGATTTAATTTTATTTACTAGATGTAAAGTGTTATATGTGCCTGTAAAATAAATGATTATTGCTTTCACATATTTTATTTTATATAAAAAGTAAATTTTTAAGAAGTTAATTAATTTACAAAAAAATAAAAATTTCCTATTACCAAATCAGTAATTTAATACTATATTTGTATATGTAAACAAAAAAAGGAGATAATGGAATGTTTAATTTAAAAGACAGAGTTGTCGTTGTTACAGGCTCTTCCTCTGGTTTAGGAAGACAAATGGCAAAAGGTTTTGCTGGACAAGGTGCTACTTTAGTATTACTTGCTAGACGTAAGGAAAGACTTGAAGAATTAGCAAAAGAACTAGAAACTAAGGGAACAAAAGTTTTAACTATTCAATGTGACGTTACAAACACAAAACAAGTTAATGAAGCTGCAGCACTCGCTGAAAAAACATTCGGGAAAGTTGATGTATTAGTTAACTGTGCAGGAAGTGCTAAAAATGCTGGTGTTTTAAATATGACAGATGAAGAATGGGACTTCACTATGGATGTCGATTTAAAGAGTGTATTCTTAGTTACTCGTGCATTTGCTAACATTATGAAAAAGCATAATTATGGAAGAATCATCAACATCGCTAGTATGTATGGATTAGTTGGCAATACCGCTATGGATACAGTTGCTTACCATTCATCTAAAGGTGGTGTTGTTAACTTCACTAGAGCAGTTGCTGCTGAACTTGCAAAATATAATATTACATGTAATGCAATTTGCCCAGGTTACTTTGCAACTGAACTAACAATTGATACATTAAAAACAGATGCTTTCAAAGCATATATGAGAGCTACTGTACCACTAGGAAGATATGGCAATGAAGGTGAACTTAATGCTGGAGCAATCTTCCTTGCAAGTGATGAAGCAAGTTATGTTACTGGTGTAATCTTACCAATTGATGGTGGATATACTTGTATCTAATTTAAAATTTATTTTAGTTTCAATAGAAAAAATGCAATGTATTTAAGCGCTTAATGCCAATAAATGTATTTTATTTGATATTTTCCCGTTTATAAGTGAATATTAAATTCCGAAGATTAAATTCGGAGGAGGTAATATTATGGTGAAGGATATTATTCAAAAACAAAGAGAATTCTTTTTAACAAATAAAACACTTGATATAAATTTTCGTAAAGAAGCATTATTGAAATTAAAGAAGTTATTATTAGAACATAAAGAGGAACTTTTTGATGCATTTTTAAAAGACTTTAATAAAAATAGTTTTGATGTTATTACCAGTGAATTTATCTCTTTAATTAATGAGATAAATTTCATGGTAAAGCATATGAAGAAATTTTTTAAACCTAAAAGAGTCTCTACTGGAATAATAAATTTTCCTTCCAAAGGAAAAATTATTCATGAACCATATGGGAATGTTTTAATTATTTCTCCATGGAATTATCCTTTATTACTTTCGATTGATCCTTTAATTGGTGCAATTGCAGGAGGGAATACTGTAATTTTAAGACCAAGTGAATCTACTAAAAATGTTTCTAATATAATTGAGAAAATTTTAAGTAATTTTGATGAAGGATTTATTAAGGTATTTAGAGGTGATAGAGAAAAGACTCAAGAGCTATTAGATGAAAAGTTTGATTTTATTTTCTTTACAGGTTCAGTTAATGTAGGAAAGATGATTTATGAAAAAGCAAGTAAACATCTTACTCCAGTATGTTTAGAACTTGGTGGAAAATCACCTTGTATAGTTGATAAAGATGCTGATTTAAAAATTGCTTATAAACGTATTGCGTGGGGCAAATTTTTAAATGCTGGTCAAACTTGTGTAGCTCCTGATCATGTCTTAGTTCATGAAAGTATTAAAGATGAATTTATTAAAGGATTAATTAAAGAAATTAAGTATCGTTATTATAAAGAAGGAAAATTAACTAGTGAATTTCCTTTTATAATAAATAAAAAACAATTTGATAGATTAGTTAATTTAATTGATAAAGATAAAGTAGTTTTTGGTGGAAATCATCATGATTTATTAATCGAACCTACTATTATTACTGATGTAACTTATGATGATCCAATTATGAAAGAAGAGATATTTGGTCCGCTCCTTCCTATTTTAACTTTTAAAGATATTAATGAAGAAATAGAAAAGATTAATAAAATGGAACATCCATTGGCTTTATATTACTTTGGTAAAAATAAAGAAGTTATTAATAATGTTATTAATAAAATCCGTTATGGTGGAGGATGTATAAATGATACCATCATGCATTTAACTCCTGAAAAACTTGGTTTTGGAGGAGTTGGACAAAGTGGACTTTATTCATATCATGGATTTAATTCATTAAGGTTATTCACTCATGAAAAATCGATTCTAATAAAAGGTAAACTTGAGGTAAATACAAAATATTTGCCACATACAAAAAGTAAATTTAAATTTGTTGAAAAAATGATTAATAAATAAAAGGGCCTATCAATTTTGATAGGTTTTTTATTTTTATCTAGTTTTTGCAAGGATTTTAAATAAATTAGTTTATTTAATTTTTGTATAAAATTTGTCTAAAAAATATAAGAGAGAAAGTAAAACTTATTAGTGATAATATAAATTATATTAATGAGGAAATAATATGATTGTAAAAAGAGTGGACCTTTATAGTTACTATAATATTAAAAGAAATGATGCTGAAAAAGGCTATTTAAATATTTATTGTAAGGAAAATAGTTATGAAGTTTCTTTTATTAGAAGATATCCAGCAATTTTAATAATACCTGGAGGAGCATATAATTCAAATTCTTTTAGAGAAGGTGAACCAGTTGCTATTAAATTTATTAGTAAAAATATTCAAAGCTTTGTTTTAGAATACACGACTAGAAAGTTTGGAGTTTATCCTGCTCAAGTATTAGAAGGGTATTTAGCATTAAGATATATAAAAGAGAATGCTAAGGAGTTTAATATTGATGATTCATTAATTGGAGTCATTGGTTTTAGTGCTGGAGGTCATTTAGCTGGACTTATTTCAAATAATCATTTATTAGATAAATTTAATGATTTAAGTAATCATTTACCAAAAATAAAATTTGGAGCATATATTTATCCAGTAAATTATTTTAATAAAGATGGTTCACATAATTTATCCTTTAAAAATTTAACTCATAATGATCCTTTAATAATGGGTAATTTAGATTTTGATAAAATGATTACTAAGAATAGTCCATTAGCTTTCTTTGTTTCTTCATTTGAAGATGGATTAGTAAATTATAAAAATACTTTAAGTTTAGTTAATCAATATTCTAAACTTAATCTTCCTTTTGAAGTTCATATTTTTAATAAAGGAGATCATGGTGTTTCTTTAGGTGATTTATCTGTTTATAAAAAATCACATTTATCTTTAGAAAGAAGAGTATTTGGAGAATGGTTTAATCTCTTACTTAATTTCTTGGAAGTTAATAAAATATGTATTAAAGATATTATTTGAGGTCAATCTATGAAACAAGTTTTTAATCCAATTTTACCAACATATGAATATATTCCTGATCCTGAACCACATATTTTTGGAGATAGAATTTATGTATATGGAAGTCATGATAAGTTTGGAGGAATATCTTTTTGCTTAAATGATTACGTTGTTTATTCTTGCCCTATAGATGATTTAACTAATTGGAGCGCAAAAGGAATTTCTTATTCAAAAAAAGAAGATCCTGAGTATAAAGGAGGAATTTTAAATGTAATGTTTGCTCCTGATTGTACTAAAGGATTAGATGGAAAATATTATTTATATTACACCTTAGGATTTAATGGTCATATTTCGGTTGCTAGAAGTGATTCTCCTGATGGTCCTTTTAAATTTTATGGACATGTTAAATATAAGGATAATATTAGACTAGGTGATAAAAAAGAATTTATTCAATTTGATCCAGCAATATTTATAGATGATGATAATAAAATTTATTTATATAGTGGATATGGTTCAAAACAAAAATTTGGATTACATGGTAAAAAAACTGCTAATATTGGAGCAATGGTCTATGAACTTGACAAAGACATGTTAACTATTAAAGAAGGCCCAAATTATATTTGTAAAACAATCTTTAACTCAAAAGGCAGTGACTTTGAAGGACATGAATTTTTTGAAGCTTCATCGATGAGAAAAATCAATGGAACTTATTACTTTATTTATTCATCTTATGTTAATCATGAACTTTGTTATGCTTATAGTAATTATCCAAATAAAGATTTTAAATATGGTGGAGTATTAGTTTCAAATTGTGATGGTGGATTAGGAAATCATAAAACAAATTATTATGGCAATAACCATGGTAGTATTTTAGTTTTATATAACAATTATTATATTTTTTATCATAGACAAACTAATAAAAACTCTTTTTCTAGACAAATGTGTGCTGAAAAATTGGAGTTTGATGGTAAACATTTTAAACAAGCAGAACTTACTTCCTGTGGATTAAATAATGGCCCATTAATTGCTAAAGGTGAATATAAAGCATCAATCGCTTGTAACATTTATTCAACTCAGGGAACTTTTTTCTATAAAGTATATAGACCTATAGCTATTAGACACGCCTTTTTAACTCAAAAAAGAGGAGACAATTCTAAAGTTGAAACTCAATATATTAAAAATGTTAATCATAATACAATTATTGGATATAAATATTTTAAAGTGGATAATGATATTACTAAACTTAGTGTCTTAATTAAAGGGTGTGCTAAAGGCAAAATTACTGTCTATGACAAAGAAAATGGCAAATTACTTTCAACAATAAAAATAACTCCAAAGATGAAAAAAACTTGGTTTTGCGGTGATTTTAATAAAAATAGTGAAGTTACAGCGTTATTTTTCAAGTTTAAAGGAATTGGGCATTTCTCATTTTATTCATTTAAATTTGAATAATATTTAAAGTGTTAAAATAATTTACTTTATAACTTTAATACCATATTTAAAAATGCTACTATCTTGACTTTTACACTTAAAAATGAAAAAAAGCGATAACCATCGCTTTTTTCAGTATTTGA
>CALVXH010000072.1 GCA_944368945.1 uncultured Bacilli bacterium
AAATAATTTAAAAATATACTTTAGTTTTATTTTAGTTTAAAGTATAAAAATTTAAATTTCTAAAAAGCAAGACAATTATTAATATGAATTATAAATTTATTAAAATATTAAATTACGATTTCGTTTTATTTTAAATAATTTTCGTTTCACACAGAAAAAAAGATCTTGCTTCGGTGGCAAGATCTTAAAAGCAAATTATTATCTTCATCGGCTCGACTTGTCGTATGGTATACCTTCTGCTTTTGGAGCGTGCGATTTTTTCGAGAATATTACTAACGATAATAGTGCTAGTAAATAAGGCAACATATAATAGAAAGCATTAGTTCCGAATATTGTATTTCTTAAACCCCATTCTGGGTGTATTGATAGAATTGATGTAAATGTTGGAGCAAACGCGAAGAAGAAAGCAAAGAATAATGAACAAAAGATAATATTTGTTGCTTTCCAGTTACCAAAGATTTCGATTGCTAGAACGAGGAAGCCATAACCTAAAGCATTAATTTTCCATGTTCCAACTGGCAAACAGGAAAATATTATAAAACCACCAAAGGCAGCTGCAGATGTTCCAATAACTGTGCCAATATATCTCATTCTATTAACATTAATACCAACAGAATCAGCAGCAGCAGGATTTTCACCACAAGCTCTGAGTCTTAAGCCAAATCTAGTTTTATTCATTAATAGCCATAACAAAATAATGACAATTACACCAATATAAATAGACATATTCAAGCCAGAAAACATGGTATCAATAAAGACATTTCCAGTATTTACTTTTAAATATTCTGAATAAGTATTTGTTTGAACTTCTGTAGTATCCTTTCCGGTAATAGCAATATTAACTAATGTTGTAGCTGCAATAACTAATGTATTTAATGCAGTACCAACAATAGTTTGATCTGCTCTTAACTTTATTGCAACAAATGAAAGCAAGAATGAAAATAATCCACCAATAACAATTGCTGATATAGCACCGATAAAATAAAGAAGAACCATGCCACCTGAAGTAGTAACTAGGAAAGTTCCAGCACATGCTGATGATACTCCTTGCATAACAGCTAAGCCACCAAATGCACCAAGAGCCATAGCACCTTCAAGTGCGATATTTATAATACCAACTCCCTCAGAAAATAAGCCACCATAAGAGCCAAGTACAAAACCAACTAAATATAAGAATAGATAATTAAAGAAAGTTCCAAAATCATAAGCAGTAAACATAAATTATCCCTCCCTCACAGTTTTCTTTTTAAAATCTCGTTGGAAATAAGCCAATTTGTCGTCTCTTTCATATAATTTTCCAAGCATCATAACAAAGAATGAAGAGAATGCAGCTACGTAAATAACAATATTTTTAATCAATTCAGTGTAATGATTGTTATAAGCACTGTTTGATACAACTTTTAAAGAATTTTGTGCTGAATCAATTAATGTTAAAAGAATTGATGAGAAGAAACATCCAATAGGACTATTTTGCCCAATCAAACTTACTGATATACCATTAAAGCCATCGCTTAATAATGTGTTGGAATCAGAACTCCATGTAAATCTAGAAGGCATAATAGGATCAGCGTAAAGCATATATCCACATAAACCAGCTAATGCACCTGAAATTGTTAAAGACAAAATTATAGATTTAGTTTGATTTACACCACTATAAGTAGAAGCATCTTTGTTTCTACCGGTCATTTTTAATTCAAATCCAAAAGTTGTATAATTCAAAACTATAAAAACTATTGCAATAATTACTATTGCAAAAATTAATCCAATATTTATATTTTCCATACCAGGAATACCTAAAGAAGGCATTCTAGCTGCTTGAGGTAAAGTTTTTAATTCAACTGGTGTTGTTGTCATTTTGAATTCTGAAGGAACATATAAAGAGCCAAATAATCCAATTAAATAATAGATAATCCAGTTAAGCATAATTCCAGATAAAACTTCGTTAACGTTAAATTTTGCTTTTAATAAGCCAGGGATGAAACCAGCAATTGCACCCGATATAGCGCCAACTATCATGCATCCAAACCAATTAAATCCACTTAAGCCAGCCATTATTGAAGTAAAAGCACCAATTGTTACTTGCCCAGTTATACCAATATTAAAGAGATTTAATTTAAAAGCAAAAGCAATTGCAAGACCAGAAAGCATCATTGGAATTGCTCTATAAATAGCAAGGTCGAACAAACCTGCACTGGTAAAGCCACTAGTTAAAAGTGTCCATAATCCAACTCCTGCATATTGAGGAGCAACACATAGCATTAAAATAAAGCCAAAAAATAATCCAATAATTATAGATGCTACCGCAGCTACGAAAGATCTAAAACCCGAACGACGATTACAAGCATGTAAAAAGACGGCACAACTTCTGACACTACTTTTTACTGTTGATACAAACTTATCCATTGAGCAACCTCCTTATAAAATAGCGTCAACATTATCACGCTTTGCACCACTCATATATAAGCCAAGTTCATTAGCGTTCGTTTCTTTCGGATTAAATTGTCCAACAATTTCTCCATTAAACATAACTAATATTCTATCGGCTAAATTCATAACTTCATCTAGCTCTAAGGAAACTAATAAAACAGCATTTCCAGCATCTCTTGCATCAAGAATATGGTGATGTATTGCTTCTATAGCTCCAACATCTAATCCACGAGTAGGTTGAACTGCTACAATTAAAGGACAATTTTTGGAAAGTTCACGCCCAACAATAGCTTTTTGTTGGTTACCACCAGACATACTTCTCACAATTGTGTCAATTCCCTTGCCACTTCTAACATCATATTTTTCTATTATTTGTTCACTATATTTAGCTTTCATCTTATTATTGATAAATCCAAATTTTTGGAAATCTTTACTAAAATAGGTGTTTAAGACAATATTATCCCTTAAGTTGAAGTCGAGAACTAAACCATGCTTATGTCTATCTTCTGGAATATAAGAAATGCCTCTTAAACTTCTTTCACGAATTGATAATCTTTCAAGATGAATATCACCAACAGTTGGTTGATTTTTTACTTCGTTATAAGGAACAAACTTTGGAAATTCTTGATAAACAAATTCTTTTTTATTCTTATTAAAAAGATTTTTTACAAAAAATAATCCAAAATTAAAGCCTTTTTTAACATTAAACCATAAGAAATTAAGCCAATATGAAACTGTATAAAAAGCAAGTCCAATTTTTGTTTTAATTAGATCAAGATATTTGGAAAAATTATTTTTTGTTTTAATTAGTTCGTTTTTCTCAATATATTCTTTTGCGTCAACATTATGAAGAATAATTTCACCACTTTTAACTCTTTCAAGTCCAGTAAGTGCATATATTAAATCACTTTGTCCGTTTCCTTCGATACCAGCAATACAAACTATCTCACCAGCTCTAACATTAAAAGAAACATCATGAACTACTTCTTTCTTTTTTTCGTTACTATAAACATTTAGATTTTTAACAGTTAAGATTGATTCTTTTGGCTTTGACTCTTCTTTTTTCAAAACAAGTTCAACGTCTCTACCAACCATAAGCTTTGAGAGTTCGTCAGGATTTGTATCCTTTGTGTTTAATGTACCTAAACATTTACCTTTTTGAAGGACCGTTACTCTATCAGATACACTCATTATTTCTCTTAATTTATGAGAAATAAAAAGTATAGACTTTCCTTCTTTAGCTAATTTTTTCATTGACTCCATTAATTCATCAATTTCTTGAGGAGTCAAAACAGCGGTTGGTTCATCAAAAATTAAAATATCGTTATTTCTATATAACATTTTTAAAATTTCAACTTTTTGTTGTTGTCCAACTGGCATGTCTTCAATTTTTTCATCTAAATTCAAATGAAAATTTAACTTTTGACATAAATCTTCTAAAGATTGTCGCACTATTTTAGGTCTCAAAAATCCAAATTTAGTAGGTTCGGCACCCAAAATAATGTTCTGCAAAGCAGTATAACATTCTACCAACTTAAAGTGTTGATGTACCATACCAATACCAAGTCTAGTCGCATCATTAGGGTTTTTAATCTCACATTTTTTCCCATTTACATATATTTCACCTTCATCAGGTTTATACATTCCAAAAAGAATAGACATAAGAGTAGATTTTCCTGCTCCATTCTCTCCTAGCAAAGCGTGTATCTCACCCTTTCTTAATGTCAATGAAATATTATCATTTGCTTTTATGCCAGGGAAAGACTTACTGATATGCTTCATTTCGATTACATTTTCATATTCCATAACAGACCCTCTCTTTATAAAAAAGTTAGTAAGACCATTGGAGCCCTACTAACTTTAATAATTAACTTAATTAGTTACTGCTGACATAGTTAACAGTGCAATATTGTGGATCAACTCCAAAGTTGTTTTTAGTTAATTCATCATTATCACTGTTTGAATTAACTTCAATTGTACCATTTTGGATATTCTTATAAAGTTCGTTGTACTCTTCAATTGAAAAGTTTTCAAATCCCCAGCAATCATCACCACCATCTTCTTCAGGAGTTGGTAATTTAACCATTTTTGATTTAGCACCGACTGTAATAACATTACTTGCTAAAGTTGAATTCCATTTTCCGCCTTCATTAACCCAATCAGTAAGTAAAACTTGTGTAGCGAATGTCAAGTTCTTCATTGCTGAAGTAACAATTGTATCTCTATCTTGTTGAGTAGGAAACGATTCGGTATCAGCATGTTGGTTAACATCAACACCAATCCATGGCTTATATCCACAAGCCTTAGATGCATCGAAAACCGAAGTATAAACTGATCCGCCACAAGAGAAGATAATCTCAGCACTTCCACTATTGTACCATTGCTTTGCAAATGTTGTAGCTTGTGTTGTTCCTTCAAATGCTCCAGCATAGTAATATTGAACTGTAACTGGGCTTTCTAACTTTAATTCTTTTGCAGCCTCAGCAGCACCTTGAACATATCCAGAACCATATCTAATAACAGCAGGAACAGCAACACCACCGACGAATCCGAGTTTTCTATATCCTTCTTTAACGGCAGCATATCCTGCTAAATAACCGCATTGTTCTTCTCTATAAATAACAGATGTAATTTTATCAGTAAATGTAATAGCATTACCATCATCATCGGTTTCAGCGCAATCAAGAGCAAGTAAATATTTATCTTTAAATGCTTCATCTTTTAAAGCTAAAGAAATAGCACCTTGGAATAAGTAACCTGGTAAAACAATAACATCAGCTCCCCAGCTTGCAACTGATTTCATTGCATTAAATCTACCTTGAGGTGTATATTGACCTGGTGTAGGTTGTACATACATTGTTTGGACACTGCCAGTTTTAACACCTTCTTTAGTAATTTCTCCACCACCATTTTTACGAGCAAATTCATTAACACCTTTCCAAGCAGATTCATTAAAGGAGTGGTCATTTAATGTTCCAGAGTCTGTAACTAAACCAATTCTTAAAGGTTTTTCAGCTGTGTATCCATCTAACTTTCCATCTGTAATTGTGGTATTAGTTCCAATATCAGTTTCTTTTAATTCATAGAATTCAACTTTGGTCCAATCTTTAGTGACTGTACTAGTTCCACCACACGCAGTTGCAAAAACAGCTAATAAACTCATAGCCATTAATCCAAATCTTTTTTTCTTCATTTTAATTCCTCCTAAATTAAGAAAAATTTCTTATAAATCATTTAGGAATGTAGCTTTCCACACATTGTATTTCAGACGAATACTTGATTTGTGTAGTCCTTAATTTTGGCTTAAGGGTAGAAACGTGATTGCCATTACTAAATCACTTATACACTAAATCCCAACTGACTTATCGCATATATTTAATAATATTTAAAACAAAATTATCAACTTAATATTCGATAAATTATGATGAAAACACTTTCT
>CALVXH010000073.1 GCA_944368945.1 uncultured Bacilli bacterium
TTTAAGCCTAAAAATGAAAAGTCTGCACACCCCTAGTCATCGACTAAGTTTGTATCAGACATGTTGTACGTTTATGGAGCACCCTACGGGAATCGGACCCGCATAGCCAGCTTGGGAAGCTGGTGTTCTACCACTGAACTAAGGATGCGCTCAAAAATAATAGCATAATTTGTTAACTAAAACAATTACACTATCATTTATTGATAATTAAAAATTAGATCCATCAAATCCCCAATATGGAGTGAAGAAATAGTTAATATAGATTCGTGAGTTTTTAAGTTCGATCGAATAGAAAGCACTGTTTACAACGCACTTTTATAAGTATTTAAAATAAATACAATTCCAAAATTTTACGATTGTTATCGGCATTTGTGCCGATTTTTTTATGTTCATTTTACAACAAAAAGTTTTTAAATTATTTTTTATTTTTGTTGTAAACTGTCGTAAATTATGATATAATTAGCTTAAAGGTGGAAAGCATATATGAGACTTTCAATTGTTAAGAAAAAAACCGAAATTTATTACTATATCTTAGATAGCTATAGAGACAAAAAAGATAAGTCAAAAGTTATTACAAAACGCATTGAGACAATAGGCACTTATTCCAAATTAAAAAAAGAACATGACGATCCAGAGGCTTACGCTAAGTCAGTTGTTGAAGAAAGAAATAAAGAACGAAAAAAAGAAAAAATGCATTATCAGGAAAACATTGACTTTAATGAAAAAGTTAAAAATGTTGATGATGAAAATAATTTATCTGTAAGTCTTCTTCGAAACGTTGGTTGGAAATATTTAAAGGCTGTTTATGATGAATATGAAATTGATAAGTTTTTTGCTAATAAAAAAGGGCGCATCAAATATAACCCTAACGACTTAAATATGATGTTTTCAATTTGCAGAATTTTAGATCCAAAGTCAAAAAAAGCAACCATGGAGGATTTGTATAAATATTATGATGCTCCAGAAATTGGCAAAAATGCTGGTTATGCTTTTTTACAATATTTTGCCCCTTATAAATACGATTATCAGACCTACCTTTATAAGCACACTTCTCAAATAACGAATATTGATGAATCAATCCTTTATTATGATTGCACAAACTACTTTTGCGAGTCTTCACAAGATGAAGATTTGTTAGATGATGAAGGTAACATTTTACAATATGGATTTAGAAAATATGGAGTTTCAAAAGAACATCGCCCTAACCCAATAATTGAAATGGGCTTATTCATTAACTCAGAAGGTATACCATTAGCTTACGATATTTTTCCTGGCAATACATCTGAACAAATTACTGCAATCCCTTTAGAAAACCAAGTAGCCTCATTTCTAAAGAAAAAAGACTTCATTTATTGTGCTGATTCTGGCTTAAACTCCGCAAAAATAAGGTTTTTTAACTCATTAAACAAAAGAAAGTATATTGTTTCACAAAGTTTAAAGAAAACTAAAGAAGAAGATAAGACGTTTGTTTTTAAAGATTCTAATTGGAAATTTGCTGATAATGATGAGCCTGTCAGTTTTGTTGAGTTCAAGAACCTTGCTATTAAATTTGCTAATGGAGAAAACTTAACTAACGAAGAAGAAAACCTTTTGAGCAGGGACTTAATATATAAAGTTGTCCCGACCACAAGAGTTGTAAAGAAAGGTGACTTCAGTGATATCAATCTTAAAAGTGATATTGAGTTTACAGACGACATGTTTATTACTTTTAGCGCAAAATATTATTTATATGAAAAAGGGATATTTGAAAAACAGCTTGTTAGAGCATCTAAGTTAGCAAAAAATAAAAAAGGCGAAAACATTTTTTCTAATCCAACAAGTCCAAAAAGGTTCATCAAAACCGTTTGTGTTAATAAGGACGGCGTTGTAGTTGACTGCGATGAAGTTAATGTTTTTGATTCAAGCAAAATTAACTCTGAGGAACAAGTTTTAGGTCTTTTTGGAACATGTACAAATATACAAAATATTAGTGTTTCTGAGGTCTTATCTATAAATAAAAGACGTTGGCAAATCGAAATGAACTTTAGAATTATGAAAAGTTATTTTAAAACAAGACCTTTATTTGTGTCCGATCCAGATAGCATTATAACTCATTTTTCGACATGTTTTACTGCTCTTCTTATCCAAAAAGTGTTCGAAAAGAAACTTAATCAAACAATAGCTCAAGAAGGCATAACTGAAAGTCTTTTTACTACATCTGAAATTATAAAAATGTTAAATAATTTGAATTATTCAAACCACAATGATTTATATTATGAAGCACAATATACAAATTCAAAAATGTTAGATATATTAGAAAAAACTTTTCATCTTGAACTCGACAAAAAACGGATAAAAAGAACCAGTTTACAATAGTTAACAACTAAATTGTGTATACAACTTAAAAAGTCGAGATAATAGCATAATTTGTTAACTAAAACAATTACACTATCATTTATTGATAATTAAAAATTAGATCCATCAAATCCCCAATATGGAGTGAAGAAATAGTTAATATAGATTCTAGAAGAGTCAATATTTAAAGTTTTACTAACTTCACTAGTTAATAAACCAGTACACTTATTTAAAATTGAATCATTTAAAGCGTTTCCATAAACTTTAACTTCTAAAATAGCGGCTGGATCAGCTTTTCCTTGAAAAAATAAATTATTTTTATCACTAATATTAACCATTAACCAAGTTTCACTTTTGCCTGGTAAAGTTGTGATTATCTTTCCAAAAGAAGTCTTTAAACTTTCTACTTTTTCCTTATTAACTTCTACATTAGTTTTTAAATCAATAAATGGCATTATGTGTCCTCCTTGAATAATAAATTTTATTTTTACCTACCTTATCCTTTTTAATTAAGTTATAAATTAAATTAACAATGAATATTAATAAATAAACTCCTAAAATTAATATTCCACAATGAATAAAAAATTCTTCAGGCAATGCCTTAATAATAGGATCAGTATAACTATTAAATACCCAATTTGTTTTACCCGGGAAAAATACCTTATGGAAAAATTCAAAAGCACTATTTACATCAATTAAAGCGTATATACCTAAAGCGCCTAGCAATATAACAGGTACTAACATCATAAAAATTGAAGAAGAAATATTAAATGGTCTATAAATTAAATTCTTATTTTTTCTACGCAAAATTAAATAAATAACAAGCAAAACTGCACTAATTATTAAAATTACATAATCAAGGACAAATAAGAATTGGCAATCTAAAAAATGACTCTTCCCACTTTCACTAAAAGGAAATACACCTTCGCTAAATGGTGTTTTAAAAAACATTAAACTATCCATTAATTCATTAAATGAAAAAATTAAATCACTTTTACTATATCCAGTTACTTCTACTAAATGATATGGATCAATATGCAAATAATAAAATCCTCTCCAAAATAGAGGTATAGCAATAGAAAAACTTAAAGCAAATAAAGTTACTACTATACTATAAACTAAAGTATTTAAAAATTTTAAAAACTTATTCATTTATATAATGTATTGCGCTAGCAGCGTCTCCTACAGCAGTTACAATTTGTCTAACATCTTTATTTATACAATCACCAATTCCATAAATTCCTTTAAGAGATGTTTCAAAATGACTATCAACTTCAATAAATCCTCTAGTATTTAATATACCAAGTGGTTTTAAAAAATCAGTTGGAGGTAATTGACCGATATAGACAAAAATTCCATCAATATTTAATGTAGAAAGATCTTTTGTATTTGTATCAATTAACTCTACTCCTTCAATATTTTTATCTCCCAATAATTTATTAATTGATTTAAATTCAATAATTTCAACATTATTAAGTGCTTTGATTTTAGCAATTTCTTTTTTATCGCCCTTTAATTCATGACGTGTAATTAAATATGCTTTTTTTACAATATTCGCTAAATACATTGTTTCGGTTAAGGCACTATTTCCTCCACCTACAACTAGTACAACTTTGTTTTTATAAAAGGCACCATCGCAAGTAGCACAAAATGAAATACCCTTACCTATAAATTTATCTTCATTTGCAATATTGAGTTTTCTTGGTTTAGTTCCTAAAGCTAATAAGATTTTTTTAGCTTTATTTACTTCACCAAACATTGTCTTTACTTCAAAGCCATCTTCAACTTTAGTAATACTTGTTACTTCATCATATTTAACATTAACATCTAAAGCAGTTAATTCATTCATGAAGTTCATAGCTAAATCACTACCAACAATTTTTCCAACACCAGGATAATTTTCTATTTCAAATGCATTAACAACATTACCACCAATACATGATTTTTCATATATATCAAAATCTAGGCCACTTCTTTTAGCATATATTGCACTTGTGACTCCGGCAGGACCTGCACCTATAATAATTAAATCTTTCATTTTATATAACTTCCTTTACATTTAATAATTTTAAATGCAAAAACAAAAAAATTAAATGTTTAAGCACTAATAATAAGAAAAAACAAAAGCTTTTTTAGTTATCCATAAAATAAATTTAATGTTTCACATATAATTCCTATCCAAGAGCTTCACTTAACAATAAGACACCTTATGAAATGTTTACTTTTATGTTCGGAATAGAAATTGCATCTAAATTAGAAATTGAATTTATAAAAAAAAGATAGGGTCACACTTAACAAAAACCTTATCTAATTTTTTACCACATGCCAGTGGAAATTACTTTTTCTATTTTTATTTTAAAACATAAAAATAGGTTTTTGAATACGAATTTTTTTGACTTTTGCAACTGTAATTTCTATTGTGAAAAAGTAAATTAAATTAAAGATGCATATTGTTTTTATTTTTAATGCTGAAAATGCTCATAAATATGGAATTAATTATTTCACTTGAAAAGAAAAACTAAATTCAATCATAATGGAAATTACTTTTAAGATTTGCTTAGTTGTTTTTCAAATGTTCATAAATGTAACTTTCAACTTTTTCAAAATCTATATCGAGGGCTAAAGCAATTTCATGATAAATATTTGTTTTAATTTCATTTAAAAATGCTTCATCAGAAAAAGACAAATTTTTATTTTCGCTTAAAAATTCCTTTTTCTTGTGTTTAAAAGATTTGATTAATCTAAAAATTTCAATTGGATTGCCGGTAGTATATATTTCACGAAATTTTGTTTTTCTAACTTTTGGATTAATAAACCAAATTGTTTCTATTTCAGGAAGTCTATTAATTAAATCATTAACATCATTTTTAGTCATGATTTTTCTTAGTCGACTCTCTTGATCAACCGGTATATGAATCCTTAGTGAAGGATTAGATGAAAAGCATGGAGTTAATACATAATATTTTTTTGTTCCAATCCCGTAGTCAGCCTCTTCGATATTTAAAACTTCACAAACTTTACCACTCTTATCGACTATTTTTTCACCAATTTCAAACACAATAAAATCCTTTTAAAAATTAAAACTATTCCCCTTACGATGTAAATATTTTACCACATAAATGACACACTTTCTATTTAAACTATAAATAAATTGACTTTCTAAAAAATAAAAAGTAATGATTACATCGCAAGTTTTTAAAACTAGATAACTCGATACTCTTAAAACATGGTATAAGAATTTAAAAAGATATCTTTTATTTACCATCTAAAAAGTATCTATAATTTTTTTAAAAAATTTTAAAAAAAGTATTGCTATAAATTCTTGTTTTGTGTTAATATTATCTAGCGCGAGTTAAGAAGCGCTTTAGATACAGTATTTATAAGAGATTATAAATACGAACGAGGTGGACCAGTGGTGTAGCGGTTAACATGCCACTCTGTCACAGTGGAGATCGCGAGTTCGATTCTCGTCTGGTCCGCCAA
>CALVXH010000074.1 GCA_944368945.1 uncultured Bacilli bacterium
TAATCATATAAAGATATTCAATAGGTGAATTATTTTTATATGTTAATACAGTAACAAAACTTCTTCTAGATGAAATTTTTTCTATATTTTCATCAATAAATCTTCTTAATAATTTATTCATTTTCATTATTCTCCTCATAATTAAAATCAAAAAGTGATATTGAATTTTCTTTTTTAGGAGAGTTTTTTGAAACTTTCTTTTCTTTTATTTCACTTTTTGGTGTTTCTTTTGGGCAATATTTTTCTTTCAAAACTTCAATAGGAATAACTTCTATTAAATTTTTTACCCATGTAAAGACAACTTCATCTTGTAAAAAGAGAAATCTTTCTTTCTTTGTATTAATTTCACTAGCACAATCATAAATATATTGATTAGCTAAATCGATTGTTAATTCTTTTTTATTGAATTTTTCTTCTAATGTTGAATCTAAAGAAAAGACTGCTTTTAATAATGCAGCAGTCTGTAATTCAGTTAATTTAGTGATTTCTTTAGATTGTTCTTCAAACGTTTTGAATTCTTTATTTTCCATTTTTATTATCTCCTTTCATGAATTCGTTTTTATAATCAATCTTATAAAACTCTAAAAATTCTTTTAATTTCTTTTTGTCAATAGGAAGCTTTATATCAAAATATTGCATAAAACTATTTCTAAAAGTTTCTAAATTTATATAACTTTCATTTTTTATAGTTTTTGTAAATTTTCTTATATAAAAATGGTCGAATGGTACATCATTTGTTACAAACGATATATATTCAAACTCTTTTTCTTTCTCAATTAAAAAGTCTTTCATACTTTTTGAATATGTTTGTTCTATAAGTTCACTTATATGACGTGCTTTAAAAATTATATCTTTATCAAATTTTGATAATTGTGCAAAATCTTTTATATACATAGGTCTTATTACTTTTGTTATTAATTTTGCATTATTGAATATAATTTTATAGTTTCTATAAATTTCTTTTTTACCATCTTCTACATTTATTATAGTATCTGGTAAATCTTCAATTTTTATATTTTCATCATCCATATAAATATAAAGATCATAACGTTGTTCATAAGAATATCCTGTATTTACTATTCTTTTAATAAGAAAATTAATTTTTTTAGTTAAATCTACTTTATATTTCATTTTATCGATTCTGATATCAATATTTGTAGTATAAACAGGAGTATCTTTCGTTTTACTTCCATCTATTCTATCTATATCAATGCTTAACTCTCTAAAGTTATCGATTGTAAAAACGATTTTATTTTCTTTGTAAAAAAAGATATTAGATAAATTTAATATGTTTTGGTTAAATTTTATATTCATTATTAATCTCCTTATAATTTCATTTTCTTTTCAACGTTATTAAATTCTTTCATAACGTCTCTTATTTGAGCTGCTAATCTTTTAACAACTTCATCATCTACTTTATCTAACGATTCTAATAAGCGTTGTGCTTGCTTATAATCAACATTAATTAATATTTCTATAGAAGGTATGACAACTTCTTTCACATATCCAACTTTATAAACTTTTAACATCTTAATCTCCTTTTATTATTAACAAATCTTGATTTTTATTAACTCTTAACATTCCATCTTTGAGTAATTTTTTAAATGCAGTTATATACTCCATTAACAAATCATCTTCATATGTTTCTGAATAAAAATTAACATTATCAATTACTGACTTTTGTAATAGCTTAAAAAACTCATCAAATGTAAGATTTTTAACTATTCCATGCGAATCGACAAAATAATATTTCATCTTTAATCTCCTTAATTTAAAGAAGCAAAAAGGAATCTTGCGATTCCCTTTTGCTTCAATTTGTGCTACTCTAATAATATATAGTTATTACTTCTACCATATCTTTTTTGATTTTGGTGATAGGTGAATGAAAGTAATTTCTATATTCTATTGAGTCAGGGTGGATATATTTTCCATCCTTTTTCAATAAAATTGAAAATTTCTTTTTCATATCAATAACCTCCTTTCTTGCAAGATTTTGCTTGCAATTATAAAATCCCACTTATGACAAAAAAAGATTGGTACGCAGGACCAATCTTTAGAATTTAAGATTGCATCTAGAATTAGAGTGCAATCTTTTTTTAATTTACATAATTTAAGTTTTTTTAATTATTAGTCAAGGGCCGTAGGTGCACTTCACCCTTTACAATAATTAAAAAAATGGGATTATAAGGGCAAGCAAAAACTTGTAAGAACGGAGGATGCATAGTTTTTCTAGCTATAAAATAATTAATTCAATTTTATTAAAAAGGTTAGTCAATTATCACCGTTTTTAATATTAATAACTCCATGATTATCGTTAATTAGATTAGTTTGGTTATTTATTTTATTACAGATTCTATTTAAATCTTCGATATCTTCTTTGCTTAAAATCACATAATTATCATCACTTTTCTTTATTAGCTGCATTGGTGAAATTTCTAAATATTCACAAATCATTAAGAAATTTTCTAAAGTTAATCTTATTCTTGATGATTCTATATCTCTATATGTTCCTTGAGATATATGTAAATATTCAGCTATTTTTGTTTGTGATATCTTTTTTGATTCTCTTATTTTTCTTATTTCATCGATTATCATACTGATATTTTATGATTTTTATAGTATATTACGCTATTTTTGTCTTGCAGGTGTCGATAAAAACTACTATAATGCAAATGTAATGTAGTAAATTACGACATAGAGAAAGAATTATAATTCTTAACTCGAATAACCTACATAAAGTTCTAAAGGAAGAAAGGAGAAAACGGTTATGAGTTTAAAAAAGTTCAATGAAATGAATGAGCAAGAAAAGGAGGCGTTAGGAAATTGTACATGTGATTTAATCTGTAAAAGTTCACGTAAAGATCGTACTACAAGATTTTATTATTTATCAGTTCATTTATTAGAGAATGTTACTATTCGTTTGGACCTCACAGAAGCTACTTTTGATATCATTCGTAGCTTACGTTGTAAAGACAAAACTCAAAATATGTATATGGGTTTACCTATTTTGTATCGTTTAAGAAGAGGTTTAAGACCTGATGGTAGCATTTTTTATTTTGCTGAATTTTGGGTAAGTGATAAGTCTAAAAAGTGTTATTTTACTCTCTTTTTAAGAGATGAGGTTGTTGAACAAATTAATATTTGTGGTTACGAAAAGTTATTAAAGATTGTTGATGTTGAAAACATTGATAATGATGAAATGGTCGAAAATGCAAAGATTTTTGAAATTGAAAATTAATGGAGGTAATTTATTTTGGCTAGAAAAGCAAAAACTACTGAAGAGTTTATTAAGAAATCTACTCTAGGTGGTAAAGAATTTTATGAAACAAATCCAGTTCAATATACTGGTAAACAAGATTTCAAAGTAAGTAAAGGCTATCACGATATTACTAGAGCTGATGGCAATGGTACTAGACGTAGTTGGTTCTTGGGACTTTGGAGAAAAAACAAAAAAGGCGTTGAAAAAGAAAGAAGAGCTTATCAAGGTACTGCTAGAGGTAAATATGAAATTTATCTTCAAGAATTATTAGCTGATAAGAAGGTTAATGGTAAAGATTTAACTACTAAAAGTAGAGCTTATCGTCAAGGTGCTGTTGATATGGCTGAAATGTATAATGCTCAATTCTATCAAGGCAAATTTGGTAAAGAGTTGTTAGCTGCTAATCCAAAAAAACAAAATGAGGCTAAATATTTTATAGATAGAGCAAAAACTAAGAGATTATTTGGGTTAGCGAGATATTACAAACGTAATGAAAATGGTAAAGAAAAATTTAATAGTTTACCTGATGCAAAAAAGGCTGAATTAAAGCCTTACATGGATAAAATTAAGTAATAATTATGGGTCAGTTTTTTAATAAAATATTAAATTTACGTATCTTTAATGAATTAAAAAAAGAAGCTACTGCTGATAACATTTATGATTTATGTAAAGAAGAAAATATTAATAATAAAACTGATCCATATACTTATGGTTATCTAATGGGTTATTATTCAACCTATGATAAATATAAAGGCAAAATCAATGAGTCATTAGATTTTTTAAATGGTGAATATAATAAGTTAAAATTGCGTAAGGAAAATGGAAAGAAAGTTACCGAAGCGGATTTTCTATATCGTGAAGGACAAATTCAAGCAATTAAAGATAGAATCGATTTTTTTGCAAAATATAAAGCAAATTCAAAGAATTTTGTTAGATTTCTAAAGAAAGATGCTAAGTTAAAGCGTCAAGAAATTAATGGTTATTATGATTCAATAATTAAAAATAATGAAGCCTTTAAGGATAATGAAAATTATTCTGAGGCTTTATCTTATTTAAGCAATTTTAGAAAAACACTTAATCAAAATGCTTTATATTGTGTTAATAAAAAAGGTGAATTTTATTTAGTAGATAATAAAAACGAAGATAAGTTTAAAAAAGAAATCGATTATCTAAAAAAATCAGAGAATTTGTCTGATAACGATTTTAAAAAATTCGGTTCGAATGATGAATCTGAAATGTTAAAAGAAGATTTAGCAATTTTAAATAATTATTTAGATACACATAATTTTGTTGATGACAGGTCTTTATATGCAAATATAAATGCTTACAAAAATAGGTTGAATAAAGAACTTAAATATAAATAGAAAGGTAAAAGATGATTAAAAAAGGTTTAATACTTGGTTTATCTGCACTTATTTTATTAAGTGCTGGTACTGCTATAGTTGGTGTTGGTTCTAATGGCTTTAAGAATTGGGATACATCTTCTTGGTTTAATAATTTAAAACAAGATAATGGGGTTGATTTCGGATATTCTTCGTTTGATGACGCACTTCTTGATATTGGTATTACAGAAGATAATTATATTGATAAGTTAGAAAAATATAATGGTAGTCTTGCGGAATTTTTTATTGAAGTTAATGAGAATTACAATAATTTATTTGTTGATAATCAGCCTATGAATCTTGTATCTGATAATTCTACTTATACAATTTTTCTTAATCCTGAATATATGAATTATTATGATGGAGTTAGCATTACGATTAGTGATACTCCTAATGAAGAAGGGAAAAATCCTTGTGATATAACTTACGATAATAATTTTGAGGTTTTATTTAAAGAAGAACTTGAAGAAATGGGTTTTAATGGTATTTTTGGTGAAATGACTTTGAAAAATATTTATATTCAATTGGCTGAATTACTTTTAATAACGCAAGGTTTTGACAATGTTTATTTATATGAATATTTTGGTAATACATTTGATGCAAAAATATTAATAACTAAGTCTGAAGATACTATCGAAACTTTGTATTTTTTGCCTAATTATTTAAAATTTCAATTAGATTCAACTAATATTGATTGTTTAAAAACTGCTGATTTAACAGATGAAATGAAAAACTATTTATCTGATTTTTTTGTTTTTAAATAATTAATAATTTTTTATTTTTAAAGGTAATATTTATATGAAATTTAGTAAATATAATAAAAATTTAGCTAATGCTTATTCTTTAGATGAATTAAAGTCCGCTTATAAAGATAGTG
>CALVXH010000075.1 GCA_944368945.1 uncultured Bacilli bacterium
AAAGAAGTTCAATACATAGATAGTAAAACTGTCGCTTATGCTTTAACTCATTTAAGTGAAAAAGAAATGGATACAAAAGAAAAAGAAAATATAACCAAAGCGTTGGTTTCGATGTTAGAAAAAATTTTAGATTATGAATTCAAAGAAGAAACGTGTGGCGAAGATAGAAATTCATATTATAAAACCGACAAAGATGCGACCGCAATGGCTTTAAAATCTGACTACTATTCCGGGAAAAGAACTAACATGCATGCTGCTTATAATGTGCAAATAGCTGTAAGCAATGGCATTGTAATGAATTATTTAGTCACACAATCTAGAGCAGATTTGCATGATTTTATTCCACTTTTAAACAATTTCTTTATAAAATTTGGTTTTTTCCCTAAAAA
Organism: uncultured Bacilli bacterium; assembly: GCA_944368945.1. Lineage (GTDB taxonomy): Bacteria > Bacillota_I > Bacilli_A > RFN20 > CAG-826 > Onthovivens. Next base: position 390 of record CALVXH010000075.1, read on the forward strand.
TATATGTGCTGATTCCGGTTATGGAAATCTCGAAAACTATAAATATATGGAACAAAACAATATAACTTCATTTGTTAAACACCAAAGTTGGGAAGGTAATACTACAGGTAGATATCCAGACGTTTACAAATATATTAGCGATAATAATTACGAGTGTATTAATGGTAATAAATCCAAAGTTGTTTTAATTCCTGAAAGGCATCATAAAAAGAAAGATTCTATTTTTATAAAATTTGAAAATTGCAATTCTTGTGGTTTTAAAGACTATTGTAAAAGATTCATGAGAGATAAAAGCGAAGACTTTAAAATATTTGAAGTTGTTAATGAGTTTGAAAGATTAAAACAAGAGTCAGTGAATAATCTTTTATCTGTTGTAGGAATTCAAATGAGAGTTAATAGGAGCATTCAAGTCGAAGGTGTATTTGGCAATGTTAAATCTAATTATGGCTATAGTCGTTTTCGAAGAAGAGGCCTTGATAAAGTTTCTCTTGAAGTAATGCTAACGTTTCTTGGTCAGACAATAAGAAAGTATTTCGATTATCTTGAAACAGGAAAGTTACCGAATTATTGGATAATACCCAATGGAATTGAACCACAAAAATTTAAGAAACCATCTGTTAAAAGACTATCTAAAAAAGGTCTTAGATCATGGAAACGAACTTATAAAAATTAAACATACATAAGTATGTTTAAAAACCTAAAAACGTCAATAAAAAAAGGAGCTGTTTTAGCTTTAGTTATTTAACTAAATTTTTTAAGTTTTTCAACAGCCCCTTAATAGCCTATAAATTTAATTAATTATAAATTGTTTTCTAAAGCGTATTTTTGAGCTTTTTCACGAAGAACTTTAAATTCCTCTTCAGCAACACGAGCTTTATATTCAGCCTTTTCTTTACGTGCTTTTAACTTTTCTTCATAAGCATCACGATCTTCTTTACTCATAGCATCGATCTTTGCTTGTTTTGCTTTTTGCATAGCCTCTTTCTTTGCTTCAAATGCTGCTTTTCTTTCTTCTTTAGCTTTAAGAGCATTTGCTTTCTTTTCATTATAAGCGGCTAATTCTGCTTCGTAATTTAAGCCTTTCTTTTCACATCTTGCTTTTAAGTTAGCGAGATTTTCGGCTTCAACAGCTTCTTCAGAAGCACGTTGTTCTTCTAACATTCTTTCTTGTGGAGAAACAAATACGCCACCTTGTGCTTCAACTTTTGCTTTTTGATCTTCAACAATTGTACGGTGATCAATCTTAGAGAATTTTTCTACATTCATGAATATGAAGAGAATACCCATAATTAAGTAACAAAGTGATTCGCCACCAAAGAATATAAATGTATGAACTAATCTTGCTAATTCGTTTGGTACACTATTTTCTAATCCATAAATAATTGCATTTGCAATACCTGGCATAGCAACCATGATCGAACCATAAAGTGCCATTGTGAAACCATCGGTTCTCTTTCCATATAATGCTTCTTGGTGATCGAGAACATCACTCATTAAAGCTAATGAAATATACATTGCAGGAACAGTTCCTAATGCCTTTAAACAGAATCCAGCAATTGAAATTCCAAATACAGCACCTGAATTATCTCCAAATGGTAAAACAAGGAACCCAACTAAACCTAATAAGAAGGCACCGAAACATCCAACTCTAATTGTATTTGCTTTTCCAAATTTGTTAGCTAATGGCCAAATTACAAGCATTCCTAATGCTGTAGGAATAGCACCAACAATATTAATTGTACCTTGAAGTGATAAGTCACCAATCCAAGCTTGTGAATAGAGTAAGCAGTCATTGTTCTTCAACATACCACCAAATTGATAGAGGAAGAAGAATGCAATGATTAACCACCAATATTTGTCGTGTAAGCAAATTTTGATTTGTGTTTTCATCGGAATCTTTTTAGCTTGTTCTTCAGTTTGAACACTTGCTTCACGTGTTGTTTCTGCTAATTTAATATTTTCTTCAGTAATTCTTTCTCTTGTAAAGAAATATTCAATTAAAGATCCTAAAAGGAAACAGCAGAACATAATTATAATAACAATAATCCATTTACTATTAGCTTCTTGTCTTAATGCTTCTTCTGCTAAAGCGCCATTTTCGCCAGTAGGTAATAAGCCTAATGCATCAATTATGAATGGTCCAATCATACTAGCTAAACCAACTGCTCCAAGTTGAGAAGCATTTGATGCTGTAGCAAGTAATGATCTCTTACTGCTATCTCTTGTACTTAAATTAACAAGGGATGAGTGTGATGTGTAATAGAATGGATAAGCAATTGCGTAATATAAATTGTATCCGATTGCAACCATTGATAATGTAAGAATGTTTGGACTATTAAGTGTTGCTCCTGTTGGGAATGGTACAGCAAATAAGACAACTAATGCAATTGCAATAAGAGGTAATGCAACTAAAATTAATGGTCTAACTTTTCCTGCTACACTTGGTTTTCTTTCGGCAAGTCTACCAACAAGTAAATTGCCTAAAACGATTAAGATTGAAGAAACTAAAAATAGAATCGTGCTAAATAAAGGAGCCCATTCCTTTAAACCTAATACTGTGTTCCAATATTGTGCTAAATAAGTATTAACAACAGCATTAGATGTTAATGCAAGCATAGGACCAATTAAATATCCTAAACCTGTTTCTGGGAAGAGCTTAACATTTGCAGATTTTATCTTAGTCGACAAAAGAGGATTTTCAAAAATACTCTTTCTTTTTGTCTTTTGACTTTCCATAAAATGTAAAACTCCTTTTATTACGAAATCAAAAAATGAATTTATTGATTTGCTAGAACTATTATATCAAGTAAGCGCTTACAAAAAAAGCACTATTTAGGTTGAATAACACTATATAAACATAAAAAAGTATCGATATAATCGACACTTTTTTCTAAATATCATCATTTAAACAATATATTATAATTTGAAACTATCTTAATATTTTATTAATATTTCTTAATAAAATTAAGGATTATTTTTAACTTACATTTTTTGCTAAAAATATTCTTAAAACTTACAAATAAAACTTGCAATTTTAATATTGCAAAAATATATTAGTCTAAACTTTTTATAATGTATTCTCTATTGCCTAAACCAAGTTCACTAGCAGTTTCAACCACATGAATTGCATGTTTTTCATGCATACGATTTACTAATGAGGTTTTGCCACTATCACTAGAATTAATAATTGCATCATAGCAACATTGATCGAGAGCAACAGGATCTAATGATGCAAAAATACCAATATCTTTCATTTCTGGAACATGTGGATTAGAATCACAATCACAATCAATAGATAAATTATTAGCTACACTAATATAGGCAATATTTTCTTTTTTAAAATGTTCAATAACACCTTTACAAGCTTCAGCCATACTTTCTAAGAAGCCATCTTGATCATCAATTAATCCCCACAATTTCTTAGGATCATCTGTTCTGCCAGCAGTATGAATCCATGTTTTTCCATTACGTGAAGCAATACCAATACTCATATTTTTAAGTGCTCCACCCATACCTGCCATTTGATGGCCCTTAAAATGAGATAAGATAAGTAATGAATCATAATTATTAATATGTTCTCCAACAATATCGTAACCTTTAAGATGTTTTCCACCTTCAATAGGAATTTTAACTTCTCCAAACTCATCCATAATGTCACATGGTGCTATATCATAAAAGCCATGCTCTTTAATTGCTTTCCAGTGTTCTTTTGGTTCAAATCTTCTTCCATTATAAGCTGTACAACATTCAACAATTGTTCCATGAAGTTTATCAACTAAAGGTTTAATTAAATTTGGATTTAAAAAATAATGACCACCTGGTTCTCCACTAGAAATTTTAACTGCGACTTTTCCTTTTAAAGTTATGTTAAGAGCATTAAAAATCTTTATAAGTCCTTCTGATGAAATATCTTTTGTAAAATAAACAACTGATTTTTCCATGACCAACTCCTTTTTGCACATTTATAATAATGCGATTTAGGATTTTATTCAATTTTGGATTTAGATTTTAATGTATTTTAAATCTTCTTTAGTAAATGGATCTATTTCAATAAACTTTTCTACTTCCATCTTTAAATCATATTTATCCCTTAAAATAACTATTTCTTTCATCATAGGTGATTTATGATGAATATCTAAAGCTTCCTGCGACTCCCATTTATCTATTAATAAAATAGTCTCTTGATCATTTAAAGGAATAAAATACTCATACTTTAAATTACCTTTTTCATTACTAATTTGATTTACTAATCCACTATTAATCATTTCGTTAGCGAACTTTAAGGCATTGCCATTTTTTCCTTTATAATAAATATTAATTGTTATAGCCATAATATTTCTCCTATTTATATTATAAATAAAAAGATCAAGACATATCTCCTGATCTTTAAATAATAGAAATGCAAAATGCAAGAAAGCCTATTTCTAAAATACATTCAACAACTATTAGAGATAGAATAATCTTAAAGAATATTGCTCTTGCTAAATTTTTTAAACTATATAAAAAATCTAGCATGAATACTCACATTTGACCTCTGGAAAGTTTTTTTGAAAACTTTCGTAGATATAATAGTAAATTAAATATTTTTGTTAATTAAAATGAATATTAATCAGCCAAAAATAGGCACAACTTCATTATATGCCTAAAAACTTAAATAATATTTTTTTGTAAAAAAACATCTGCTTTTGCATATTTTTTTAAGTGTCTATAAATTAACCATCAAATTATCACTGTATTTCATTAATATGTTCTTATTGAAGAAGTAATAAATATTTTAAAACAGTGCGAAAGGGACTATGCGACCCCAAACTTCTTTATAAACACCTAAAATATTAAATAAAAAGTCCTAGTCAAATAAAAAAGGACCTAAGATTAAGTCCTCATCTAACAAACATAATTTAATGTTTGAATATTTCCACTGGCGTCCCATATAGGATTCGAACCCATGACCTTTTGGTTCGTAGCCAAACGCTCTATCCAACTGAGCTAATGGGACAGCCTTAATATATTAAGATAAACTACTAAAAAAATCAATAATTAATCATAATTTTCAGTTATCCTTTCAGTTATCCTTTTTCTAACTTTCTTCTATACCAAAATGCATAGAAAC
>CALVXH010000076.1 GCA_944368945.1 uncultured Bacilli bacterium
AGCAAATTATAGTAACTGTCAAATCATCTGTTGTTAGTACTATTACAGCTACAATTACATGTGATTACAATCAAAGAATTCTTTCAAATAATTCTAGTTTTATTAATAGTTCAATGTTAGATTCAGTTACATATAGTAGTTCTGATGGAAATTTTTATTTAAATTTAAACGATCATATTGTTTTTATGAGAGATTCAATGGAAGCTGAAAATGATTCGATAAGTAATTATTTTAAAAATAGTGTTGAGTATAGTGTTGGTACTATTCCTTTTTCAAAATCAACTGTAAGTTATTCTTTTAAGAAAAATAGTTTATTAACATCTGATAATTTCGGTAGTCAATATTTTGATGGGCAAGAATTTGATAATTTTTTCAAGTTTAGTAGCAGTTCGAATTCTTTTATTTTTGGTGGATATGAATCTACAATGTTTAATTCTATAACTGATATTACTTATAAACAATCTAATCACGAAATTTTATTAGGTGAAATTTCATGTAATGATGAAGCTGGACAAACACATAGAGCAAATTTCTATATGAAAGCTGATTCTCCAATAATGGATTCAATCAACTTAAGTGGAAGTTCAGTTGTATTTTAAAAATAATAGCTGAGGTAGAATTATGAATAAAAGTTTAGTTAAAAATATTTTAGTAGTTTGTACTTCAGCTATTTTATTAGCTGGTATTGTTGCTGGCAGTGTTTATTTATGGAAAATAACTAATGGTTTTGAAAAAGAACCTATTGGATTTTATGTAAAATCTGGTGATAATTTATTCTTATACGATCAAAATATTTCATTAAAGTATAAAGAAAAGTATAAGTTTCAAATTATTAGTACATATAATCACGATGAAAAATATAATGTTAGTATTAAATTAAATAAGGATTTTAGTTTTACTGTTAATGAACAAAGTTATACTTTTTCTAAATTAGATTATGATTATGAGGATCTCTTTAATTTAGAATTTAATACAAATGAATTTTCTATTGTTTTAAATTATACAATAATTGATATTTTGCATATTAAATTTAGCGATGAAGATTTTAATGATATAAATGTAAATGATTATTACTTTCGTTTAGAGATTGAATTTAATAATCAATTATTAACTTTACCATTTAATTTAATACTTCCACCTGAATCTATCTATATTGAGAATAGTGGGGTGATATTTTGAAAAGTATTATCTTATCTTCATTAATAACCTTAAATTTTATTAGTCCTTTAAAATCTAATGATGCTATTATTAGTGAGTTATCTCAAGATTTAAAATTTGATGAAAATAAATTTATTATTGATAAAAACTGTGCAAATCATCAAGATTTTAAAGGAATTATGTTATATGAACATGAATCTAATGATTTAATTTTTTATCTTTTTAATCAAGCTGGTTTTGGTATTTTAAATGTAGATGATTGTAGAATTACAATGAGTGTTAATTCATCTAATTATGAACACTATGATTTAACTTATTTAGGAAATTCAAATGATAATAAGTTTTATAAGTTTAAGATAAATGATTATGTGATTGATTATTCAGTTAGTGAAAGAGTTTATAATATTTCTGAATTTGAGTTAAAACAAGAAAGAGTTTTTAAAGACGATAATGCTATTGGTGTTAAAGCTATTGAAAATTATTATTCTTGTGATATTGGACAAACTTATACTTATGATGCTAATGGATATACTGTTACTGAATTAACTACATTAGATTTAAATGTAAATGGTACTTATTATCGTGTTCCAGGTTCTAAAAATAGTTATCCAACATTTGAAATTGTACAAAGTGATATTTTTTATATTTATTTTAATCTTCCTAACAATTATGGAGATTTAATATCAATTAATATTGATTGGTATGAAAATTTTTATCATTATAGAGAAGAATTAGGAACTGGTAATTTTGATTATGAGTATTACGATGATACTTATGAAAATAAATATGTTAATAAAATCATTAATGAAACTGATTATAGTGTTTTAGATGAAAATAAATTTTATTTTTTTTTTTTTTTTTATTGGTTTGTTGGTGGATCCAAAGGATATAATTTAAAAAATTTGCAAAAATTTACTTTAGATGATTTGTCTGAACTTAATAGCGAAGATAATAATTATTGCTTAGATGAAGCATCAATAGCATTTATTAAAGAAAATTTATCTTCTATTACTTCTTCTCCATATGTAATTCGATTTGATGTCAGAGATTTTTGTAAACATAGCTATTCGGTTCCAGGTGAACTTGGTTATATTAGAAATTTTAATGAATATAAAAGATATACTATGACTGATGTTGATGTTATAACATGTACTTTTAAAAAGAATGGAGAGGTTTATACTTTGCCAGTTGTAAGTAATACAAATAATATTTTAACGGATGATGATATTGTACCTAATAATGATTTTTTAGAAGCTTTAAAGAAATTGTTCTTTATTGCCATTATTGTAATTTGTTTTATTTTATTAATTCCTTTGTTACCGTCTTTAATTAATTTGTTAATTTATATTATTAAAATTCCTTTTAGGTTAATTGCATTTATAGTTAAGAAATTTAAAAAAGGTAACAAAGATGAATAAACTTAGATGGTTTTATTCAAGAAATAGAAATAAAGTAAATTTTATAATTTTAATAATATTTTTAATTCTTATTTCCTGGTGTTTCATTTATTTCTATTTCTCAATAACAAGTACGTTTAATTCTTCTAATAATAATATTTCAAGTCTTGTTAATAATGTTTATGTCTTTAAAAGTGATTTGAAATCTATCAAATTTATTGATTCTGAAAATGTATTATATTCAGGTTTATATTATAAATTTGAACTTAAGGATGGAATAATCGAATTTAAGAATTATGATGAAAAATTACTATTTATAAGTAAGGAAAGATTATGGAGTATTAGTAGAAAAGAATTTTGTTATTTATATATTTAGGAGCAACTAAAATGAAAAAATTTTTGTTAAATAATTTATTTATTATTATTGATTTTATAATTCTAGTTGCTCTTTTTTGTTTATATATATGTCTTAATTTAAATAGAATTAATATTTTATTTCATGTTATTAAATATTTATTTTTTGCTGTAGGAAATTTTTTAATTTATGTGTTTACGCATAATAATGAAGATTATTATGGTTTGTATGATGCATTAATAAATAAAGAGTTTAGTTTTGACAATGGTATTAATGTTCCTGGTACTTCTGATAGTTTTATTGAATATTTAAAACAAAGTTTTTTTATTTTTTTTAATTATGACAATTTTTTATATTCGAATTATTATGTTTTGAATATATTTAGTTACATAAGTTTAATAGTTTTTATAATTATTGTTTTATTTATATTAATTTTGTTATTAAAAAGTATATATGAAACTCCTAAAGATCCTTATATACTTGGTGAAAAGAGCAGCATAAAAAGTTTTAGAAAGTTTTCTTATAAGTTTAATATTTATTTCTATCAACATTTTAAAAAATTCATTTGTAGTTTTTTTGTTGGGGTTAATAAATATTTTTTAATTGTATTAATTTTACTTATAACTAATGGATTAATGTTATTAATTAATGCAATTTCTTATTTATTTATTTTTCTAAAATTAAATAATTTATCATCTATTTTTGAGTTTGTTTACACTTCTTTAATAATTTTTAATGATGTGTTTAACGGATTTTATTTATTTTTATTAATTATTGTCTTTTTCATTTTCTATATTGTTAAAAGGTTTAAGAAAGCAGATTCATTTTTATATTTTTATGAAATGAAAGATGAAGAATTTATAAAAAATAATACTTCAGTTATTAATTATATAATGGGTCCTCCTGGAGCAGGTAAGACAACTTTATGTACAGATTTCGTTATCACGAACGATAAAGTTAATAAAGATATCTTAAAAGAAATATTGATTAAATATTCTAATTTCTTTCCTCAATTTGATTGTAAACAATTTGAGCTCTTTATTAATAGATATTTTAATAAATGGAATTTGTTTAATCATATATTAATATCTGATTTTATTAATAGATATATTGAACATACTAATATGTTATTTAGGAATGGCTATATTAACCAAAAAAGTTATATTAAAAGGTATTTTGGTTATAACTTATTGGAATATAAGTTTAAATACTTTGATGGAATTAAATATATTACTTTTTATGATTTCTTAAAAATATATGCAGTTACTTTTTACTATTATAATTTAGATGAAAATTGTATAGCTAGTAACTATCCTATTCAAACTTATCAATTTTCCTATAACTCTCAATATTTTAAAAATTTTCATTATAATTTTTGTGAAAGTCAGAAAAAATATGGCGTTTTTGCAGGTAATTTTAGTGCAATATTAGATTTTAATATGAATAGACTTTTCAAAAAAACTGTTAATTTTGATTATGGATTATATGGATTTGGTACGTATGCAGAAACTGAAAAAGATAAGGAACATGGAAACCAAATAACTAATCGTTATTATAAAGTTGACTCGGATGAAGCTAATCCACTTAATGATGGTTATAACGATTATAAAAAATTTGCTAGGCAAATGTGTATTTTAGATAATATTCCTTTTTACAAAGAGTTTAGCGAAATGCAAAGAAAGAATTCATTGAATGCTGATAATTTTGAAATAGCTGAATCTACTTTTTATATTAGAGAAAAAAAGCAATCAAACTGCTTACCTTTGTTTTTTGTTGATAAGATAATTTGTAATTTTATTATTGAAATTGGTAATAAATACGAAAGTGTTTATAGAAACACTAGAAATTATATTTCTTTGACTAATTTATTATTACGATCATTCTTTAATATCTTTAGAAATTATTTTCTAAGAATTAGTAATAGATACGGATTTGTTATTGTTACTTTAGATTTGAAAGATGGATCAGATGAAAAATCAAAAGGTAAAAAGTGTAATTACTTTTTATTAAATACAAAAATTTATAATAAGCGATTTAATACAGCTACATTCTCAGGCATCTTTGCTGAAAGTATGAGAAAAGATAGGAAAGGATTTAAAAATTATAAGAGATATCAAAGTTTAGATATTTCTATGGGTGAACTTGAATCTCAAAATTCTTATTTAGCTAAGAAGTTGAAAGCTAGATTTGATGATACCCCAGAGAAAGATAAATTTAGTGATTTTTAGCAAAAGCAAGCAACAATCTAAATGGAGATTGCTTTTGCAAAAAGCGGGGGGTATAGTAACACCCCCCTTAGTACACCAAAAAAAGTGCTATTTTTGGAGGAATTTATTCGATGGTTATCGCAAAAAACGAAAAATTCAAAAAATATGACTGTAGCGACCCAAAAAATGTGTCAAAAAATAGTGAAAAAAAGGAGAATTTGTCAAAATAATTTTTGTCTTCAATTGTTTCGTTATCGTGGGTAATAAAACATATTCCTGATATATTTTCC
>CALVXH010000077.1 GCA_944368945.1 uncultured Bacilli bacterium
TTTACTTACATAATATCTATTATCATTAAGTAATCTATTTGAAATAGTAACTACTCTTTCACTTTTATATACTTTAAATTCGTTTCTAGAAGTATCAACTTTTTTAACTAGTGATACTTCAAAATCTTCATTACCGTTAAAGTATAAATAGATTAATTTATGTATCTCACTTTGTTTTACTTTAATTACTTTATTATCAAAATAACAATACATTCCTTTAAGTAATATTGAAAAATATGTTTCATTATCGCTAGATAAAACTAAATCTACTCCAGATCTACATCCATTATATTTAGTAAATGAGTTATGAAAATATAATTTTAAGAAGTTATTCTTTTGTTTATCATTTTTATGAATTAATAAGTCTATTACATTTAACTTAATATTACTTTTATCTTCATCATATCTAACTTTATAAAAATATAATTCAAGCCAAATAGGTTCAATAATAAAAGTCTTATTTTTATTTGTAAGTTTAATATTTACTTCTTTAAGTAATAGATTCATTAAAGAATCTATATCTTTAATATCTTTAATAAATAATGAATTTTTATGGAGATTTTCTAAAATATAACGATTTATATTATCAATAAACTTAGTTACATCATAATAAATCATTATTATTTATATAACTCGTTATAAACAGGTTCAAGCCAAATAGTTGAGGTATCTTCATCTGGAACCTCTATTGCAAGATGAGAGAACCAACTATCTTTAGTGGCGCCATGCCAATGTTTAACGTTACTTGGGATCATTACAATATCACCTGGATGAAGTTTTCTTACTTCTTTTCCTTCTTCTTGATAATAGCCTTCTCCTTCAATACAAAGTAACATTTGTCCACCATTTTTACTTGCTTTATGTGTATGCCAATTATTTCTACATCCTGGTTCAAATGTAACATTAGCAATTGATACTTCACCAACTTTACCTAATGGCTTTAAATAAGAATTGCCAACAAAATATTTAGCATAGTTTACATTAGGTTCACCTATGCCAAATAATCCTCCATAAAGAGACTCATTATTATCATTAGCATAAACTTCTTTAGCGTATCTAAAAGCACCCCATGCATTTGGCCATCCAGCATAAAATGCTGCATGAGTAATAATTTCAGCCATTTCCTCTTTAGTTACACCATTACGTTTAGCATTTTCAATATGATATTTTAATGAACTATCAATAAGTCCTTTTCCTAAAAAGACACTTATTGTGACAATTGATCTAAGTTTTAATGATAACTTATCTTCTCTACTCCATATTTCTCCAAATAATACATCATCATTTAAAGAAGCAAATTTAGGAGCAAAATCTCCCAATTCGTTTCTTCCAGCTGTTTGTTTTTTCATTTTCCACTCCTTAAAACTTTAATAAATCAACTAATTCTTTAATATCTTTATCGGTTTTATGATTTAATAAAAATCCTTGCATGAAGATAGCTTTTGGTGCGCTAACATTTAAATACTTATTAACATTTTCCATTCCAGTCAACCCACTAGTGGCAAACGGAACAATAATCTTGTCATCAAAATTATAAGATTCTAAGAAAGTATTAATAATTGTTGGAGCTTGATACCACCAAATTGGAAAGCCTAAAAAGATAACATCATAATAGTGGATATTATCAAGTTTAGATTTGATTAATGGCCTAGAAGATTTATCTTTCATTTCTAAAGAGCTTCTAGAATTAGAATTTCTCCAATCTAAATCTTCAGCTGTATAAGGTTTTTCAGGAACGATTTCAAATAAATCTCCATTAGTGAATTTAGCAATTTTACTTGCTACATTTTTTGTAACACCTGATGCGCTAAAATAAGCAACTAATACTTTTTTCATATAGCCTCCTTCTATTTATTAATTACTTCCAAGTTTGAAAGTAGAAATCTTAAGTTAGTTATAATTTCTTCTGGATTTTTTATATTTTTAAAGACTTCTGCTTCTTTTTTATATAAATATTCTAGTTTTTCATTAGCATATCTTTTGCCTTCGCTAGTCAAAATTATGCTCATCTCTCTACGTTCACCTTTTAAAGGTTCCATAGTTATATAGCCCTTTTTTTCTAAATCTTTTACAATCGTATTTGTAGTTGTTCTAGGTATGTCCCAATCCTCTGATATTTGTTTTTGAGAATGACCTTTCTCATCATTTAAAGCATACAAAATCCATAACTCATTACTTGATTTGATATCATTAAGTTTTATGTATTTAGTATATATACCATCAATTTGATAAATCAGAACGCCTAGTTCATGAAAGAATTCTTTACTATCCATACTTACCTCCCGAATATATTGTACAATACGAAATCGTATTTTAAAAGTATTTTATAAATAAGTATTGCTTTTAAAACATTGTCTGTAAATTTCAGTATTTTTTTCCTTAATCTCTATATTTTTAATTTTACTGGTGTTAAACTAATTAACAGGAGGTTTTACATGAAAAACGCAATAATTACAGGTGGTTCAAGAGGAATCGGCGAAGCCTACGCATTAAAATTAGGTGAAATGGGATATAACGTTGTTATTAATTATCGTTCAGATAGTTCAAAAGTACTTGCAGAAGAATTAGTCGAAAAGTTAAAGAAAACTTATGGAGTTGATGGATTAGCTGTTCAAGCTGATGTTCGTAAATATGAAGACTGCGAAAAATTAGTTAATGCTGCTGTTGCTAAATTTGGTGATAAGATTGATGTTTTAGTTAATAATGCTGGTATTACAAATAACTGTGCTTTCACTGCTTTACCAAAAGAAAAATATATGGCTGTATTAGAAACAAACTTAATTAGTGCTTTCCACATGTGTCATTTTGTTCTTCCTTACATGGTTAAACATAATGAAGGATGTATTATAAACACTTCATCAATTGGTGGATTAATGGGTGTTGCTAATCAAGCTGACTATTGTGCTTCAAAATCAGGATTAATTGGAATGAGTAGAGCTCTAGCAATGGAATTTGGTAAGCAAAATATTAGAGTTAATTGCATTTGCCCTGGAATGATTTGGACAGATATGCTTAGAGGCGTTAATCAAGATGAAGTTAAAGCTTTAGCTCAAGCAATTCCTATGGGAAAAATTGGTGATGTTGAAGATATCGCTAATGCTCTTGAATTCTTAATTAAAGATAAATATATGACAGGTCAATGTGTAAGTCCAAATGGCGGCATTGTAATGCCTTAATAAATAGTAATTAAATATACTAAAAAGCTTGGCCTAACGCCGAGCTTTTTAGTATTCTATTTTTTAAGTTTTTCACATCTTAAATGAATTAAATTAATGTAATCACACTTCATCTTTTCAGATAGTAAAGAATCTATTATCATTTTTTTAAATTCTTCTTCTAAGTTAATAGTTCTCTTTATTATCTTGATAGCAACAGCCTCATTTATTCCAATATGATTACTAAACTTTAAAAAGTCATTATATGTAATGTTTTTCTTTTTGCCATTTAAAGTTAAAGCAAATTCTTCTTCGTCCTCTTTTAAAATAATATTAACTGGTAATAAATCATATGCTGGTGCTAAAGCATATTCATTAACACTTCCATTAATTTCAAGTAATGAAAAGTTTTTTAGATGCATATCACTATTTCCAACAATAAACGAAAATACTATTCTTAAAAAGAATTCTATTAAATCGATAGTAGGTCTAGAAGAATATTTTTGTATGGTTTTTGCGCAGTTTTCATATGAACCTTTATATTTATCTTCCGTAAGTCTATTTTGTAGTTGACAAAAATCTTCCATAGCTAAACTGACACTTTTATCCTTTATAATAATTCTATCAGCCCTTTTTGTAATATAAGCATATTCGTTATTTACCTTAATTAAACCATTACTTACAGTATTTATTTTAGCTACTTTGGCCATTTGCATTGTCAAGAATTCAGCTTCAGGTAACTGAGTATATAACTTTACTTGAGGCTTTAAAATGTATCCTAGAGGAAAATCTATAAGTGCAAATTCATTATGTTTTTTAGATAGCCCAAAGGTAATTTTCTTCTGGACTCCCTGGATTGTATTGCCTTTATTGACTTGGCTATCAATAAATTTATTAATCGACTCTTCACCGAACTTTATTTCAAGAATTTTTTGTGTTCTAAAAAATCTTTTTATGCATGAATCGTGCCATGAAAAATCATTGTCTACCTTATTTAGTTCCTTATAACAACATAGACATCTATTCATCTTCACACCTCTTGACGCTAACATTACCAATAGTATCTTTACAAGAAACCAATAATAGTCCAAATCTATCATTAAGTGGAATTTTCCAATTGTTAGAGATTTTATTTAGTAGCCAACCTTCAGGAATCAAACCATCAAAAAATGCAAATAAAGTTGTAGAAAAAAATTCTTCTTTTTGCAAAGGCAAAGTAAGTGATACAGGATATGGCTTTTTAGAATTTAAATAAGTTTCATTATATTTAAAAACATATCCTCCACTAACTTCCCTCAATTCTCCAGCAAAAATATTTTTAACATATATGTTTGCTTTTCTTAAAGAGTTATTCATCTAAATTCTCTTTCTTTCCAGGGACCGCTTCCATGCCAAACATTGATAAAGCTACATTAACCTTATCTAATCTAACTGTATTCTTACCTTGTTCTAATTCGCGAACAAATCTAAGGCCTAATCCTGATCGAAATGCGAATTCTTCTTGTGTCAGTCCTGCTTTTTTCCTATTTTCTTTAATAAAATCGCCAATTCTAGTCATATAACCTCTATAATAATTATACCCTAAGAGGTATAAAATAGTTAATATTATATTAAATTATACCCTTAAAGGTATAATATACTTAACCATAATATCAATTTCTAATAAAATTTTTATAAATAAATCATACTTATATGTTCAAAATTAGTTTCTTGCTATCCTCATCAAATTCATTATTTCAATTTTTATATGTTTGGAAATTACTTTTGGTTAGTTAATACAAGTTTTGTAAGCGAATAAATTTTATGCGTGTATTTTTAATCAAAATTAATAAAATGCAGTTTTTCATAAATAATTATTATTTATATATTCAAATAAAATATTTTAATAGAATATTAAAAATTAAAAATCAAATAATAAAAGGGGCTGTTGAAAAACCTCTAATTAAAAGAGGGGCTGATTCAACAGCTTTTTTTGTTGACATTTTTAGGTTTTTAAACATACTGTTGTATGTTTAATCTTTGAACTGTTTATGTCTTTGTTTGCTACCTTTTTTTGCAAGTCTCTTAGCTGATGGCTTTTTAAATTTTTCCGGCTCTAAGTCGGAAGGAGCTGACCAAAAGCAACATTTTTTATCAGTTTCAAAAAAGCGGAACAGTTTTCTTATAGCATATCCTAATAGATGAAGCATAATTTCAGAAGTAACCTCTTCCAT
>CALVXH010000078.1 GCA_944368945.1 uncultured Bacilli bacterium
TGATGTCTTTTTTGATTTATTTGCATATAAATTTATAAACCTTTCATAAACTAAACCATATTCCGTATAATAATCAGATGCATCCAATATTTCATGTGCTATTTTAATGATAGTTTCATCAGAAAATCTGTTAAAAATATTGTTTAATGCTTCGTTAATGTCATTAAAAAGTTCTTTAATCTCATTTATTATTAGTGATTCATCTTTACAGATAGTAATTTTAGCTTTTCTCCTTGAAGAATTAATTTCCATAGCAAAGTTTTCAATTTCTGAATTTATGTTGCTATAAGTTATATCTAAATTTATTATGCACTCAGAAACACAAAACCATGATATAAAGTATAGTGCTTCACAAAATAATAAAGTTTGCTCTCTTTCAGAATATGGTCCAATATCCAAATCATAAACAAAATCATCAAAATCTTCAGAAGAATTAAAAGTCATTTCATTTTCTATAAATTTTTTGAAGTCAAATCTATCATCAGAATAAAACCATCTAATTTCAGCAACTAATCGCTTTACTGGAGATATTAAAGTTAATCTAGCATCATCATATTTTCTCTCATTTTCATCATCCATAAAAGCTTTATCTTCTGCTTTTTGATTTATTGTTTCTATTGAATCATAAGGTGTTACTTCTAAAATATAAAAAGGATTATTTTCTATTCTCATAAGATTCAGCTCCTGATCCTTCGGAAATTAAAATCCTATTCTCCTCTTATTTTCTGCTTTTTTATTTTTTTCCAACTCAGATAAAGCTTTAAACAAATGCTTATCAGAAACCTTTTCATCATTTTCTCTTACTGCTATCCTAGCTGCCTGTCTGACAACATAAGAAACATCAGACAACGGTCTATTTAAAAGTTCTTCTGATAATTTATTTAAATTTATGTTTTCTTCAATCGGTATCTTCATTAAACTATTTTCCAAAACTGCAGTAATTTCCTGCTTGTTGGGCATTCCAACTTCTTCAATAAAATCAAATCTTCCTTTTCTTAAAATAGCAGGATCTATAGCATCAATCATATTAGTCATGCCAAATACAATAACCTTTGCATTAATTGCTCTTGGTATGTTTCTAAGGAATTCATCAACTTCTTCAATATGATGTATTCCATTGCCAGTATTTGCTCTGGAAGAAACATATGACTCCATTTCATCAATAATCAATACAGATGGAGCCGCTTTAATTGCTTTATCGAAGACTTCAGCGATTTTTTTGCTGGTATCATGAATATAAGGACTTGCAACACTTGAAGAATTTATTTCAAAGCATGGTAATTTCAAAAACTCAGCTAATTTTTCAACAGCATAAGTTTTACCGCAACCCGGCTGACCATATAACAATGTAGCCGGAACAGAAGTAATTCCCATCTTTGCATACTTTGCCATATTTTTAACAAAATCAATAATTTGTTCATTAAAATATTTAGTTAGTTTTTCACGCCCCGGTAATTCAAAATCACCTAATTTCGTAACATCTACATTAGATTTCGTTAAAATTTGTGCTTCAGTCGTTTTCTTTTTTTCTTTAATATTATTTACATCTATATTCAAAGATTTAAGTGCAGCCAATATATATTTTTCATCTAGCCAATTATTCAGCATGCACACTTTTTCAACATCTTTAGCACTTACTTTTAGACCATCAGCTAGCCACGCTCCCATAAGATAATTAAAATCGAGTAAATTTACATCTTTAAATTTGATAGGTATTAGTAAATCAAATTCTTCAAAATAAATTAAATCATTTAGCTTGTCCAAACTACCTTTTAAATTAAGTTTTCTCGCCGCAATGCATAAACTCATTAATTCATCTAAATTATTTGCATAAGGTCCATTTACAACTGAATAAATACCATTATCAGGCTTAGAAATAAAATAATATCCATTTTTATATTTAATAAATTTACCAATGAATGATTTTAAATAATCATTAGGATAATTTATCAATTCATTGTAGATCTCATTTTTTAAATACAAAGCATTTCGTTTTTTCTCTACTTTTAAAATTGTAAATGCCTCACAACTACTAATAACTTCTAAAACTATTTCACCAGTTGTCAGTTTATCTCCGCGTTTAAAATTTGCCATTACTTTAACCTCTCATTATATTGGCAATATCATTAATGCCGTCTATATCTCTACTTTCACGCGCTAATCCATACAAATCAACAATAAGCCTTCTAAGTTTATTATATTCATTATTTTCAATTAAATTTTCGCCTATTTTTATTAATTGATCTGCTTTAACTTTATCTGTATACATATATCGATGTGTACGGCAATATTGGAATATACTTACAACAAACTTATTATCTTTGTTAAATTTGATAAAGAATATTTTATCGTCAATAGTTTTTATAATATCTTCAAAAGTTTTGTCAGCACGTTGTATAACATTTTTTGCAGTTTCAAACAAATCATTAAATTGTTGTTGTTCTATACTATCACACAAAACTTCAATATTATTTTTATAGTTATTCAATACTCTATCAAACTCAACTTGCCGCAAAATATCAACATTATCTGTTTTTATCTTATCTAATAATATTTTAGCCTTTAATAAATTATCAAAATTCTTTTTTACGACCTCTGGTTCAATATTAGTAGTTTCTTTTAAATCTATTGCATCATATGCTAATTTTCTGACACTATCCAATCTTTCATCTTCGATATCATTTTCTAAAGTATTTGCTTTTTGTAAAATAATTACGGCATCATCAACTATTTCATTTATTGTATCTTCATCAGTCATATCTATTTGTCCATCATTATATGCATAAAAATTGTGACCACTATTAAAAGATATATCATCTAAGCTAGGAATGGTAACATCAACATTAATAGTTCCAGCTTCACTAATAGTATAATTAAAAATTAATTCTGCTCCAGCTTTTATGCTACCATATTCTAAGTCTGTACCTTCTAACTTCATGCAACCAACATAGCGATTATCTGAAATATTATCTGAAATGTCCCCTTCCCACATTTTTATTAAAATAGAATTAGAACTACCAGCCTTAATAGTTTCAGTAGCTTTATATTTTCTTCTACCTTTTACTGGAAGCTTATCGCCTTCCTTAACTAAATAATCCAAAGAAACATTATCTGAAAAAACACTGTCTTTTACTTCTATACCAATTGAATGGGAAGCTAATATTGCACCAACACTAGCGTTAACTTTGCTAATAGTTATTGTATCTTCTTCTAACTTAATTTTTCTTGAAGAACTATCAAACACAAAAATTTCAAATACGTTGTAGCCAATTTTCGCTAAAGGCACTCTCAATATATTGCCATTTTCCAATGGCAACATACCAGAGTCCCAACCAGTATCAACTGAACAAATCTGAAAACTATACCCACTAACAGTTTTTTCTAATTTAACGCCAATTTTTGCCTTGTTTTCCGTTGTCCTGCTATCATACTTAAAACTCAAACCTAATTCTTTTGAATTTAAAATTTCAGCGTGGCTTCCCTTTCTTTCGTGAATTTCAGAAGACCAATCTATAGTTTCAGCAAAAATAGCCGCTCCTTCCGATACAGCAGTCATAGGATTAATTTCTAAACCTTCAGATTTGATTCCTAATTCGCCGACTACTCTATCGCGTAAATATTTATAATTTGCTGGTCCACCTATAAAAACAATCCTATCAAAATCATTAATTGGTACAGCTGATTTTTTTATAGTTTCGCGAGCTGCTTCAACTGCTTCCATAATTAAGTCTTCTATTAATTTATTATATTCGTCTCTAGTAATATTAATATCCAAATAAATTTCTTCTCCGGTTTCATCTATATCATGTAAAGAGCCATAAATATCAGCATCTTCAGAAGAAGACAGTTCTATTTTTGCTTGTTCAGAATGAAATCTAGCAATTTTTAGCATTTTTTCATATTTTTCAATACCTCTAATCTGCTGTGGTAAACTATAATTCTTATACAACCATGGTATTACAATATTATCTAAAATTTTCATATCCATATCAGCACCACCACACATAGCAACACCACCATGTGCGATAACGTCAACTTTACCATTTAGATTTGTGGCAATTGCACAATCTAATGTGCCACCACCTATATCGAAAACAAAAAAGCAGCCATTTTTATTTTTGTCTTTAACCGCACGTACGATAGCTGCAACCGGTTCTTGCATTAATGCAACTTTACCAATATTTGCTAATTTAGCCGCTTCTTCAGTTGCTGCATTTTGCCTTTGATCGAAAGCAGCAGGCACTGTAATAACCGTAGCTTTATCATTACTATTCATAATCTCTTCAGGAAGACATCTCATAAGTTCTTTTAAAATTTCAGCACTGCACTCAATCGGAGTCATACTAATACCAGCAAATTCAATATTAGTTCCAGTACCCATAAATCTCTTAAATTGTTTTGCTACTCTATCCGCTTGATTACCTAATTGATTATAAGCTCTTTGTCCGCAAAATTGTTTACCGTTTTTATCAATAAAAATATTTGAGGGCGTTACATCACTCTGCCCCTGTCTGCTTTTATATACTCTTACCTCTTGACCATCATATACAGAAATAGCGCTGTTAGTTGTTCCAAGATCTATTCCAATGTAATATTTCATTATCCATTCCTCCAAGTTACAATACTTATTTATTTTCACCAACTAAAACTTTGCCATATCTTAAAATATGACTGTTTCCTTTTTCTTTAATAGTTGGTTCTATTGTTTCTATAATTATTAAATTACTATTCTCAGAAAAATCATCTAAATTTAAAGCTTCAACTGGCAATTCTGCGCTAAAAGTGTTTCCTTTGAAATCAATAAATTCAATATTCAAATAGTCGGTCATTTGCATAATTTTTTTCTTAATACGATTATTAGCACTAAGCACTCTCTTCCCATAAATTGGTTGTAAAAACAAATATTCATCATATCTATTTATGCTATTAACATATCGTATAGTTTCACATAAAAATGTAATTATTAAATCTTTTTCATTAGTATTATTCATTTTAATACCCCTATCCTCGTAATTACTTTTTTTCCTGAAAAAATCACTTAACTCCTATTAACTAAATTATAGTTTAGTAGGTATTTCCTTGTAAAGGAAAAATATAAGTAATT
>CALVXH010000079.1 GCA_944368945.1 uncultured Bacilli bacterium
TAGCCATATCCATGAGTCTTTTATCTACTCTTTGAGCACCAACAATTTTGGACTTAGTAATATTTTCTGCTTCTAGCCTATTAATTACCCCATTGTGTAAAAACTTTTATGATCTAAAACAATAATAAAAATAGACGATTATTAACTTTTTTAGTTCATAAATCATAATTTACTACTTATTTTTCACTAAATAAATACTATATAATAACTAATAAACTACTAAAAGCATTATTTTTAATACTTCTCTTAGAAAAATTAGTACTAACTTGATTTCAAGGCTAGCATAAGCAAAAATAAATAAAGAAAAATTAAAAGGAAAGAACAAGAATGAACTATAAGATTATAAATGTTAAAGATCACAAAGAATATAAAGATAAAGCTGCTTCTTTTTTCGCTTCTAAATGGAACATAGAAGAAAGCGAGTATTTAAAAAGTATTGAAGAAAGTTTTACTTCTTCTACTTATCCTATGTGGTATTTAGCAATTGAAAACGGAACTATTATAGGTGGCATTGGTGTAATAGAAAATGACTTCCATGAAAGAAAAGATTTGTCACCTAATGTTTGTGCTCTATATGTAGAAAAAAATAGAAGGAATTTAGGAATTGCTGGTGCGCTTTTAAATTACGTAATTAAAGATATGAAACAAAAAGGAATTACAACGTTATATTTAATAACTGACCACACTTCTTTTTATGAAAGATATAACTGGGAGTATCTTTTAGATGTTAAATGTGATGGTGGAGAAATCTCCAGAATGTATATCCATAAGGAGTAAACTAAAAGTATCTTTTATAAAACTCTTCCTTAGAAATCTTTTTTAATCCATTTTCTTTATCTAATTCATAGATATCATCAAAAACCTGGTAAACAAAATTTCGATCATGAGAAACTGCAATAAGTACGCCATTATATTCTTTAATCGAATTTATAAACGCTTTATTTGATAGCGGAGAAATATTTCTTGTAGGCTCATCAAGAAGCATAACATTATCTTTTTCTAAAATTAATTTAGCAAAGAAAATCTTAGCTTTTTCGCCTCCACTTAATGAAGAAATACTTCTATTCATCTCTTCGTAAGTAAGTTTTAAAGATCCTAAATAAGTTTGAATTTTAGTTAAATCTTCCTTGTTAGATACATTTAATGTTTTTGATAAATAATCAAGAGGAGATAAATAATTCAAAAGCTCGTCCTCATAATTTTGTGACATATATCCAACCTTAAAAGAAGTGTTCTTCTTAAGTTCATGATAAATTAAGCGTAACAAGGTTGTTTTTCCAACACCATTTTCACCAATTAAAGCTACTTTTTTAGCACCTTTTATATATAAAGAAATTTGTTTGTCTATTAAAGTAATTCCACTATTAACTTTTAACGAGTCAATATTTAAATCTAAAACTTCTTTATTTGCATCAACCAAATAGTTAATTTTCGAGTTTGAAGATCCGCTTTTACCTTTATCAAGATTGTCAAATTTAAGGTTAATTGCATCTTCAACTTCATATTTTTGAGTTAAATTTTCCTTTTCTTTTATATAGCGCTTTTCCATCGATTTAATAGAATGCATCTTATCTTTTAAATTTTTAGCCACACTTGGCGCTTGGCGAGAAACTGTGTTTAATGCGTAATTTACACTTTGATATACACGATTATATTTTTCAATTTTCTTTTCGAAATTTTCTTTATCCTTATTAAACTCTCTAATGTTTTTATCTAAAAAATCTTCGCGAGTTTGATAATAGTCATCATATGACAAGTTTTTAACACTAACTCGCGCTTCACTTTTACTTTTAAGTGATTCAATATGGACAATTCTATTAGCGCAACGTGATAAGAAATGCTCATCATGTGAAATAAATATCACTGGTATATTTAAATTTATAATCAGTTCCTCTAATAAATTTAAAGATAAAAGATCCAAGTCATTACTTGGTTCATCTAGTAGTAATACGGTAGGTTCTTTCATAAGTTCAATAAGTAAAAACAGTTTAATTCGTTCTCCACCACTTAAATTACCTACTAGAAAACTACTAGATAACAACTTTTCCTCATCTAAATTGAATTTATCGATATAAAAATAGTACTTTTTATAATCTAAAAGCGAGTAATCGTTTTTTTCGTTAAGTAGTTCATAAACCGACTTTTCTAGTAATTCTTTTTCAAACATTTGAGGAAGATAGCCGATTTTTTCGTTTTTAATATTGATAGTTCCTTTAATTTCTAAATATTTAGAAGCTTCTTCTTGATTATAAATCGCTTTTAAAAGAGAAGATTTGCCGTTTCCTTCTTCTCCAATTATTCCTATTTTGTCTTTTTTATTTACAGTTAAAGAAAAATCTTTAATTAAAACTCTTAAATCTTTTTTTAATATTAATGATAAATTTGAAATTATAAGCATTTTAAAACTCCTTTTTTTATATAAGTCTAGTTAATTAATATGCTTAAATTCTCAAATTCATCACCTTCTTTCTTTAAAATTATAATCTAAGAGAATTATTAATTAAAGTAAAAATCAATTTAGCCGACATCTTTAAAGAACATAACGTTGCTTCTAGCTTCCATAAATTCATTTTTAAGATAAAAGCTATATACAGGATAGTTTCTTTCAGTAGTTAGAATAATTGTTGAAACTCCATTTCTTTTTAAATAATTGTTCATTAAATTAAAAAAGTTACTTCCAAATCCGTTACCTTACAACGGCAACAACGGCAACTTTTAGGATTAAAAAAAGGATGGCTGTCGCCCACCACCCAATTCAGTTTAAGGAGGTCCTCACAGAACCTTAATCTTGTCTACTTACCTCCTTATCTAGGTTTTTAGATAGCTTAGTGTAAACATAATCATATTTAACATATGTTTTTCCACCAAAGTTTCTATTATTACTCATCATTAATCCGTATGGACTAAAAGCAGAATTTTCCTTATCTAAATCTTCTTTTGCGTCGGTATTCGCTACTACTACATCACCAATATATAAAGTGTTAGTTGGCTCTCCTGAATAGGAATTCATATCTTGCAATTTAACATTTTTATAGTATTCATCAGCAGTTTTGTTATAAATCACATTGAAATAGATATCGAATGCGAAAAGGTGCTCTTTTGGTACAAAATAATGAGCCAAATAAGTATTTATCAATAGACATTTATCAAGTAAGTCTTGGATTAATGATTTTAAACCAACATCATAACTTCTAATAACTACTAAATAACTTTGAGCTTTTGAAGAATATAAAGATAGATAACTAGGCTCTTTTGAAAAAATATTAACATTTTCAGAGTTGAATACCTCTCTGATAAAATCAAAAATAGCACTCGTTTTAACCAGTCTTAAATCGATTAAAACTTCACCACAAAATTTTTCTTTTTTCGATTCCTTAATTAGCTGTTTGAATCGTCTAATACCATACGCCGAATCAAATAATGTAGGTTGCTTTACTTCTTCATCTGGTTTCGTTTCATTAACAATTTCATAATGATTTTGAAACTTAACCACTTTAAATAACTGACCATTAGCATTAAAGCATATCTTGTCAGCTTTCTCATCATTGGTAAAAATGTGGCAACATATCAAATTATGATCAGCTGTTTTCCCACCTTTTGATTGAGGATAGATATGGTCTAAATTCCACCCGAATTCGCTATTGCGATCATCATAAGCTGATTTAGCCATTGTTCGACCAGCAAAGTCGACTACTTTTGTTTTCTTCCCATATCGAGAAGTCCACAAACGCATAGCAGTTTCTTTATTAACAATCATTTGTTCTTTCATAATTATTTCTTTCAACAAGAAAAACTATGAGTTAACCTCCTTTCGTAAGGCTAACAAATGCACTGATTGATTATAGGGCGACCTATTGCTGATACCTCTAAGGGTAGTTCTCTTAACAGCTTTGACAGAAAACTTTATCAATCTACTCTTAATAAGAGATTTAGGATTTGTTTCCTTACGTCATAAATTATATCAAAAATATCCAAAAATTCAATTTACAGCAGAAAAAAAGACCAAGGAATCACTCCTCAGCCTTTATCGTTCTTTCAAATCCACTATAGAACTTAAACGTAATTGTTTTATCTTTATGCACCACCGCTTTTTCTAGATTGAAATTGAATATTGCTTCATCAAAATCAGTAATAAGTTCGCCTTTTTTAAGCGTTTCTATGAAGATGAAGATTCAATAGTGTACACCTGCCGTTTCAAAGTGAGCCTTAAAAATGATGGTTTTTCATTGAATTTTAGGGATTTCGGCTTCCACTATTACAACGGCGTAATTTTAAAAAGTGGCTATTTAAGCCTAAAAATGAAAAGTCTGCACACCCCTAGTCATCGACTAAGTTTGTATCAGACATGTTGTACGTTTATGGCAATAAATACCAATTGTGATGCACTTGCGACCCCTTGTTTATTTTTTGCAACCCCCTTAACAATTTTGCGACCCCTATGTAAGGTGTAAATTATATCTATAGTGTTACCTATATTTTCCAAAGTACTCTTCTTCACCAGCTAGTCTTGCTTTCACTGCTTTACTTTTAGTCTTAAATCTACCAAGAATATGAGCTTTTCTTTGAAACATAATTTGAGCTACCCATAGACCTCTATCTTTATCAAAATGAACTCCTCGAACTCCTGAGGTAT
>CALVXH010000080.1 GCA_944368945.1 uncultured Bacilli bacterium
AGCAAAAAACTGCATTTGGTCTGGCAAACTGCGCATTTGCTTATGAACCTGCATTTAGTTTGTCAGTTGGCGATAATATCAATAAACTTTTATTTTTTAATTATATAAAACTTATAACTTATCTAATTCAATAAATCATTATATAAGCAAATTAAAAGCCAAGCACATATGCTTGGCCAGGAGAATTAAATGTTTAATTATTAATTAAATTTTCTTACGAAACCAATTATTGTTTGAATTAAACCGATTATACCAATTACTATTCCAAAAACTCCAGCAATCATACAGCCTAAATCAAGATAGAAAATATCACTGTATTTATTATCAGTAAGTCCACCTACTGTATCGCTATTAGCCATTGAGAAGAATTGGCCTGAACATAAAAGTAAAATTGATCCAACTATTGTAATGACAGTTCCTAATAATAATCCCATTTTCTTTTTTCTCAAAAAGAGCAACATTAATACACCAATTACAAATACAACTATACCAATAATAGCTCCAATATTAGCGTTTAAATCAGCAGTTAGACCTGTATTTTCAATATCACCAACATCGTCATTTACGACACTATACATTCCAACATTTGTTGTGCCACCAAATATTGCAGTTAAGCCACTAAAAGTAAGACCAACACCAACAACATTATTAAGTATTGTACTTGTTGCGACTACTCCAACTCCTCCATTAGCATCAAGAGCAAATAAACAAATTAGTCCCACTGCAAATAAAACGAAAATTAAAATTGTTAAAATAAGTGAAAAAATACCAGGTTTTCTTTTAGCCAGTTTTCCCATAAATTATTCCCTTACTTTATCTAATTGATAAAGTCCTTTCTTTATTATTATTTTAACAACTTTATAAAAATAAATATATAAAAATTATAAAAAACGTTAAATTTGCGTTGATATTTAATTTAAAAGTTTATCTTTTCTATAAACCTTGTCAATAAGTCCACCGCCCAAGCATACATCACCATCGTAAAAAACACAAGCTTGTCCAGGTGTGACTGCTTTATAAGGTTCATCAAAAATTAATGTCATAGAACCATCTTCATTATTATACACCTTGACACCTTGATCTTTTTGACGATATCTAAATTTTACATTCATATGAAAGCCATCTGGAATTTTCTCATTAAATAAATTGATATTTGTAATAGTACACTTATCGCTAAAAAGGTGTTCGTCTTCACTTCCACTTGCTACATATAAAATATTATTTTTAACATCCTTTTTGCAAACGAACCATCCATGAGTTGGTAATCCATTAATTCCACCAATTCCTAAGCCTTTTCTTTGGCCTAAAGTATAATACATTACTCCATCATGTCTCCCTAAAACTGTTTTAGTTTCAATATCAACAATGTCTCCAGTCTTAGCAGGAATATAATTTTTTAAAAATTCTTTAAAGTTTCTTTCTCCAATAAAGCATACTCCAGTAGAATCTTTTTTGTCTTCAACACTTTCTAAGTCTAATTCATGAGCTATTTTTCTTACTTCTGGTTTAGTAATATCACCTAAAGGGAAAAGACATGATTTTAATTGATAATTAGAAATTTGACTTAAAAAATATGTTTGGTCTTTATTTAAGTCTTTTGCCTTTAATAAATATGTTTTTCCATCTTTATCAACACGCTTAGCATAATGTCCCATTGCAATCATGTCACAGCCATTCTTTTTAGCGAAATCTAAGAAAGGGCCAAATTTAATATATTTATTACAAAAGACATCTGGATTAGGTGTTCTACCTTTTTTATATTCATCTAAAAAATAAGTAAAAACATTGTCCCAATACTCTTTAACAAAATCGATACGCATCATTTTTAAGCCTAACTTTTCAGCAACTTTGCACGCATCTTGATAATCTTTTTCTTGTGGGCATTGATCATTATTAATTGTAGGGTTACCCAAAACATCATTATTTAACATTGCATCCCAGTTACGCATAAAACAGCAAATTACTTCATAACCTTCTTTTTTTAACAAGTAGGCTGCGACTGCACTATCAACTCCACCACTTAATCCAAGCATTACTTTCATAATTAATACCCCAATTCATCACCATCAATAACAAGTGTATATGGCCCATCATTAATAAACGATACCTTCATGTCTGCCCCAAAAACACCAGTTTTAACATTAAATCCAAGTTTAACTAATTCATCGTTAAATTTATCATAATATTTAGAAGCAAGTTCGCCTTTCATACAATTAACATAACTTGGTCTATTAGATTTTTTAATATCCGCATACAAAGTAAATTGTGAAACAGATAATATATCACCTTTAACATCATTTAAAGAAAGATTAGTTTTTCCATTTTCATCTAAAAATACACGTAATTTACTTATCTTTAAAGCCATCTTAGAAATGGTTTCTTCTTTATCTCCTTCTTTAAAACTAACTAATAATAAAAATCCTTTTTCGATAGATGAATGTTCCTGTCCATCAATAAAAATTTTTGCATTTAATACTTCTTGTAAAACAATTTTCATGATAAAAATTATACAAAAAAGTCATAATAAAGTGTATATAAATATTTTTGCTATATCTTTTAGTAAAAAGATATAAGATAATTATTGTATGATTAAACCATTAGCTTTTAGAATGCGACCAACTTCTTTAAATGAAGTTATTGGTCAAGATGAATTAGTAGGAGAAAACGGATTTTTAACTAGTAGTGTTAAAAAGGGCATACCAATTTCTTTTATACTTTTTGGTGAACCTGGCACAGGTAAAACTACAATTGCAGAATGCTATGCTAATTCACTTGGAGCACATTACACCTTAATAAATGCTGTTACTTCAAATAAAAAAGATTTAACTGATGCAATCGAAAATGCAAAAAATTACCCATGTTCAATTATAATTATTGATGAAATTCATAGATTAAATAAAGATAAACAAGATATACTTTTACCTTCAGTTGAAGATGGGACAATTTATTTAATCGGAGCAACCACTGCTAATCCTTATATTTCAATAAATAAAGCTATTAGATCAAGACTTCACCTTTTAGAAGTTAAACGATTAACTAACGATGAAGTCATAATTGCTTTAAAAAGAGCAATTTCTAGTAAAAAAGGATTAAATTCAAAAGTAAATATTGATGATGAATCCTTATCTTATATTGCTAAAAAATCTAATGGTGATATACGATTTGCTTTAAATTATTTAGAAATTTTATATATCACATATGGAGAAACTCCTATCGATATAAAGAAGACTTCTTCTGTTGTTAAAGTATCTAATTCTTCAATTGATAACGATGAGAATGGACATTATGATGCAGTTAGTGCTATGCAAAAATCTATTAGAGGGAGCGATGTTAATGCTGCTTTATATTACGCTGCTAGACTACTTGCAAGTGGAGATTTAGAAAGTCTAACAAGAAGATTATTAGTAACAGCTTATGAAGACGTTGGAATTGCTAATCCTCAAGCTGCAATGCGAACTAAAATTGCAATAGAAAGTGCCTATGAAGTAGGATTGCCTGAAGCGATTATTCCTTTAGGAGTTGCCATTGTTGATTTAGCCCTTTCACCTAAATCAAAAGCAGCCTGTCTTGCTATAGAAAAAGCCTATAATGAAGCTCAAAATACTCCATTAGATGTTTTAGATTATCTAAGATTTACTCCTGTGAATGTTCAAGAAATTGATAAATATCCTTATGATAATCCTAATATTTGGATACATATGCAATATCTTCCTGAAGTTATAAAAAATGAAGAATTTTATACTCCAAATATGTCTTCAGTATCTAAATACGAAAAAGCATTAAATGATATTTATTTAAAATTAAAGAGTATAAATAGATCATCAAATCTAAGAGAATTAAAGAAAAAATATCCACCTAAAAATAAAAATCCGCGTCTCACAAGGCGCGGTTTTTAACATAAGCCTACAAGGCTTGTTACTGGCGACCCCGATTTCAGGGTCCTTTAGTTAGCCCAATTGCCTTTGTCCCTCTTACTTACCCTTAAAAGGGTCTTTGTACTCCTTCAGACTTCTTTTGTCTGACAATTGGTCTTCTAATTCTTGATTTTTAATATAATTTTGTATAGTTTTTTTGTTTAGACCTACGGTCGAAACGTAGTAACCTTCTGACCAGAAGTGTCTGCTTCCGTAATTATATTTTAAATTCGCATGCTCGTCGAAAATCATCAACGAACTTTTTCCTTTGAGATATCCCATGAAAGAGGATACTGATAATTTTGGAGGTATTTTGACGAGCATGTGAATGTGATCTGCCATTGCATGTGCTTCCACTATTTCAACACCTTTATATTCGCAAAGTCGTCTAATATACTTTCCGATGTCTGATCTTAATTTTGCATAGATTGCTTTTCTTCTGTACTTTGGCGTAAACACTATGTGGTACTGACAATTCCACTTCGTGTGTGATAAACTACTTGTGTCATCATTTTTAATGTTTGACATAAAACTTCCTTTCTGAGGTATAAGACAATTGAGCAATTATATTATATCTCACGGAAGTTTTTTTGCTTATCGCTACCGCTTTTTCAATTCTCGCCCCCATAGGAGGCGGTTTTATGTTGTCCCTTCGGTTCACATAA
>CALVXH010000081.1 GCA_944368945.1 uncultured Bacilli bacterium
TTTGGAAAATATAGGTAGCTAAATGTTGATATAACTAACACCTTATGTAGGGGTCGCAAAATTGTTAAGGGGGTTGCCAAAAATAAACAAGGGGTCGCAAGTGCATCACAATAGGTTAGTTTTGCCATAAAGAAAGTAATGGTTTGATACGCTAGAAATAGCTAATCAAACCTTTTTTTAATAATTGATTACTTTTTCAGCTCATGTGATAATAAAAACAAGGAATAGTTATGAGCCAAATAAAAGATAAAGACTCAAATGAATTTAATAATTTTTACGTTGAAGAAGTTATAAATGACAAGGAATCCTCACACGATACTGGCGAATATAATGAAATTAAAATTTTGAATGGACTTATTTCAAATAGTGAAGCAGAAGAAGACTCTAGCTCAGATGAAGAAGAGTCAACTTCTAAAACAGTAGCGATAGGAACCACAGTTGGCATGACTGTTGGAATTGGAGGAGTAGTAATTGGAACAATTGCTAGTATTACACTTTCTTTAAATTTTTTAGTTGCTCAAAGTGTAGTTGGAATTACTCAAGCGCAATGTTTCTTCGAATTAACAAATGCTAATTATGATGAAATAGATATTCAACTAGAAGATACAAATGGAGATAGAGTTCAACTTGTAGATTTAGAAACTACTGATATAGTAAACCAGTATGTTGCTAAGTTTAATGATTTATCACCAAATTCTACTTACTTTGTGAAAGGATTAGATGATAATGGCAAAGAAATTGATTTAGGTGAAAATAACTACTTTAAAACATTACAAGTTCCAAGTTATGACATTGAAATTGATTTAAGTAAGTATGATAAAGCTAATGAAAATTATAATCTATCTTTTAAAATCGATAACCCTCATGAATACTTAATAGAAGCAACTCTAATATGTGAAAATGACAAGACATTAAATCAATTTGCTCAATCAAGAAATGGAATTTTCGATTTTACTTTATCTACTATCTTATCTAGTTATCGACTAGAACTTTATCAAGAAGACTATTTAGTTGGTCAAACAACATTTAATGACTATGAAGGTATTGAAATTATAGATGAATCGCTTGAAATAGGAATTTCTTCTATTTATATGGCTTTAAACGTAGGCGAAGTTAATCCAAATGATATGACTATTTCAATTATTAATAATGAAAATCCAGAAGAAGTTATTCCTCTTGAAATAGCTTTAGATGGATATTTATATATCACTTACTACGAACTAGAACCTGAAAATAGCTATACTTTAGTAATAAACGATGCAAATCGCCCATCTTTTTCTTATTTTAGCTATGATTTTACGACAATTACGATTCCTCAATATGAGATAAGTATTGATGAATCTAGTTTTGATATTGAAAGTCAAAACTATGTTTTAACTTTTAATATTGATAATCCTAATGGCTATTTAATTGATGCGAATTTATATTGCCTTAACGATGAAACTTATGACAATTATTATCTTATTACTGAAAACAGTTTAACTATTCGACTACCAATTTTATATTCTGAATATCGTTTAGATTTATCTCAAGAAGGCTATGATGTAGGATCGATTTCTTTTAGTTACTACACACCAATGAAACTAATCTTAGATACTTTAAATATAACCTCAACAAGTTTTGAAGCAGAAGTTGAACTAGGTGATATTCCACTGGATACTTTTTCTGCATTTTTAATGCCAGAAGATAGTCAAGATAATGAACTAGAACTTGAAGTTATACCAATTGATAATTCTTCCCGTATTCTTTTAAGTATTGGAGATTTAATGAGTGATACTTCCTATACTTTACAATTGCGAGATAGTTTTAGAAGTACAACAGTTTATTTAAATTATGCATTTAATACACTTGCCTAATTTTATATATAGTTAGAAAGGAATTTGTTTATGAAAAAGATTAAAGATAACAAGACATTAAGAATTGTAGTTCATTCTATCTTAATTCTTATTATTTTAGTTTCTTATGGGCTTTTAATTTTTGGTGCTTCTAATTGGAGCGATAACTTTTGGTATCAAATCTTAAATCCTTTTTTTGAATTTCCGCTTGAAACTAGTGATATAAATTACGTTAGCTACATGATTTTACGAATTTTATCTATCTGTTTTGTAGTTTGTACTATTACACATATTGTTCGATTAGTCTTAAAAATAATTGGTCCTAAACTTAAAAGAGGTCAATCTTTAGCTAGTTTGCTTTCTAGTTTTGCTAAATATCTAGGTGCAATAATTTTAATCTTTGCTGTTTTAGGAACGCTAGGTGTAGATACAACGGTCTTATTAGCTAGCGCAGGAATTTTATCTTTAATTGTTGGTCTTGGTGCACAGCCATTAATTGAAGATATTTTCGCTGGAATCTTTATAGTGTTTGAACATACCTTTGAAATCGGAGATATTATTGTTGTCGATGGATTTAGAGGAACTGTTAAAGAAATGGGAATTAGAACAACAAAAATCGAAGATGCTGGAGGAGACGTTAAAGTCATTAACAATTCAGATATACGTACCTTAATTAATATGACTTCTAAGCTATCGACTGCAGTTTGTGATATTTCGATTAGTTACAATGAAGATATAGAGAAAGTGGAAAGAGTTTTAAATGAAAATTTAGGAAAAATTAAAGATAAATATAAGTCAATAGTAAATGGACCAACTTATGTAGGTGTTCAATCATTATCAGATAGTGCAGTTGTAATTAGAATTATTGCCGAATGTAATGAAACAATGCGCTATCAAGTGCAACGTGACATTAATCGAGAAATTAAAATTATCTTTGATCAAAATAACATCTTAATTCCTTATCCTCAAATTGTTGTGCACGATGCAAAAGATCAATAGTTTAAGAAATTTATAAATAAAAGACGGTAATTTTTAAATACAGTATTAAAATTCATAAAATCAGCCATAAAAGAACGTAATGTCTGATACTCGTAGGTGTTTCAAGTATTGCACATTTAAAAGATGCAATGATTGCTATGAATATTAAATTAACAAAGAAAGAGTGGTATAAATAATATCTATTAGGAAAGCATAAGCTACCATAATTAAAATTTTTTATACTTAAAAAATGACATTTATATTTTTAATTATTTTTTAAACCTCTTAATAAATTAAACTTTTTCCAAGTTCCTCTTTTCCATCTTATATAAAAACTAATTCCTCTTAGACATTCATCTAAGCAAGCCCCTATAAAAGCCCCGTATATTCCTAAATTAAACACAAGGCAAAGGAGGGCTGAAACACCAACTGTTAAAATCCATGATGTTAAAATTGAACTTGTTACTGGAAAAGCAATATCTCCTGCAGTTTCTAATCCTTTTACATAAACTAGGTTTGTAGCTCTTCCTTGCTCTAAAACCACATTTATTAGTAAACAATATACAGCAGTAAGCCCACAATATATAGAATCTACATTATTAACATTAATAGTTGGGTTATCGACAGCTGATTGCATTAATGCAGAAAACACTGGGAAAGCTATTGCCAAAACAATTATAGACATAATAAAAGATACAATTCTAGCCATTTTTCCAGTATCAGAAACTAATTTACTAGCTTTTTCTTTATCATCTTGTCCAAGCAAATTTCCTTCTATTACTTGCATGGCAATACCACTTCCGTTCGCAAATAAATATATTATAGAAGTAAAGGTCATGATATAAGTTCTTAAGTTTTGATCTAAGACATTGCATGACATATTTACAATAATTGCTAGAACAAACTGAGATAAATTATAAGATAGTGTTTCTCCAGCTGTTGGTAAGCCGATTTTAAGTTGTTTTTTTAAATAATTCCAAGGGAATGGTTTTAATTCTTTTAAAGATATTTTTTCTTTTATACTAATTTTAAAAAACAAGTACGAAGCTAAAAAAGAAATAAATCTTGAAATAAGTGTAGCAAAACCAACACCAATAATTTTTTCTTCAATGCTTAGGTCTGGTATTCCCCATATGACAATTGCCGAAATTATTATATTAGATATATTTGTTGCAAAAGAAATAATTGTTGGTTGAACCATCTTTTTATTAGCTCTTAAAAAACTAGAATATGCTTGATTTAGCGAATGAAAAATAAGAGATGGTGCAGATATATATAAATATAATTTAGCAAGAGGAATTATTTGAGTATCTACATTCATTAAATTAAATATAAAAAAGGAAATTAAAAGTAGAACTAAACAAACTAATAAACCTAAAATAAGGTTAATTGATAAAGTTAGTGGATATATCTTTTTAATTCCTTCGTTATTATTAGAACCTTTAAGTTGAGTAATTAAAATTAAAGAAGAAGATGATAATACTGTAAAAGAGACAATAAAAATATTTGTAACTTGATTTACTTGACCGATGGCATTTGTTGCTTGTGGAATTCCAGCAAACATAAATTGATTTATATAGCCAATTGATACACCTAAAATTAGTTCTATAAATACAGG
>CALVXH010000082.1 GCA_944368945.1 uncultured Bacilli bacterium
ATAATCTTTTGCTATGGAAAAAATTCAAACAATTTTACTTAATTTTATACTTGACTAGTGTTATCAAATTTTAGTTAGGTAAAACTATTATAATATTATTGAATTTAAAGCAATAATATGATGCTATAGTATGAAAAAAAGCCATTTTTGCATGGCTTTTAAAAATTTTGCATGTTTAATTTATTAATATATAAAACTACTAGATACTTTCTATAATTGATAATAGGACATTAAAAGCAGCTGTTGCTGATTGTTCAACCATATTTTTATATTCTTTTGCTCCACCCGTTTTTGTATCACTTACACCTTTAATAAAAATGACAGGAATATTATTTTTAATAGCAGTTAAAGCTATTCCTAGTGATTCCATTTCACATATTTGACAATTAAATTTATTAAACAAATAATCTTTTTCTTCTACTTCTGAAACAAATTTATTGCCAGATGCACAGGTAACAGATTGAATATTTTTAAATTTAGTTTTTATGTCATCAAAAATATTATTTGAAATATTTATGTATAATGAGTTTAGTTCTTCATGGTATCCAACTGGAACATTATCTATAGGACTTAAATCAAGTTGATAATCAAATATTTTATCTACAAAAACCACATTATTTAAATTAATAGAATCACTTAGCGATCCAACAACACCATAATTTAATATGCAATTTATATTATATTTATTAATTAAATATTGAGTTGCTATAGCAGAGTAGATTTCTCCAATCCCACAATTAATTGCTACTATTTTTTTATCGTTTATAATTACTTCTTTAATTATAAAAGGGGTAGTTTCTAAAGTTTTAAATGTAGTGTTTTTATTTTTAAAAATAGTTTCGAATTCAGTCTCTGTAGCTACAACTAATCCAATATTTTTCATAATTAATGTTGATGACCTCCAATAGCTAATATTAAAGTAAAGATTACTATTCCAATTAAGATATATATAAATGTATATTTCGATTTATACTCTTTAAATACACTTGGTATAAGTTCGATAAATATAACATAAAGTAAACTGCCAGTGGAAATTGCAAAAAGTATGCTTGTATAAAGAGAATCGATTGTAAATGAAGAAATAAAGTATCCAATTAAGGAAAACACAAAAGCAGGTATAGCACTTAAAGAAGTCATTAGTAATGCAAAGCCTTTCTTTTTGTTATGTGATATAAAGGAGTTAAATAATGTAAAACCAATTATGAAGTTATGCAATAGCAATACGATACTTGTTAAAATTCCATCAAGAGGGATACTTGAAGTTTCTTTTGAAAATGTAATGCCTAATGTTAAGCCTTCAGGTATATTATGAATTGATATAGCTATTAAGAAAATAAAGCTTGCAAATCCTATAGATTTTTCGTTAAAAACCTCAACAGAATGAGCATGGTCTTTACAAGTTTCTTCGTCACTATGGTCTTTGTTATGATGATGGGTTAATAAGTGTAGGATTTCATGCATCAAATAGAAAAGAAGGCCAGTTCCTAATATTATTAATAATATATATAAAGTTGATAAGAAAGAATCATTAATAGCTGCTTCCATATTTTCTAGTGATTCAGGAAAAAGTTCAAGAAAAGATAAAGCAAATAAAGAGCCAACAGAAAAGCTAGATAAGAAACTTGTTATTTCTTTTTTAAGTTTTTTAAAGAAAAAGCCAAATGAAGCACCGATTAATGTTGCAAAAATAGTACCTAAAAATGAAAAAATTACAACGTATATCATACAATTTTTACATTATATTAAAATTTATGATAAAATTAAAGCATCAAGGTGCATATTATGAAAGTAGGAATTTTAGGACAAGGGGCATCAGGAATATTCCTAGCTTTGATGCTCAAATTTGAGAATGAAAAAGTAGACGTTACAATTATTGATAAGAATGCAAATCCAGGTAGGAAATTTTTGGCAACTGGAAATGGGCGCTGCAATTTAGGAAATTTAGAAATAAAAGATAATTCGTATAATTGCGAAGCTGTTAGCCAAATTGTTAGAGATTTTGATTGGACTAAGCAAGAAGAATTTTTTAAAAACATTGGAGTATTAACAAGAAATATTGGAAATTTAGTTTATCCATTTTCTTTAAGTGCAAAAAGTCTTTTAGATTATCTTGTCGATTTCGCAAAACAAAATAAGGTTAAGTTTGTCTCTAATGAAAATTTGCTAGACTATGAGTTAGTAAACGGAAAAGTCAAAGTTACAACAAGCAAAAAAACTTTTAGTTTTGATAAATTTGTCATAGCTTGCGGAAATGCAAGTGGTCCTCAACTTGGTGGATCGACATCTGTTTTAAGTATTTTAGAGAAAAAAGGCTATAAAGTTGTCGAATCTAGACCTGGTTTATGTCCTGTTAGAGTAGAAGAAAATACAAAAATAGTCGAAAATCAAAGAGTTAAGTGCGATGTAACTTTAATAATAGATAAAAAAGAAACATACAAAGAAACTGGTGAAGTTTTGTTTAAAAAAGATGGACTAAGTGGTATTGCAATTTTTAATACTTCTTCCATTATTGCAAGAAGTTCTAAATTTAAGAAAGCTATAATTAGACTTGATTTATTCCCAGATAAAACAACAGATGAACTTTATAGAGAACTTACATTATTAAATGTGATAAGTCAAAAGAGTTTATTAAGTGGAATATTTACTAAAGAAATCGCGGAATTTGTTAGAAGAAATTCTGGGATTAAAAATTTAAATACTTATACAGCTAGTGAATTAAAGAAACTTGCTTTATATCTTAAAAATATTGATTTCACTTATAAAGAATCATATGGATTTAATGATTCACAAGTATCTGTTGGTGGAGTTAAATTAGATTGCCTAACTGAGTCACTGGAGTCTAAGACTGAGAAAAACGTTTTTATTATCGGTGAAGCATTAAATGCTGATGGATTATGTGGCGGCTTCAACTTAATGTTTGCAATGGCTAGTGGGCATAAAGCTTTGGATGAAATATTAAAAGAATAATTTTTTAAAAAATACCTTAGATTATAAGCTTCTAAGGTATTTTATTTGCTCTCTTGCTTGATAGACGTGATATTTAACTTTGCTATTCTTTTAACAAATTTTTTAAGTTTTCTTTCTTCTCCGAAGATTTCCATAAATATTATGCTGACAGCTTCCCAATAGAATACCCAACAGGCGATGTAAATAAATTCATTAAAGATTTGTTCCCACCCAAACTTAATGCCAATAGAATAAATAACAAAGAAAAAAGATCCAAGCAAAAGCATAATAAGTGATGAAATTACATTGTTTTTATTCATTTGATGTTTTCGTATTAAAAATAAATTTTTATTATCAGCAAATATTTCTTGCATATTCTCTAAAGAATAACCATGCAAATCTTCAATATTTATATTTATTTGTATTTTATATTTTGAAGGAAGAAGGGAAGTGTAATGCTTGATTTCTTCATAAAAATTACCATGAATTATTGGCAATTTTTTGCTTTTAAAATTTTCATCAACTAAGTCGTATATAGATTTATAGTTTAAATCAAATGATGCTACATCCCCTTTAATTTCGAAGAAGTTGTCTAATATTTTTCTTTGCGCATCTATTAATTCCTTCTTTTTGAATAGGCTCATAAGGTTACCTCTATAAACTTGTAAGATACAATTTTTTTATTTTCAATATTTATAATTAGATAGGATCCCTTATCTCCATCTCTTGGTCTTGTTAAACTACCAGGATTAATTAAATATTTTCCGCTTTCTAGTTTATCAAATAATTTTTTGTGTGTGTGTCCGAAAACAAAAATATCACAATCCAATGATTCAACATATTTTGTAGGATTATACATAAACTTAATTGAATCTCCATGCTCTAGATGAAATTTTAATCTATCTATTTCTATGTCTCTTGCCTTGGGTAAATCATTAAAATCACAATTTCCCTTAACACCACAAAAATTATTTAGTAGGTAAGAAGGCAATCCGCTATCTCCTAAATGAAAAAAATAATCGCAATCATAATTTTTTAAAACAATGTCATTAAGACTAAAATAATCACCATGACTATCACTACATATCAAAATTTTCATATAATAATTTTAACGCTTAAATGCTCTTATTCAATAAAATAAA
>CALVXH010000083.1 GCA_944368945.1 uncultured Bacilli bacterium
CCTTATTAATACAGCTATCGCAAACGGTCTTAAAGCAGAAGACTATTTGAACTATTTGGCTGATCATCTACCATACATTAAACAAGATAATTTTGATTACGACAGTTTTCTTCCTTGGAGTGAAAAACTTCCAAAAGAATTAAAACTTAGTGGTAAATAGTCCATATATCGGGCTATTTTTTATTTACGTTGATTTTTTGACGCTTACGGTTCATTAGTAAAGAAAAAACAATAAATAAAATATAAATAATACCTAATAGTAATTCCCCTACTATATATTCGTTATAAAAAATAGGAAAAATAAGATCTAATAAAACTAGAATGATTAGCTCAACACTTAAAACATATAAAACAAACTTATCAAGTTTTAAAAATTTTAAGACTATATATGTTAATAGAATAATTAAAGAAATAACAAAATTAATAACGGCACCAGTACTTAAAGTAAATAGAAAATTTGCGTTAACTAATCTAGATAAATTAATATTGTAAACTACATTCAAAATAAATTTTAATGCAACATAAATTCCAAAATAAGATAAAAGTAAGTTCTTATATTCAATCTTACTAACCTTAATTTTTTTAATACTAAAAATAGTAAACCCAATTAGCCCTATAGTAGCTACTAAATCAATAAACCAAGCAAAAACAAGTGGCCAGTTATAATTAACAAAGCTTATATCATTAATACTTTTAAAGTACTCATAAATGGGTTGAATACCAAGAAAAATGAATAATAGATTTAAAAGAAGAATAAAGATCAAACACGTAACTTGAATTATATTCTTTTTGCTTAGCATAACTTAAATCTCCTTTATAAGCAGTTCGACTAAGTATTACGAAATAAATATTGTTTACTTAATTATATAGCATTTTGTTTTTTTAAACAGGCTATAGCTTTTAATTAGTCGAATAAAACAAGTTTATTTGTTTTTGTTATATTATAAACATGCTATTTAAGTTCTATAATCTTCTTCACCTAGTGATGAAGCTACATTATTATCTATTGTTGCTACAAAAGAATTTTTCCATTGTCTTCAGAAGCATACTAGCAAAGTTATCATCCCACAATCAAATAACACTATATTTAATTGTAAATTGATGCCCTTTAATTATTCTAGAAATTTTATAAATTTTGCGCTTATTACTAGAATATTTTTCTTTGTAATATGCAAATTTTAATCAAAAACTGCAAGATTATTTGATTCATTTGTACTATTTAATAATTTTCATAATTTATAAGTAAAGTTGGAAATTCATACTTAAGTAAACTAGAAATATTATTAATCAATCATAGAGCATAGAAAAAATGGCGCTATCTTTTCGTATAAAGATTTAACATAAAAATGTAAATGTGGTTATTTATGATATAACTTTTAAAGCGCCTTCAACAATAGAATACAAATAAATAATCTAATCTAGTTATATTTAATCTTTCTTTTTAAAAATGATATTTTTATCTATTGCTTCAGCAATTAAATAATAAATTGGTGTTAATAAAAATAATAACCAATATGGGTGCCACGCTTTAAAGAACATACCAATAAAAAGGTATATTGCTGTAATTAAATAGAGTACACTCAAAAAATAATAATTTTTTATTTATGTATCTTAACATCATTAATTAGTTTATTAATAAATCCTCTCAAATTATCATCTTCACAATAGATAAAGCAACCTTTTTGACCTCTTGTTAATAATACTTTATATGTATTTCTTATTAACATATCTGCTAAAGCCTTATTTTTGCATGATCTTATACCGCTAGTTTTATCATCTCTACTAATAGCTTCTTGATTAGTTATTACTTTCCCATCTTTATACATCAAATCTTTTCCAATAAACACACCAACATAGTCAAATTCCATTCCTTGACACGTATGTATACATCCTATTTCTTCAAAAGAACTTTTATTGATAGCCCAAATTGCATCTTTTTCTAAATTCCATTTTGCTTTAAAACCATAAGGCAAAATTATATCCCAATCTCCTTTTTTATTTTTAACATTCCAATCATAGCAATATCCAGCTACCATACGACATTTATTTCTAATTTTATTTAACTCTCTTAATTCGTTTCTTAAATCATTAGGATTATCAAAAACTCTTAAATCATAATCATCTAGATCAATTGGTATATCACTAAATTCTTTTTTACCTGTAATAATATCAACTAATTCAATATAGCCATTACTTCCATTACATCTAAATTGAGAAGTAAGTTTAAAAGGAGTTGGCGTATCTATTATTGCGTTAAAGAATTTTGCATATGCATAAATCGTTTCAATTGAATAGCAATCTTTAACCGTTATTCTTTGCCCTTCATCAACAAAGAATATCGAAACTTTACATGCGTTTATAGCATCCATTAACATATCCTTACCTGGATACATAAAAGGTGATTTTTGTAATCTGTGTGCTTCATCAAATATACCAACTTCGATACCATTATTAGGCGTGTGTGGCAAACTAAATGGAGACCTAATTGCTAATTTTAGATCAACTTCTTTTTTAGCATTTCCTTTAGCTAATAATGATGAATAACAATTACGTGGGGCTGAATTTTTAGTTATATATGATGTATTTAATTTTAATTTTGAAATGCAATTTGCAAGTAAATTTATTGCAAGAACGGATTTTCCTGTGCCAGGTCCTCCTTGAACAATAAAAACATGTTTTTTATTATCATTTAAAGATTTGATTATAGATTTCATTATTAAATCATAGGCAACTACTTGTTCATCAATCATCTTAAATTCTTCATTTCCTGATAACATCAAATCTAATGAATCTTGTAAATATTTTTGAGGTTTTATTCTTCCAAAATCTATTTCATATAAGAGTCTACCATCACTAGATTTTGCGCCAACATATTTTATCAAGAAATTTCTTAATTTAAGAACATCGTTTTTTAAAAATACAGGAGCCTCTTCAACCCAGTCTTTATATAAAGGATCTTCCAATACTTTCCTGTATGATTCATTCAAATTATGTAAGTAAGCACATGGATTAATATTTTCCTTTAATATATTAACATTATCACAATAATTGCTAATTAAACTTTTATAAGAATATGCTTGATATGATGGATGAGCAGTAGGTTCATGCTTTCTTAAATCTGAAAGAACAGAATGTTTTGATATATCATCAACTTTATCTACTTTAGCCCATTGTTTTAATTCAACAATAACTAAATGATTTTCTTTTGATTCACTTTGACCTGAAATCATAAAATCAACTCTTTTAGATGTATTTGGTATATTGTATTCAACTGCAACATCACACTCTTTAGAAATTTCAGGTGTATCAAGAACATCTTTCATAAAATGTAGTGAATTATTCCAAGAATTAACCTCACTATCTCCACCACCACTTAAATGTAATTCTTTTAATTTATCTAATAATTTATCCGAAATAACATTCAATTTAACATCTTCAATAAAATTGCCAAGTGTACTCTTATATATAATCATAAATGCCCCTAATTATTTTAACATTACATTGAATTAATATATATTGCTTGTTTCTAGAACGATTAACAGAAAAAATATTTTCCAACTTTATTGATTCAATTTAGCAAAATAAAATTTATAAAAAAGAGCAAATATAGATATGAAAATTATTTTTATATATTAATCTATCCGTATAATTGTCTAATTTAATTACCATAAAGACTACCTTTAAGGTGGTTTTACTATATGAGTGCACTAAATTCAAGATAATGAGTGCACCATTTTCAATATAAAAAGTGCACTTTTTTCATGATATTGAGTGCACTATTTTCAAGTTTTTTAATTGATTTATCAATTGATATACTCTTTTTATTATTCTTATATAAGAAGAATTTTCGGCAATTTGGCTAAATTTTATTCGGTGATTTGGTGAAATACAAAATAATATTTCAGCCCACTACTTACCATGTTTTTATTA
>CALVXH010000084.1 GCA_944368945.1 uncultured Bacilli bacterium
TCAATATCATACAGTTTACAATGAATAAATTTTGAAGATGGATACTTATAAAAGTCAAAGAAATTAAAAGTAAATGTCTCATTATTAATAATCAGATCTATTTTAGAAATAAAATCAAACTCTTCAATAGGATCTAATACGAAACAAATCCTTCCATTCTTATTATTTTCATCATATTCCACTTTGAAATATTTTAAATTAAAATAAGAATGAAATTTTTCATTTCCGAAAATATCTTTAAAATTAATTTCAGTATCAGAAACAATACTGTGTCCATAAGACAATTTAAACTTATCTAATTTTAATTTAAAAGTCTCTGATACTGTTTTAGTATTATCGAGTGAAATCATATTAATCACCTTTCCTTTCTGTTAATCATTATCCGGCTCTCTTTCACCAAGATCAACTAATCTTTGATAAGAGCATTTATTGTACCAATCAATCTTTTCATGATAAATTTTAGAAAGTTCCATATATAATTCAATAAAATCTCTATATTTATCAATTTGATCTTGATCGAATCTTATAATATTACTCATATAAAGATTTTCAAATTCAACTTTATATTGATTAAATAAACCATGAATAGCTACTATCAAAGAATTAAAGTTTTTTATTCTCATTAAGATAGATTTTGGTTCATAATAGAACTTATTCATTTCTTTTACTTGATCAATAGTAAAGCTATGATTATGAAGAATATAGTTTTCTACTTGGCTTAAAACTGTAATAACTTCCCAATCAGTAATTTCTACAGGGGTAATCATTACTAATCGTTTTACATTATTTCTAATAAGATTAATATCATCTTTATTAAATACCCCATAGATATTAAAATCACTTACCATAAATTTATCAATAAGACCATCAAAAGATATCTTTGTTAACCCTTCATCTTTAAGCATTCTAAACATATCATATGCAACATCATTGCATATTATGCTTAATTCACCATTATAATTATCAATTTTATAAGGATGAACTGCAAATAAATTAACGAGATACTGAAGATTTTGTTTCTTATGACGTAATGATAATTGATCATAATTTTCTTCATACCAACAAGCACTAAAAGAAGCATCATAACTTTGTAAATCTAACATAACATTCATCTCCTTTTTATTATAATTTCATTAAAATAATATATATTTATTTTATAGAATAAATACAAGATTATATTTTAATATTTTATAAACAAATATTTATTGAAGGCTTAATATATGCAATTGGGTAAATCCTGCAGTAGAATTATTTGTC
Organism: uncultured Bacilli bacterium; assembly: GCA_944368945.1. Classification (GTDB taxonomy): domain Bacteria; phylum Bacillota_I; class Bacilli_A; order RFN20; family CAG-826; genus Onthovivens. The sequence continues at coordinate 1,258 of CALVXH010000084.1, forward strand.
TTGGAATTTCCATTCGAGCAGGTTGTTGCATTATTTTGTGACTAAAAAAGCCTTTTGAGTTCTAGATGTGTACACAGGAAATCTAGAAAATGTGGATAGGAGTTTTGTCCTATCCACCCTTATTTTGTCAAAAAATATAGGTATAGAAGATTAAATTCTTCTATACCTATTTCTTATGTATTTAGGTCCATTCTAGATAAAATATTTTTTATCTAAAAATTGTTAAACTATATATTAATCTTTCTCCAAAAATCAATATTAGTATTCACAATTTTATGAACCAAGATCTCTAAAACAGACCTTCTAGATTACAATTATGTTGATTAGTTATATAATGTTAATCAATTAAAAATATTAATAGAAAGCGAGGATTGATAAAAGTGATTATCAATCAAAATAAATATCTTAGTTTTAATGAACAATTGAATTTATTAAATGAAACTGAGAATATATTAGACTATAAATTTAATGTTATTATAAATGAAAATAAAAATTGTATTACAGAATCATTTATAAGCACATTATTTAATTCTATTAAGGCTTTTATTAACAAAATTATTCAATTTATTATAAAACTTTGGAAAAGCTTTATAAATATATTAAAAAAGATTATTAATAAAATTAAATCATTATTTACAAAATCAAATAGCGGAATAAAAAATCCAGTTAAAATAGATAAAAATGCGATGTTTGCTTTCTCTACAAGAGGTAGAGAAATTAATTTTAAATCTTATAGTTCTTTATATAATGCTTATAAAGAGTCATTAAGCTCTATTACTAGCGAAACTAGTAATATTAGTAAAGCATCTGTACGATATTTAGATATTCTCAAAAAAGAACAAGAAAGACTTAATAAATCCTCAAATAATATAGTCACTGAAAAGGTTCAATACTATGATACAGTTTTTCATTATTTTGAAGATGATATGAAATCTGGATATGAATCAGATGAAGATTTTCAAAATACATTTAAAGAACCTTTTATGCTTCAAGCTGGATATATGTTTGATCAATTGTTTCTTGAGAATGCAGCTACTCTAAATATTGATGATTTAAAAGAAATAACTGATTCTGAAAAAGATTATCTTAAAACTTATGATATTTTAAAAAATTCAACTCCTGAATATTTTTATAATTTTATCTCTTCTCATAGAAATGTTTTTATGAATTATAATATGAGATTTAAAACTAGAAATAATATGTTATTTAATTTCTTAGATGGACTTAAAATATATGAAAAAGATGAATTTATAAATTTCTTTAAATCAAATGTAATTCCTTATTTTCCAAATACTGATGAGGGCAGAAAACAACTAAAAGATCATATTAATCTTATCATTAAACAAAATAATGCTATTAAAGAATGTTTGGAAAATCTGATTAAATTAGATTTTCTTGAATTTTCAATTAATACTAAAGATGAATTATTTAGTTCTTCTAAAAATCAAGGTATTGAACGAGCTACATCATTATTTAATGATTTAATAAGAAATAATGTTCAATCTTTTAAGAAAATTCATAATGATACTATTATATATGATTTTAAAAAACTAAACTATGGAATGATAATGGTATCATCTGAAAATGAGAAAATGATAGATAAGTTATTTGCGGCAGAATATTCAACTACGTTATTTTATTATATTACAAATTTTGATATAACTATTATGACACATGGATATAGTAAGAATTATAGTCTTGCTGATTATTATAATAATTTTATTAATCCATCAGAAAAAATGATATTTGATAAAATATATGGAAAAGTTATATCAAAATATGAACAGATAATGGGTAAACCTATTACTCAATGTTCATCTGAAAATGATGATTTAATATTTGTACAAAAAAGATTTATTAATAAATCTTTTAATGAATTCACAAATATTGTAGCTAAAAATGGGTTAAACTTTTCTAAAATAGAAGAACGACGTTGTGTAGGAATTAATAGATGGATTGCGGATGAAAAGGATGGATTAACACCAATAGATTCATCACATTCATTCCATGATATTGAACTATTATTATATTATTTAAGTGAAAGATATAAGAAAATAAATGTCAATATATGTAATCCTGGCGGATTTATTCCTACTTATAAATTAATAGAGGATCCTAAATTTACTATTTACATGCCAACACGTAGTATTGTAACTGGTTAAAAAATAAAGGAAGTAGAATTAATTCTACTTCCTTTTTCTTATTTAGCAGACACAGAACTGAGCTAAAGAAATACTTTGGTCTTTAATCAAACTACCTTCTAAATACCCATCATTCTTAGAAATAAACATCGTATTGATAGGATTAAATATCTTAGC
>CALVXH010000085.1 GCA_944368945.1 uncultured Bacilli bacterium
AATCAATCAAAGATAATCATCGTTATCAAAATTAAAAGGACTGTCATCAAACTTCTTTGAGTTTTCTGACAGCCCCTTTTACTATTAAAGAATTAACTACATTAAGTGATGAAACTAAAGATAGTATTATTGAAAATTATAAAGTTATTTTATTAGATAAATCTAAAGATAATTTAGATGTTACAAATAACATTGATAAATTAGATATTTCTAAATATTGTGGTGTATATAATGGATATTATGCAATACGCTTTAATGATCTAGTTGATGGAAGTACAGCTATTGAAGAAGTAATAGTAGGTGATTATACATTTCACTACCCAATATTACATGGAGAAAAAGTTCAATTATTTAAATTTAATGAATAGTGTATAAATTAAATAGTTTTATGAGTTGTGATTTTAAAATTACAATTTTTTAAATACTCTTAGATTAAATTAAACTTAATGGTGGACTTAGTAATAAAAATTTCTATACATTAATAAATAAATCGGTCTTTTAAATGAGTTATTAAAAAAATTATATTTCAGTATTAACTATGCAAATCCATCTTTTTTTCTTAAAAAATGAAATAATATAATTAACATTTTATTTTGTGAAGAAATATTTACTTATATTTTATGGGAAATTCATTTCCCGGAAATTGATTTCCTATAAAAATATAGTATAATAAATTTGAGGTAAGATAATGTTTATAGGCAGAACAAATGAAATAAAAGAACTTCGAGAGATGTTTTCTACTTCCAAAATGGAAGCAGCATTAATTTATGGCCGTAGGAGAGTAGGCAAAACAGCAATCATTAATGAAGCACTTAAAGAATGTAATTTAAAAGTTATACATTACGAGTGTAAGAAAGTATCAATCGATACAAATTTAAAAATAATTACAGAACTTTTAAGCCATGAATTGTCTTTAGGTGGAATTTATTTTAAAGATTTTAATGCTTTTTTTGATTATGTTTTCAATCTTTCGCAAAAAAATGAATTTGTATTAGTTATTGATGAATTCACCTTTTTACTAGAGAAAGATTTTTCTGTTGAGTCTTTTTTAGCAAGTGCTATTGACAAATATAAAGAAGAATCAAAAATGAAATTAATTATTTCAGGTAGTTATGTTGGACTTATTGAAAAAATGCTTGAATATGATTCACATTCTTTTGGAAGATATAATCATATTTTAAAAATTGCCCCATTTAACTATTATGATTCTGCTCTTTTTTATAGTAATTATAGTGATGAAGATAAAATAATTGCCTATTCAGTTTTTGGTGGATTGCCATACTTTAATAGTTTAATTAATCCTAATATATCAATAATTGAAAACATTAAAAGATTAATTTTAAAAAAGGATTCAATTTTAGAAATTGAGCTCAATCAAATGATACTAGAAGAAACTAGTAAAATAGAAAATTTAAATGATGCTATTTCTTTTATTGCTAAAGGGAAAAAGAAACAAAGTGATTTAAATCAAGCCTTAAAATCAATCGGTGTTAATGACCCAAAATATTTATTAAATAGAATCATTGATATGGATATTGTTGAAAAATATACTCCTATAAATGACTTAAGTAATAAAAAATTAACATTTTTTAGATTTAAAGATAATTTTTTTGATTTTTATTATCGTTATATTTCCTTATGTCCTTATTCTTATATGAGAGTAAATCCAGATTTATTTTATGAGAATTTTATTAAAGAAGATTTTATTAAAGAATATATACCATATAAATTTGAAGAAATATCAAAAGAGTTTTTATTAAGACTTAATATAAATGGAAAAGTAAAGCCTTTTATTAGATTAATTGGTAAATATTTTTATAATGATAGAACAAATAAAGTTAATCGTGAATTTGATTTAGTTACACTAGATGAAAATGGTTATATATCTTATGAATGTAAATTTACTAATTCAAAGATAAATAATAAAGTTGTTAATGAAGAGATTAATCAAACTAAAAATTTAGATATTAACTTCTATAAATTAGGGTTTATATCTAAAAACGGATTTGATGCTGAAGTAGATATAAATAAATATATCTTATATTCATTAAGTGACTTTTATAAGTAATTAAACTTTATAAAGCTTTTTATAATTGAATATAAAAATATGAAATATCTTGTATTCATATTAAAAAAGTATGCAAAAACTATATTAAATTAGTAAATATGTCATTTTTTATCTACTTCAAAATTTAAATTGTCAAATAAATATGTACCATTTTTCTTATTATTATAAGTGATATCGTTTATAGGACAATGATTCATACAAGATAAGCAAAACATACAGTTAACAGTTAGTAGAAAAAGTAATTTTATTATTAACTAGACTAATATTATTTAAAGGACATACTTCAATACACTTTTTACATTTAATACATGAATCACTAACTTTAAAGTTTTTACTAGATTTAAAGTATTTATTAAATCCATAGTTAATAAAAGAAGAATACATCTTACCAAAATGTTCTTTTTTAGGTTCATCAAATTTTTGATTATTCTTAATTAATACAGCTAAATTAGTAATTATAGGTAAGGCATCATTAATAATTTTAATAGCTTCATCTTTAGATATAGCTTTTTCAGATACCACATAATTACATGGCATGATAACTTTACTATATCCCATATATTCCATCTTTTTATTTAACGCGATCTCTTTTAAATACTTTTGAGCATCAGCAGAATTTTGACCCATTGATGCAATAAAGTATATTTTAGTATTACCATTAAAGTTAGCTTTTTTAATAAGATCTTCAATTATTAAAGGATATCTCCAAGCATATATTGGAGTGATAATTAGATAAGGAAGTGATGAATTAAATTCTAAAGGCTTATTAAACTCAATTACCTCATTTAAAGAAACAACTTCATCATTTAAAGTCTTATTAATATAGTTAGCTATAAATTTATTATTACCACTACCAGAAAAATATAAAATAATAATTATTACCTTCTATAAATATATTATAGTTTCTACTGATGATTAAGAAATATCGATGTTATAAAGATGAAAAATAACTTCTAAATTAATAACAAAATGAATTAATTTAAAATGCCCAATGATTATATTAATTTAGTTACATTAATTTTTGTGTTTCACATTCATACATTTAATAAAAAGTCTTTAGCCAATAATATAATGATGTTCTTTCACATTTTTAGAACGAATATTTGATAATTTTTCACATTTCATGGTAAGCGTCAAAAAATCGACGTAAATAAAAAATAGCCCGATATGGGGACTATTTACCATTAAGTTTTAATTCTTTTGGAAGTTTTTCACTCCAAGGAAGAAAACTGTCGTAATCAAAATTATCTTGTTTAGTGTATGGTAGATGATCAGCCAAATAGTTCAAATAGTCTTCTGCTTTAAGACCGTTTGCGATAGCTGTATTAATAAGG
>CALVXH010000086.1 GCA_944368945.1 uncultured Bacilli bacterium
TAATTATATAAGAAAAAATAAAAAACCACGACAATTAAGTCGTGGACGTGAATCATTTTGATTCACTTTTGTTCTATATATGACATTAATAAACAAATAACAATCATCATTTTTGCTGTTAGTTGGCTGTTATTTATAAGTAGCATTTAGTTCTATTTTGCTAACTACGTAGTTAATGAAGACGTAGTTAGCACGATTAATTACTTAACTAGGTATATATTTGCTGATGATAAAATTTATACTAATAATAGATATGAGATTACTTGACATATGGTATAGAAAGATTTTACTTTTAATTTTTTATATACAAAACTGGAAACTAAAGTTAATTTAATGTTGTGATTTTGTTCTAGAGATGATGTGTTTTAAAAATTTATTTAAATTATATTTTTTAATATTATTTGATTTATCTATCGAATAATGAAAGTTAATTTAAGGAGTAAATAAGTGATTGCATGGGAAAATAAAATTTATTAGTAAAAAAGTAAAAATGGTATTTAGTACAAATTATTTTAGATATAAAATAAAAGGGTGTAAAAATCATATTTAAGTTAGACTTTAAGTTACTTAAGAAGGATAGAATTAAATGAAAGCAGAAGATTATGGGTTTATAGAAATTGTATTTGAAAGTGGGAGAAAGCAATATCAAATACCAGTCTATCAACGAAATTATGATTGGAAAAAGGACAATTGCCTAATTCTTTTTAATGATGTAATTAGTTCTTATGAAGAAGAAAGAAGTCATTTTTTAGGAACTATCGTCCAAGTTCAACAGGATGAAGAAGGTGGAATTAAAAAATATATTATTATTGATGGCCAACAAAGAATGACAACTGTTTATCTTCTTTTGAAAGCATTATATGATTCAACAAAGGATGAGGTAGATAAAGAAGACTTAAGAAAAATACTATTTAACTCAAATAGCGAAACAAAAAAATTAGCAAAGGAAGATAAATTAAAATTAAAACTTAAACCAATCAAATCTGATAATAAAGAATTTCTTTTATTAATGGATGATGATTTTGATGACATGAATCAAACCTCGAATATTTATATTAACTATTATTATTTTATTAATTTAATAAAAGAAGCTTCGTTGAAGGAAATTACCCCAAAAAACATTTTAACCGGTCTAAAAAAGTTAAAGATAGTTATGATATCTTTAGATAAAGATAAAGATGATCCACAGCTTGTATTCGAAAGAATAAATTCAACTGGCGAAGATCTAACACTAGCTGATCTTGTTAGAAATTATTTATTAATGACTGACAACAATATGGATGAACTTTATGAAAATTATTGGTTGCCAATTGAATTGAAAATTGGTAAAGATAGACTTGATAGTTTTGTACAAACATATTTAATATATAAATTGCCTGAGAATAATAAAAATCAATATCAATCATTTAAAAACTTTATTAGTAAATCGAATACTTCACATGAAGACACTCTTAAAGAAATGAAAAAATTAGCAAAATATTATTTCGCTTTTGCCAATTTTTCATCTGACTACTCAAAAAAGATTAATAATGTATTAGATGGCTTTAGATGCTTAAAGCAAGCAACAATTTACCCATTCTTTTTTAGTGTTTTTGATGATTTTTCTAATGGGGCTATTTCAAAAGATGTTCTTTATTCCACTTTAGTATTTTTCTTAAATTATACAATAAGAAGAACGATAACTGGTGTGCCAACTAATTCACTTAGAGGTTTTTATAAGGGTCTATATAAAAGAATATTTGTTGATGAGGGAAGTAAATTAAATTATTTAAATTCAATTTATTTATTTATGTCGCAATTACAATCCAAGGATGCAGTCCCTAATGATACAATATTTAAAGATAGACTTATGAGCGAAAATATTTATAAAAATAGGGATTCTTGCAGGTTTATTTTAAAAATTTTAGAAAATGGTGTTGACTCATTAAAAGAAACAGTTAATGTAAATAAAGAAACAACAATCGAACATATAATGCCTCAAAATAGAGATAGTGAAGTGTGGCATAAAGAAATAGGACCTAATTATTTTTATGTTTATGATAAATACTTACACACTTTAGGAAATTTAACTTTAACAGGATATAATAGTGAATTATCTGATAGAAGCTTTCTTGAAAAAAGAGAAATGATAAAAGCTAATTCCAAATTTTTAATTTTAAATTCTGACATTACTAATAAAGAATACTGGAATGAAAGTGCGATTAAAGAACGTGCCGAAAACTTAAGCAATCGACTTCTTAATGAACTAAAACTTCCTGATGATTTTAAAAAAGCTAAACATGAAATTAGTAATAGTAGACACACGCTTGATGAATTAACTGATTTTAGTGGCATGAAACCAACTAGTTTTATTCTTTTAGGAGAAAAAAGAGATGTTAGTGCCGGAACTGAAATGCTTGTTGATGTATGTGAAATCCTTTATGAACAAGATCCTGAGAAAATGTATTATTTAGGAAAAGAAAATTATAAACCTGATAATTCCTTAAAAGTTCTTCTTACAACAAATAATAAATTATTACGTGTTGCTAGAGAAATAAAAAATTCTGGAATATATGTTGAGACAAATAAGAGTTTTAATGAAATTATTAAAACTATAAAACGACTGATAGAACTTTTTAATCTAAGCAGTGATGATTTCTTATTTTATGGTGATTTTAAGAAGTAATTCGCAATATTTACTATCAAATAATTTGTAAAAATAAGTTATTTCTGCAAAGATGGTAACACAATATAAAATTATTTACCTTTTATGAACTTAAATAAAAATAACCGAAATAAAGTTTTATATGAACACAATTGCAAATTTTTTAGAAATGAACCTAGTTTTATAATGGAACTAAAAAATGATTTAAATAAGAAAAAGAACTAAAAATCAATACATTAGTCTTTAGCCCAACTAAAGAGTTACCCTTTTGGAAGTTATGTACCATTGGAGCACGTGATTACTTAATGCCAAAACGTGAAATAGGTTTTGGTAGATTTGCAAATAGGCGTAATGAATACATTATGTTTATTTCAACAGAAACTCGAATTAACGAAAACTCGAAAAAACTTTTTATTTTAAATACTTTATTATGGTCTACTGCCAAATATCCATATAATGAAAAAAGTAATATAACAGTTACTGATACAATAGAAATAAATCTTGTTAAAGAATATGCTGGAGTTGTAATTTTATTACTAGAATTATTAAATAATGCAAGTAGTACAAAATGCTATGTTTCTAAAAATAAATTTATTTCAATTTTTCAGGTTATGCCAATATAAAAAAAGATATTAGATGAAAAGCTGTTATGATGTGACCTCCTGTCAAGAGTAAATTGTAATGAAATTAAATATATGTGATGATTTGACGAAATT
>CALVXH010000087.1 GCA_944368945.1 uncultured Bacilli bacterium
CGCACGCGCGTTCTTTATTATAGTGGGTTACAGAAATTAGACCCTATTTTACAGAATGAGTAGCGAAACTATCGTTTCCACCACCGCCAAACCAGAAGTTTCCTAGGTCATTCCAGGAAGTTCTAAATGCTTCACCAACTTTTGCCCAAAATTCACTCCATGACATGAAAAAATTATATCATTAACAATAATAATTATTAAGCAATAGTATTTAATAAAAAGTTAAATATTTAAGAATTGTTAATTTTTAAAAAAATTAAGTATCTTTTTTGTGCTTATATTTATATCCAAAAATTGTTCATTTATATTTTCTTAAGTCGCACATTCATGATAAAATAAGTTTGCGAAAAAAAGGACATTTATATAATATGAAATTTACGATTACTTACAATGGTAAAAGTGAAACTTTTGAGAAAAAAGTTAAACTTATAGAACTAACAAACGATGACAAAAACATCATATGTGCCAACGTAAATGGCCGAATTAGAGAACTTGACTATGATGTTTATTATGATGCAAATGTTACATTTTTAACATTAGCTGATCATGATGCAATGGGAATTTATGAAAAAGGAATTAGATTTCTATTTGTAATGGCGAGTCATTTAGTGTATCCAGGAATTAAATTTAAAATGACTTATAGCGTCTCTAGATCGATCTTTGCTCAATTAATTTCTGATGATGGCAAAAGAAGTTTATTTGTCACACCATCAATGGTACAAAAAATTGAAGAAAAGATGCATGAAATTGTTAAAGCGGATTACAAATTTGAGCGATTAATTAAAACAAACGAAGAAGCTAGCAAAATTTATCAAGAATTCAATCTCCCGGATAAAAACAGCATCTTAGAATATAGGCCAGAAAAAACTGTCCACTTCTATAACTGTAATGGTTATTTTAACTATATGTATGGCAGAATGGTTCCTTCTACTGGATACTTAAAAAATTTCAAATTGCGTTTTTATGCTCCAGGTATTTTAATTCAATATCCTAGAAGTGAATATGATGGTAAAATTCCACCATTTAAGGATGAACCAACCTTCTCTGATACATTAATTAATGCGCAAAAGTGGTCTTCTTTAGTTAAATTATCTACTGTAAGCGAAATTAATAAAAAAATTAAAGACAATGAACTTAGTGTTGTAGAATTAATAAATCTTTGTGAAAACAAACATAATAGAATGCTTTGTGAACTTGGCCAAAAAATCGAAGATCAAATTGATACTATTAGATTAATTTGTATTGCAGGACCTTCTAGTAGTGGAAAAACTACTTTTGCTGATAGATTAACAATGGAACTTAAAAGTAGAGGCATAAATCCAATACGTGTTTCAATTGATGACTATTATAAGCGCAGAGAAGATGTCCCATTAGATGATGACGGAAACTATGATTTTGAATCTATTGAAGCACTTGATGTTGATTTATTTAATGAAGACATTCTTAACTTATTAAATGGCCAAGAAGTCCGCTTACCAACTTTTAGTTTCAAAGAAAATAAAAGAACATTTGATAGAAAGGTCATATTAGGTCCTAAAGACCCAATAATCATTGAAGGTATACATGCTTTAAATGAAAAAATGACTATCTCAATTCCAAATTACTTAAAGTTTAAAATCTATATATCACCTCAAGCACAAATTAATCTTGATAATGAAAATCCAATTTCATTAACAGATATAAGATTATTAAGAAGAATTGTTAGAGACAATCAATATAGAGGTAGTAGCGCTATAGAAACATTAAGTATGTGGCCAAGCGTTAGAAAAGGCGAATTCAAATGGATTTATGCAACCCAAGAATACGCGAATTATGTCTTTGATAGTTTCTTAAATTATGAATTATGTGTATTAAGTAAGCACGCACTTCCTCTATTAAGAAAAATTGATCCAGAAAGTGAATATGGTCCAGATGCTGAAAGATTAATTAGTTTAATTAAATATTTTAAGCCGATCGATGAAAAATGGATACCATGTTCCTCAATATTAAAAGAATTTATAGGCGGAAGTTGCTATAGAGATGCAAAATAAAACCACTTATGTGATTTAATTGCTAAATCACGAAGTGGTTTTTTCATTATTTTGTTCTTGCTCTTTATTTGAATATCTAAGCAAATAGTTTCTTTTGAAATTTGTATAAATACTATTTAATTGAGACATATATAGTTTTTTTAGTTGTAAATATTGATTGTACATTACATCATTTACATTGGCATGATAAATAGCCTCAAATACTGTTTCTAATCTAAAGAAAGACTCATATAAATTTAATATTGTAATCTCAAAGAAATATGATTTATTAGAATAAAGTAAAACTGGCGAAGAATGAGCAATTTCACTAGCCATTTCGTAAACTTTGGAATAGTTGGATAATCCCGCTATAGCTTCCACTCCATCTCTAAAATTCAATTTAAAATTTGGAAGTTTATCTAAATTTTTAGCTACATATAAATAGCCATACTCAATAAATTTTTTCATGTCTTTACTTTTAAGATCATGAGCTTTCATCTCTGATTTAATTTCTATAAAAATCTTATCTGTTTCTTCTTTGGATTTAAATTGCCCTCTATAAGCAAGAGCGTATTTAATGTGCTTATAGTATTCTTTAAACATTTCATCACCATTTTGCATTAAACACAAAAGTATGCATTCATTTTCATGAAGAGTTCTCCATGTAGAAAAAGCTTCGGTTTCAAATCCACTGATTAGTAAAGATAAAATACATTTTGCCATCGAAAAGCCTTTTAATAACATGTCTTTAACAAGCTTGTCACTATGGCCTATTGTTTTTATGCCTTCTAAACTACGCAAAACAAAATTTAAATAAAGATCTAAAGTTGAAATTGGAACATTAAATCTATTAATAAATGATTTAGATTTATAATTAAGTTTTTCGTTAGTCAAATATTTATCTGCGCAAATTGAAGATAAAATATTAAAAAAATCATCCGACTTTTTTGTTTCTTCTCTTTTATTGAGAGGAATAAAAGATAATGAATATGTATATTCATTTAATATATATAAAATAACAATGTAATGATTAATCGGGGTAAAAGGTAAATCTGTATTTTTTATTACTTGAAATATTGCATCACAAACAAATTCATAAACTTCATATAGAAAGTCATAATCTTCTTTGAACTTGAAGTTTAATGACTCTATTGCTTTTATAAATTCTTCTCTAGTCAATTTCTTATTTTGCATCATACTCTAATTATAAATTTTTAAGAGAAAATAGAAAAACAAAATATGTAATAAGTAACAAAATTAGATAACTAAAATCAAGCAAAAAATTAATAAAGTTAATTTGTTTTCGTATCAATATTTTTGTAACGT
>CALVXH010000088.1 GCA_944368945.1 uncultured Bacilli bacterium
GAAAAGCAAAAAACTGCATTTGGTCTGGCAAACTGCGCATTTGCTTATGAACCTGCATTTAGTTTGTCAGTTGGCGATAATTTTAAATTTTTATCTATATTTGATTATACAAACTTATTTTCTTCATATTTTTACTTAATAAAAATATTAATTCGAATAATTTATTATAAAAGACACTCTACGTTAAAATTTCCATTAAAAAGATCATATTTATTCCTTTTAATAACTTAATATGTAACTTATAAATGCTTAATTGATTACTTTAATATATAACTCTTTGCCTCATCATAAGAATTAAAGTGTTCAATACAACTATTAATAGAAGATCCATCATATTCCCAACTACCATCATATTTTTTAATTTCCTTTAACGAAGATACACCAATTGATAATACGTATCTATAAAATGAAACAGTAAATTTATCATTTACTTCGCTTATTATTCCTATGATTTCTTTATTTTTAACTATCGCATCATTGTTAAATGGTGTTATTTCACGATTTAAAAGATAATGAAGTTCAATCTCTTCAGAATCTTTCTAATAAGATGGTGAAAAAAATTTATCAAAAGTTTTATTAGATACAATCATAACTTTTTTTGCATCATTCACTTTAATAAGTTTAAAAGAGAATTTGACTTTGCCTTTCACAAATTTATATTTCTCTTCAAAATCTGAAGTAATATTATACTTTTCATATTTATAAGTTTTTTTCTTAGTTAAAAACTTTGATTTTTTAATAATGTTTATTTTATTGACAATATAAAAATCATCATATACCAAGAAATAAACTTTTGACCTTTCACTTATATATAAAAATGTAGAATAAAAAAGAAGACAAATTCCAAATATTATTCCCATAATTAAATTAATTATATTTTTATTGTATATAAACAAAATAACATTAAGAAGAATATTTGATAAGAATATGATTATTAAAAGCACGGATAAAATATTTTCAAAATTAATTTTATTTTTCATTTAACGATATCATTTTACAAAATTTTAAATTATTTATATATCTTTATTCCATCTGATAATATTTCATTTACAAGGTCAAAATTATTCTTAATCTGATATTGATTTAATAAATCTACTTTCTTTTTTAATTTTTCCCTAAGTTCTTCAATTAGTTCATAAAATTGTATTCCAGTAACTTCAGTATAAACCACTAAATTAATATCACTTGTTTCTTTTGCTTTTCCTTTCGCATAGGAACCAAATAAATAACAGTAACGAACTTTATACTTTTTTAATATTGGCTCACAAATCGACTTTATTCTTTCAATTTCTAATATCCCATGCGTTTCATCAATATAGCCATATTGTTCTAACTTATTAACCATATATTGATATTTGATATTGTTTTTATCTATATCATCTTTTTCATAATTTTGATATGTGCGTAATGGTATTCCTAAATATTTCGCACATTCAACTTGTGTCATATTATGTTTTTTTCTTAACTCTCTTAATTTCATGATTTTACCTTAATTGTAATATTATCTTTATTTTAATTGACGCAACTAGAATACGTAATTCTTGCGTAAAATTTTTGATTTTAATACGTAATTCTAAGGTTGTTGTAACATTAAATGTTAATATCCACTTAAGATTACAAATTTAATAGTTTTAAAAAATAATAATTTTTTATATCAATTATCACTTGTTTTGTATTATTTCTTCATAATATTAGATTTGATACCTCAATCATCATTTATAAGGATATTAATAGTAACATTTTCAAATAAAAGTTTATTAATATTATTAAAATTCTAGACTATCTTCATTTAATAAAAATTCTTTAATTCCTATAACCAGGTATCCTTTATCACTTCTTCTTGGTTTCATGCTTTGTGAAACTATAATGATTTTTTTAAACGAGTCATTTGTTTTGTCAAATGGCCTACTTTCTTGATTGAATTTTCCTTCACTAACTATTTCATAAGCTGATTGAATGTAATATCTATTGCTACCCATATTTGCAATAAAATCAATTTCATATTGGCGTTTTGCCCTACTTCCTTCATCGTTTTTTTCAAAAACTTCAACAACACCTACATCTACATTAAAACCACGATATCTTAGTTCATTATAAATAATATTTTCCATAGTATGTGTTTGTTCAATTTGTCTAAAATTAAGTCTAGCGTTTCTTAAGCCAATGTCTTCAAAATATAGTTTAAAAGGAGTATTAATATACTTTTTTCCCTTAACATCATATCTTCTAGCACAGCTTATTAAAAATGCTTCTTGCAAATATTCAATGTAACTAGAAATTGTGTTAACAGATATAGATGTATTTTTTACACTTTTAAAAGTATTAGCCAATTTAGGTGGATTAACTAATGTAGATATTCCAGAAGCTAAAATATCTAAAAGTTCGCCTATATTTTTGTCGTTGTTCAAATGGTATCTAGTAACAATATCTTTTAAATAAACATTCTTCATTTGTGTTTGTAGATAGATTACTTTTTGCTCATCAGTTATCATAGAACATATTGCTGGTAATCCTCCATAAAGAAAATACTCATCTAAAGCATCTTCCTTGTTACCTTTATAAGCATTAACAAACTCACTAAAAGATAGAGGCATTACATGAATTTCATCACCGCGTCCTTCGAATTCTGTAATAATATCGCTAGATAAAAATTTTGAATTGCTACCGGTAACATAAACATCTAAATTAGATTTTCTTAAATACCCATTTAGTACAGCTTCAAAACTACCTAAATTTTGGACCTCATCTAATAATAAATAATACATATTATTATCTTTAATTTTAGACGAAATATAACTCATAAACTTTTTTGGATCAACTTTTCTTTTCTCTACATCAATTTCGATTAAATTTTCGCCAATTAAATCTAAATCATCACCAGAATCAAAAGCAAATCTAATAATATGATCTGTACTCACACCTTCATTTATTAAATGGTTGTAAAACAAATTATTTAATAAATATGATTTTCCACATCTTCTTATTCCGGTAATGACCTTTATAAGACCATTATGTTTTCTAATTATTAACTTATTTAAATATTTATCTCTTTTAATTTCCATATAATATCTCTATTGAATATTTTGGTGCATATGCACCTTTTAATTCAATAAAATAATATCATTTACATTATTACTAATCAATACTAATTGAATATTTTGGTGCATATGCACCTTTTAATTCAACGCCCGTTTTTAGACTTTTAACACCACAACTTTTAGGATAATTGAGGATTTTTGAGAACTCTTATATATATTTATATATAAGAAATTGTTGAAAATCTTTTTTTGTTGTTGTATATTATATGGTGTTAAGGAGTTATTATATTTATGAG
>CALVXH010000089.1 GCA_944368945.1 uncultured Bacilli bacterium
GGAATGGGCGTTGATGCAGCAATCAACCAAGCTGATATTATTGGTCATATTGTTGTAGAAGAAATGTCGATGAAAAACTTTATGACCTTAATGAAACTTTCAAAGGGCGATCACTCTATTATTCAACTTGTAGCTAGTGAAAATTCTGAAGCAGCTGGTAAGAGAATTAAAGAACTTAAACTTCCTAAATCTGTCTTACTTATTGCTATTTATCATGGGGATGATTTTGTTGTTCCAAATGGCGAAACCACGATTTTCCCAGGCGATAGAATTATGCTTTTCTCTAGCGAAGGAATATATCACGAACTTGTTAAAATCTTCTCTGGTAACGCTAATTAAAAGAGTCGTAAAAAAACTATATTACCTGCAAAATAATTAATTCCCCATGAACCATATTATTTTCATAATTAGATGATACTAAACACTATATTTCATTAAAAAGCGCTTAATTTGATAAAATAGGTCAAAGGCAAGGTAATTTGATAAAATATAACTATGGTTTTGTTTATAAGTGGAAGAACTGATATATTAACTTATTATTCTAACTGGCTCATTAAGCGTATGAGAGCAGGCTATGTAGATACAAGAAATCCATATAACCCAAATTTAGTATCTAGAATTAATTTTTCTAATGTAGATATTGTTGTTTTTTGCACTAAAAATCCTCATCCATTTATTAAGTATTTAGATGAAGCTCAAAAACTTTTAAATAATGTCCCGTTTATTTTCCATGTGACCATGACACCATATAATGATGATATTGAACCGATTATTGGTAAAATTAAAAAGGATGTCATAGAAGATATTAAGTATCTTTCAACACGATATGGAAAAGATAGAATATTTGTTAGATATGATCCGATATTTAAAAGCAAAAGATATACAATTGACTATCATATAAAAGCTTTTAATAAATTAGTAACTTCATTAAATGGATATGTGGGTAATATAGTTATTTCATTTATAGATTTATATAAAAATGTTCTTCATAATAAAAGAATTCTAAAATTAGAGGAAATTAACGATGATGATTTAAATAAGTTAGCAAGTGAATTTGGGAAAATTGCTAAAGAAAATAATATCAACATTTTTACTTGTGGAGAAAAAATGAAATTACTTGAATATGGATTTATTAAAGGAGCATGTTTAAGCAAATCGTATGCAATAAATTTAATGAGTGAATTAGGAAAAAGCGTTAAATTTAAAAAGCAGTCAAATAGGAAAAATAGCTATTGTGAGTGTGTTGAAATGGTTGATATTGGAGCCTATAATTGCTGCTTGTCAAAATGCAAATATTGCTA
The DNA here is from genome assembly GCA_944368945.1 of uncultured Bacilli bacterium. Lineage (GTDB taxonomy): Bacteria > Bacillota_I > Bacilli_A > RFN20 > CAG-826 > Onthovivens. The sequence continues at coordinate 1,302 of CALVXH010000089.1, forward strand.
TGCTAATTTTGATGAAAAAACTGTTAATTGTAATTATTTATTACATGATGAAGATTCTTCTTTATTAATTGGTCATCTAAATGAAGATGATGTTATTAAAGAAAGAAAATAATCACGAGGTTAATTTATGAATGAAGATAAAATTAAAGATTTAATTAAAAAATTGGATGATGGTGAATGCTTAATTGCTGGTAGTGATGAAAGTATTTTAATGAATGAAATTAGTAAAGAGACTAGAAAGCTAACTTTTGAAATTAATACGATTTATCATAGTGAGGAAGAAGTTAGAAGTATATTAAGTAAAATTACCGGAAATAAAATTGATGATACATTTACTTTGTTCGCACCAATTTACATTGATTTTGGAAGAAACTTGAAAATTGGTAAAAATGTATTTATTAATGCTGGGTGTTCATTTCAAGATCAAGGTGGTATCATGATTGGCGATAATGTTAATATTGGTCATCAATGTGTCTTTGCGACTTTAAATCATGGTTTTAAGGAAAATGAAAAAGGGAATTTATTGCCTAAAAGGATAGTCGTTAAACCTTATGCTTGGATTGGGTCTCATTCAATAATATTGCCTGGAGTGACAATCGGAGAAAATGCAGTTATTGGAGCCGGAAGTGTTGTTACAAAAGATGTTCCTGATAATGCTATCGCTGTTGGAAATCCGGCAAAAATAATTAAATTTATTAAATAGAAATTTAAATTAAATTATGAACGACTTAATAATTCCACTTTAAAAAGGAGTTATGATTTAATGCTTTTAGTATAATTATGTTATGAATGATAAGAATATATTTTATGCAATAGGTGATCTTCATGGCAACGCCAAATTTTTACTTGAAGCATTAGAAAAGATTGCTAATGAAACTAAAAACACTGCAAATCTAAATGTTTTTATCTTTTTTGTTGGAGATTTTGGGTTTATATTTAATGGAAGTGAAAAAGAAAAGAATAAAAAGCAAGTTATTTTAAATAGGTACAATTTTAATTATATTGTGATATTAGGAAATCATGAAAATTACTCTTTAATTTATAATTTAAAAGTAATTAATAGATATAATGCAAATGTATATTTAGATAATGAAGTTAATAATTTAATTTATGTTATTAATGGAGAAACATTAACTATAGGAGATAAAAACTTTTGGTGCTATGGAGGAGGAGTTTCAGTCGATCAAGCTCGTAGGGAAGTCCATGATATGCTTTATAATGAAAAAACATGGTGGGAAGAAGAAATTGATGAAGCTAATTTTGATAAAGGAATAAATAACTTTAAAAATAAAAAGATAGACGTAATTTTAACGCATGATGTACCATTAAATATTTTTAATAAACTTGTTTATTTATATGATTGCACACTTAATAAAAGAAGTTCTTTACAAGGATATTTTGATTATATTTATTATGATTTAAATGGTAAAGATTCTTTATGGATTGCAGGACACTTTCATCCTACTAAGATTTTAAAATTTGATAATTTATATATTTTGCCAATAGGAAAAGTTTTTAAACTTTTTAATGATTAATTATGAATAAAACTACTTTTAAATTAAACCCGTCTTTAGGATTTAACACTAGATAATTTAGGACGAAATATAGGATGTAAGAAATTACTTATACTAAAGTATAAGTAAAAGTATTGCACCTTTTTTATTTTTGGTTTATAA
>CALVXH010000090.1 GCA_944368945.1 uncultured Bacilli bacterium
GCAAGGTTTGTGATACTCATTTTAACCGTCAAAATTATTTGGATAATCCTATTGAACTTCATTGCCCTCATTGTGGTCATGCTCTTTCTCTTGAGAAAAAACGTAAATTATTTAACATTCACAAATGTAGAAACAACAATTGCTCCTATTATCAAAATTCCTTAAAAGCTTTATCTAAGGATGATATTCAAGAATACAGAAACAATCCAGAAAAGTTTAAACTTCACTATATTTATCGTGAATTTAAAATTGATTTCTTTAAGGTTGATTTATATTCTTTACCTAAAAATGCTTCTACTCTTCAATTTCGCAAGTTTTCTCCTCATATTATGGGCTTAGCTCTTACTTACCTCATTAATTGTGGTATGTCTACTCGTGCTACTGCTCGTGTTTTACGTGAGGTTCATGGTGTCAAAATCTCTCATACTCAAATTGCTAATTATGCTACTACTGCTGCTTATTGTGTTAAACCTTTTGTCGACTCTTATGATTACAAACCTACCAATTATCTTGCTGCTGATGAGACTTATACTAAGGTTAAAGGCACTAGACATTATGTCTGGTTTATTATGGATGCTATTAAAAAATCTATTCTTGGTTACAGAATTTCAAATTCTCGTGATACTACTCCTTGTATTTTAGCTATGCGTATGGCTTTTGATAAATTCAAAAAGTTTCCTGGTAAACTCCTTAAATTTGTTTCTGACGGCTATACTGCTTATCAATTAGCTAAACAACAATTTGCTTTACACGGTATGCATTTTGATGTTACTCAAGTTATTGGCTTAACTAATGAAGATGAAATTTCTACTGAATATCGTTGGCTTAAACAAATTATAGAAAGACTTAATCGTACTTTTAAATTTTCTTACAAAGTTACAAACCGGCTATGGCTCTAATGATGGTGCTAATACTCATTTGTGTTTATTTGTTGCTTATTATAACTTTTTAAGACCTCATTCTTACACTTATTGGAAACCTTTAAATGAAGTACCTGAACTTGAAAAAGCTGAACTTATGCCTGCTAAATGGCAAATATTGATTGAGCTTTCTCAACAGTTGATCATCAATCAGCAAAAGACATAATTCACCACAACTTCATACTTTACCTTACTTCGGCTTAACTAATTTACAACGTATTGTAAATGCTTTGTCAAATGCATTTACTTCATTTGCAAATGACCACTTGACAAAGCATTTATCAATATCGTTAAAATTTTATAGCCTGAAGTATTATTTCTCATGCTTTTTTTGTATATTTTTAACTTTTCAATGTGCTTTTTTTATAAATTTTAGATAATATTTTCATAATCCATTTTTTCATAGATTACTTTACACTATCATAAAAATAACCGATGTATAGACATCGGCTACAATTATATCATGCTTTACATAATCTTGTCAAATATTCATTATTGCTGTTGCTATTTGGAAATATACTAAAATAGAGAAAATATCAACAAGCGTTGTAATTAGTGGTGCAGCCATAATAGCTGGGTCTAATTTTAATTTTTTTGCAGCTAGTGGCAATAAACAACCAAGGGCTTTTGCAAGTGCAACTGTTGCAATTAAAGTTAGTCCAATTACAATTGCAAGTTGTAAATCATCATATTGAATCATTATTCTTATACCATTTACAAATGCTAAAACAACACCAACTATTATTGATACTCTAAATTCTTTCCATAAAACTTTAAAAATATCTTTTAATTCAATTTCATCTGTTGCAAGGCCACGAATTATAAGTGTAGAACTTTGTGAACCACAGTTTCCACCTGTTCCCATTATCATAGGTATAAATGCAACAAGTAATGGAACAGCAGCAAAAGCATTTTCATAGTTTGTTATAATTCCACCTGTTATAGCAGCAGATAACATCAATATTAATAACCATACAATTCTATTTTTGGCATGTTTAAATACTGATGTTTCAAAATATCCTTCTTCATTTGGACTCATAGCTGCCATTTTTTCAAAGTCTTCTGATGTCTCATCTTGTATAACGTTGATAGCATCATCAACAGTAATAATACCTACTAATCTTTTTTCATTATCTACAACAGGTAAAGCATATAAATCATATTTATCAAATATTTTTGCTACATCTTCTTGATCTTCAAGTGTATTTACTGAAATTACATTTGTTGTCATCAAATCTTTTATAACTTGGTCTTTTTTAGAAATTAATATTTCTTTGATATTAACAATTCCTAGTAATACTCTATTTTTGTCTAAAACATAACAGTTATATATAGTTTCTGAGTCAATACCAATATCTCTAATACGTTGCAATGCTTGTTCTATTGTCATAGATTCTTTTAAATCTATAAATTCTGTTGTCATTATACTTCCAGCACTATCTTCTGGATATTGTAATAATTCATTTATAATTTTTCTATCTTTTTTATTTACAGCTTTTAAGATTTTCTTTACAACATTTGATGGCATTTCTTCAATCAAGTCAACAGTATCGTCCATAAATAGTTCGTCCATAATGTTCTTTAATTCTGTATCTGTTAAATCTTGAATAAGTTTTTCTTTCATATATGGTTCCATATATGAAAATGCCTCACCTGCTTGTTCTTTAGATAAAATTCTAAATAATTTAACTACACTTTCTTTATCAAGTTCTTCTAATAAGGACGGTATATCAGCACTATTTATTCCTTTTAATTCTTCTTTTAAAGTATTAAATTTCTTTTCTTCTATTAGTTTTTTTACTTCATCTATTTCCATCTGATATACCCCCTTTTTTCTAAATTTCTATTCTACTACTTTTTTCCATAAACCATGTTTATTGCAATAAGCATAAATTACTGTTCCTGGATGGTAACAGAATTTTGCAACTGCTTCATCTCCGGGTTTAAAATATACAGTTTTTTCTTTATTTCCGTTTTTGAATGTTACCCATTCAATATAATGATCATCTTCCATAACATGATTTACTTTTACTAAAA
>CALVXH010000091.1 GCA_944368945.1 uncultured Bacilli bacterium
TTTCTCGATTGAATTATAATGTTTAATAGTTATTTTAACACCTCAAAACAAGGGGTAAACCCTAAAGACAGGTTATATTAATTATTAATATAATCTGCAAAGAATTCTAAGGTTTCACTAATATTTTTGCATGTTTTTGGAGATTATATTGCAACACTTTTCTCACTACGATTTCCAATAATATGTTTTTTTAATTCAATTTCTTTAAAAACTTTTTTAGAAATTATAATAATAAAAGGAATATAAATTATGATAACTACAGCCCATGAGATTGGGAAAGATGCATATAACCAAGAAAGTGTATGTATTTCAGGAATTGTATCAAAAATTGTAAAGATAAATACTAAACGTAAAACACAAGCGCCAAATAATGTAATGACTGTAGGTGTTATAGGGTGTTCAAGTCCTCTTAAATAAGCACTTAATGTATCCATAATTCCACATAAGAAATAAGTACTACATATAACTAACAATCTACTTCTGCCCATATCCAAAGCTTCTTGAGTTTGAACAAAAATTCCTAATAATTGATAGCTGAAAATATCCATTAATCCACCAATGACTAAACCAATAACAGTCACAGTAGAGATTGCATATAATAAGATTTTCTTTAAATTCTTACTATTTTTTGCACCATAGTTTTGAGCAACCATAGCAACAACTGCTACACTAAATGAATTTAATATGTTATATAAATAGCCTTCTAGATTGTTACTAGCTGTATTTCCTGCCATTGCAACTTCACCAAAAGTATTTGCTTCTCTTTGAATAAAAACATTAGCAAATGAAAAAATAAATGATTCAAGACCAGAAAAAGCACCTACCTTTAAAATTTGAATTAATTCTTTTTTATACAATTTTAAATTAGAAAATTTTAAATACGCATAACCATTTTTATTGAAAATTAAAAATAAAACTACGCAAATTGCGGATATTGCTTCACTAATTGCTGTAGAAATAGCAACACCTTTAACATCTAATTTAAAAGTAATTACAAATAAAAAATTACATCCAATATTAAAAATTCCACTTGCAAGTAAAATATAAAATGGTTTTCTAGAATCACCTAAAGCACGTAAGCAGGCACTACCATAGTTATAAATCATTAAAAATGGAATACCAATAAAGTATATAGTTAAATAGTCAGTTGCCTTATCTAGTACATGAATTGGTGTTTCCATTAAAATAAGAAGTTGTCTAGCAGAAAAGACACCACATATACTAACAATGACTCCAACAATAATCGATAGAATAATAGAAGTACCAATTCCACGTTCAGCTGCTTTTTTATCATTACGACCTCTTGCATTAGCAATATAGACGTTAGCACCAACACTTAAACCCGTAAAAAGAGCAACAATTAAATTAATCAACGAGCCATTTGCACCAACAGCATTCATCGAATTTTCTCCACCACCAAAATTCGATACAGTAAAAAGATCAGCACTTGAATAAAATAATTGAAGTAATGTGGAAAGAATTAATGGGATTGTGAAGACAATCATCTTCTTAAAAATATTACCGTTAGTAAAATCAATTTCTCGTGTACGCATAGTATAGAATTATATTCCAAACTAATTCAAATTAAAAGACGAATTAAATGTATTCGTATTTATAATTAAAATATTAAATTAAATTTAAACAATGACTTATTTTGATTGTTCTTTATTTATAATTTTAAACACTCGATCAAGAAGTTCTTTATCTTTTAACTCTTCTAATAAACCTTCTTTAATGGCTTGTATATTAGGATAGCCCCAGGCATGACATAAGCCTCTAGGACCAATCCATTTATTGAAAGGCAAATTATCTTCATTTATACCTTTTAATAATGAAAGCGCAGCTTTATTAGGGTTCATAAAAATAATCTTCATTAATGGAGTAATGAAAACATAAAAAATCTTTGGATAAGCCTTATTTTTACTAGCAAATAGGTTTGTTGCTGAAATTCCAGGATGGGCTAAAGAAAAATTATTTCCGAGATATTTTTTATATGTTGTATATAGCATTAATAGTCTTTTACTATTGCCATATCTTAAAGTGCGGTTCTTCTCATTAAGCTTCAATAAATCGTTTTTATTGAGTTTTAAATATCTATAAGAAATGCTTCCAGTATTGATTATTTTTATATTTGAGTAGATTTTTGCAAGTTTTTCTTCCATATATACAGGCATTAAAAAGTTTACATAAAAAGTAATATCATAATTATCAATTAATTTAAGTGGCTGATGATAGATTCCTGCGTTATTAAAAAGCAGATCAATTCCCATCTTACTTAAAGAAAAAATAGTTTGATCTACACTTTTTTTATTTGCATAGTCTAAATAAATAACATCAATATTAACTTTAAATAAATCTAGTAATTCTTTCTTTAAATTATTGCCTTCTTTTATATTTCTAACTAGAAACACTAAATTACAATTTAAATACGCTAAATAATATGCTAATGCCTTTCCTGTTGAGCCGGTTGCTCCACTAATTGCAACTGTAGATCCCTGTTTAATATTTTTAAAATGCTTATCGATATACTTTAAACATTTTCTTTTTATTTTCATAAAAAAATTGTACCACAACATTGCCTTTAATAACTAAAGGCAATTAATATTTTTATTAGAAAACATCAAAAATAAAGAGATAAGCATTGAATCATTGTTGCCTTATTCAAATGAAATGACAAAAAAATTTTCCAATAAACTATGTGAGAGTTGAAGTAAGCAAAATAACGAACTTTTACGGACTTTAGCAATTAAACCATATGTAGGGGGCCCTAAATTGTATACGTCAAAAAATTACACATATAAAAAAGAAAAAAAGATAATCAGTTTAGTTATAGTTTAGTACTATAATTTCTGACTATCTTTTTTGTTATTCCGCCA
>CALVXH010000092.1 GCA_944368945.1 uncultured Bacilli bacterium
GTTTTATAAATTCTAATCTGATCGCATTTATTGAATAGATTATAACATTAAATTATTGAATACGCCGTTTTCTCAGAGCCACTGAATCGCTATATCATGGTCCGCGAAAATCGGTATATATAGATCCAGTTAAATCGCTATATTTTGAGCCACCTCTTTTACTTTATTATTTAGTCATCAGATTATCAATTAGCAATATCACGAGGCTTAAACGATTCCCATTCGTCTACATCATGATACATTTCATAAGTATCATTTTGCATTTCACAAAGATGATATGCTTTTAATAGATCATGAGGATCGAGTGCTTTGCCTCTAGTGTTTTGTGAATCAAATAATTGAAATGCACTTGGATAATTATCTACTGAAATTAAAACAACTTCTAAAATATCATTAAATGCATTTAAAAAACTTTTCTTTAAAATTATTATCCTTTAAAGAAAACCATTCTTTAATCGCTTGAAAATTATAATATAAGTTATATTTAGTAATCTCACTAGTTAATGACTCATTTAATAATTTACATGTATTTTGTGCGGACTTATCTAAAAAGTAATAAATTAAGGATAATGTAATTAAACGTTGTTGGCCATCAATAATTTCTTTTTTAGAGTCGTTACTATTTTTATATAAAATAATTGTTCCAATTCTATATTTAAAATCTTTATTCCTTTCAGCGCTAATAATAGCAATCTCGATATCTTCTAATAGCTCAATTACACTTTTTGTTCCCCATTTATAAGGACGTTGAAAACTTGGGATAGATAAATTGTCTAAGTTTAAAACTTCTTTTACACTTTTTATGTCAGTCATTTTTAGCCCCCATTTACATCGTCTTAAATTTTAATAATTTTAAAAAACGATTACTATAAGATTCCATTTAAAAATAAAAATAGAATAATTTATTCTCTATTTTAATAAAGAAATTACTATTGGTGCTAAATAAATTGGAATTAACTCTAGCATATTATCATGCCCTATATCATTTTGAGAAAATAATATCCTTCTCGAAATACAAGATGAATACTTATTTGAAAATTTATTAATAGAAGAATGATTATTAACATCAGATGATTTAACTTCGATAGGTATTATTTTATTATTATCACTAGTAAGAAAGTCGACTTCATAAGAAGACCTTTTATCTTTATCATACCAGGTGTGATAGTAAAGTTTTCTATCATTAGCAGCTATTATTTGAGCAACAGCGTTTTCATATAAATAGCCAAGATTTGCATCTAATTTATTGCTAAGTAACTTATTATAAATATTCTCTGAAACAAGATTTTTGTCATTAAATAACATTGTGGTAAATAGCCCAATGTCTAATATATATAGTTTAAATTTGTCCAAATCTTTAGTTAAGTTTAGTGCTATATGTGGATCATTAACGTTATAACAAATAAGAACTGTTTTTGAGTCTATTAAATTAAAAAGTAACTCTTTATCTTTAGTTGTCACTTTTTTAGCAACTATCTTTGATAAATAAAATTTATTTTTATGTGAAGCTAGTTGACTAGGAATCGAATCAAATATCATCGATATTCGACCACTCGGATCAATCTTTCTAAAGTCATCTTCATATAAATTAATTATCTCTTTTTTAATAAAGTCTATTTCTTGAAAACTCTTTTTATCTAAATATGCTTCTACAGCTTGTGGCATTCCTCCTATTGCCATATAAATTCTAAAATCACGCATTAAATATCTATTTGTAGCCTGGCCAACTGGCTTTTTGTAATCAATTATTTTCTTAAATATAGAATAATCTTTGCCACACGCCCAGCAAAACTCTTCATAATCCAAAGGATAAACATTTATTTTCACTTCTTCTGAAGGTATTAAAATATCTTTTACATTTTTCTTTATACTAATCAAAGAACCTGTTTCTATATAATCATATCGACCATCTTTTACTAAATGTTTAATTGCCTGTCTGACTTTTGGCATAAGTTGAATTTCATCAAAAATAATTACTGAATTACGCTCGTATAATTTTACTGAAGCAAGAGATTGAAGTCTTAAGAAGAATATATCTAAATTCGAAATATCTTCGAATACATCAAGCATATCTTTACTGACATTTGAAAAATCTATCATGATATATGACTTATAATTTTCTTTAGCAAAAGATTCAGCAATAGTTGTCTTTCCAACACGTCTTGCGCCTTCTAATAACACAGCATATTTTCCATTATAAGCCTTTTTCCATTGTAATAATTTATCAGTTACCTTTCGCTTGAACATTGCCTTCACCTCTTAGATATAATTTAACAAAACATCACAATTAACTCAATAGTTTATGGCCAAAAAGTTCCAAAAGCGGGACACTATATAAATCTAAAAGTACCAAAAGCGGGACACTTTATTAAGGGAAAAATACCAAAAGCGAGATTTAAGTCATATCTATAAATAGGAAAAATAAACAATAAACGTTTATTAAAATATTAATAAATCACTATTTTTACAAATTTTTATCTGCTTTTATTTATAGCAAAAAATAATCGATAAAAATGATTTAACACTAGAAAATGATGGATTATAGTTTAATCAGTGCATTTGATGAAATAATCTTATAATTGTCATCATGTGTATAAAACTTTTCTATAAGCCAATAGACTCCTTCTTTTCCTCTATTTAGACAATATGAAGTGACCTCCATCAGCGATTGCAAATATCGTGAATTCATGTAAATTGTAATATGTGTAAATTAA
>CALVXH010000093.1 GCA_944368945.1 uncultured Bacilli bacterium
GTAATTTGGCTACTATTTAAATCTGAACCTGTAACAGTATACCCCCAAGATTTTAAAGTTTCTGCAACAGCGCTCATACTAACTCCGCCAATTCCAATTAAATGAATATTTTTAAATTTTTTAAGATCATCAATTTCTATATCCAAAGTAAAAAACCTCCAAATAATTTATTTTAGATATTTTATAACATAAACTAAAATTTGTCTATAAAATAATACAAATTTACTGCATATATGGAATCATTATATCTGCAAAAACTCCATATCCAATTTTAGGATCTGAAACTAATACATTTGTTACAACTCCGAATTATTTTACCATTTTGAAGTATTGGGCTTCCGAGAAAGTCCTCTTATTATTCCACCTGTTTTAGATATAAGTTTTTCATCTGTAACTTTAATTACAAAACTTTTATTATTTTCATTATTATTTATAAAAATTTTTTGTATTTCAATAGAATATTCTTTAGTTTTTCCATCTATATCTGACAAAATTGTAGCTTTTCCTTCTTTTATTTCACTTCTTAAAGCTACTTCTAATGACTTATAATCTGTCAAATTTAATAAATTTAAATTTGAAATATTACCATATAAACCAAATTCAGTATTTTTAGTTATATTTCCAATAATTTTATCATCATTTATTGCACCTTTAACTTCACCGCGGACTTCCAGCAGTTCCTTTAGTCAAGGAAATTAATTTTGTTTGAGTTATTTCACCTTTTTCAATAGTTAAAAGCTCTCCAGTATCTGAATCTACAATTCCATGACCTAAAGCTGCAAACTCAAGAGTTTCTGGATTATAAAAACAAATAGTTCCAACACCTGTTGCACCTTCTTTAACCCATAAGCCAATTTTATATTCATTTTCTCCTGTTTTAATTGGATTAATTACCTCTTCTTTAATATTCCCATCAATATTTTCTACAGTAACTTTTAAACTTTCTCCATTTACTAAATTAATCTCATTCCTTAAATCTTCTATTGTTTTTATATCCTTGTCATTTATTTTTATTATCCTATCCCCAGATTCTAAATTTGAGCTGTCATCAATTGATTGTATTTTTCCATTAATATCTTCAATTTCTGAAAATCCAACAATCATAACCCCATCAATATAGAGCTTAATTCCTGTCATTTTGCCGAACTGGAACTAAATAAGTTTTATCTAGCACAGTTAAATCAACGTCTTTTACTCCAATATTTCCAAGTTCTAAAGACAATTTATAACTAGATTTGTTATTTTGTGATGATACTAAAGTCTCTCCTTTTAAATTTAAAAATGGGCAAAGTTTAAAATAACTTAGGTTCTCATTATATGTTATGATTGAACTTGGAAAATTGCTAATATTAATAAAATAACAATATATAATTAATAAACAAAAAATGGCAATTATTTTCTTAAAATTTTTCATAAGAATATAATAACCATTTTTTTAGAATTTATTTATAATATATTTTTATTGATTTTAAAACTGTTCCGAGTATTTTTAGCAAAACTAATACTTATATTATTTGAACCTTGAACACCACTTAAAACATCAGTTATATTAAATGTAATAGTTCTTCTTGCCTCAGATGTAGTTGGAACTGTTGCTTGATAGCTTCTACCACCAATTGATAAAGTTAAAACATCTGTATAAACATTTGTAGTATCGTTTGAAGTATTTTCAATAACTACTTCTACTTGATAAACCTCTGATAAGTCTCTTGTATTATATGAATTACTAAAGCTAGAACTTTTAACGTCACTATTTGTATTAAAAATTTGATACCCCATATTCGATACTCTGCCAGCAACATATGTTGCAATTTCTGTTGTATTAATATTTCCAAGCCCATAATTACAACCTACAACAGAGGCGGTGTTGGCAAATACAGTACAAGGAAATAACATTAACCCTACTACCATCATGCATTTCATTTTTCTAAATTTCATAAATAATATAATCCTTTCCAAAAAAACAATTTTATTTTTAACATTATAAATTATTAACAAATTAAAGTTACAATTACTACAAAACAAGAATTTTGATTCTTCTGATGACGAAGTCAATAGTATAATTAAAAGTTAATAATTGCTCTGATAAAAATAAAAATTAATAAATCGACAACATATCATCCTCCTTATAATAACATTGTATCAATAATTTTTAAAAAAATCATTATAATTTAATCTTTATATTGATCATCATACTTTGAATATCGTAATTTCACTTTCCATCAAGAATAATATTAACTTTATTTTCTTCGTTTCCTTCCTTTCTATATCGAAATAATATCATTTGCTTTAAAAAAAGTATAGGAACTATTTAGTTCCATATGTATTAATATTGTTATAATAAAAAAACTTAATTTTATATACTAGAGATTCAAAATAATAAAAAGTTTATCTATAATTATTATCTTACTATATTAATTTTTATATTGTAAAGTTTATATTTTTAATTTATCTTTCTAAAACATCAAAATCATCATATAAATCATCACTTTTATCACCGTTAGATGTTTTTTTATACTTTTATAATAATCAGGAAGTTTGACATAATCAAATAACTCATTTTTTATCTGTTCTTATAGCAATATCATAAATATTATCAAGCTTTTATCAAATTATTTAAATAAATTATATTAATATTTAATGACTAAAATTTTACATTAGTTTTTAAA
>CALVXH010000094.1 GCA_944368945.1 uncultured Bacilli bacterium
AAACTTGACTTGAAGTAAAAGGATATAAAAAATGTGCGATATTTGTTACTTTATCTAGTTTATTAAAAGAATATGCAATATTAGTTGCAGTTAAACTTGCTTTTATATTTTTTCTTAATCTATCAGATTTAAAATATGTAGAATTCAAATCTTGAAACAAACAAACTTCTTTAATATCCATTAATTATTTTCCTCGTTGTTTTCTTCTGTGTTAGAAGAATTCTCATCTAAATATTCTTCAACTTCTTCTTGATGAGGAACAAGTGTTACAGAAGATACATAATCTCCTTCGTTTAAATTAATAATTCTTACTCCGCTTGTATTTCTACCAGTTCTTGAAACTTGATTAAGACTAATTCTAATTAAGATACCGTTTTTGGTAATTACTAGTAAGTCTTCATCTCCTTTAACAATCTTTAACGCAGCTAAAGGACCTCGTTTTTCACTTTCTTTTAAAGTGATAACACCTTTTGAACCTCTATTTGTAAGTCTATAGTCATTAAGAGGAGAAATCTTACCATAACCAAATTTAGTTATAACAAGAACTTCGCTTCCTTCTAAAGATGTAGCAAGAGAAATTGCATCATTTCCTTCATCCAGTTTAATTCCTCTAACACCAGTAGCATTTCTTCCCATATCTCTAATATCATCTTCTTTAAACTTAACCATTCTATTATTAGAAGATGCAATACAAATATCAGCGCCACCATCTGTTACTTTAACATCTAAAAGTTCATCATCATCTTTTAAGTTAACTGCGATTTTTCCATCTTGTCTAATTAATCTATATTCTTTTAAATCAGTTTTCTTACAGATTCCCTTCTTGGTAGCAAATAGCAAAAACTTATCATTATAATCTTCAACGCTAACAATACTAGCTACTTTTTCTTTTTCGTCTAAATTTAAGAAATTGCTAACAGGAATTCCCTTGCTTACTCTACTACCTTCAGGAATTTTATATCCTCTAATACGGTAAACTTTTCCAAAATTAGTGAAGAACAATACATCTTGATGTGTATTAGAATTAACCATCATTAATACATCGTCATCATCATGAGTTGACATGCCTTTAATTCCTTTGCCACCTCTATTTTGAGTTTTAAAGTTTTCAACAGGCATTCTCTTAATATAGCCAGTATTTGTTAAAGTTATAATTAAGTCTTCGTTTTTAATTAAATCTTCATCTTCAATACTTGCTTCAACTGATGAAATTTCTGTTAATCTATCATCAGCGTATTTTTCTCTAATTTCTTCTAATTCTTTAATAACAACTTCTAAAATATGATCTCTTGATTGTAAAATATACTGCAATTCCTCAATATTTTTTTCTAAACCAGCTCTTTCTGTTTCTAAATTAATTCTTTCAATACCAGCTAATTTTCTTAAAGTCATAGATAAAATTGCTTCGACTTGCTCATCTGATAAAGAATATTTTTCTTTTAATCTATTTGCAGCTTCTTCACCAGTTTTGCTATTTTTAATAACTTCTATAACATTATCGATATCTTCACTTGCTAGTAATAATCCATCAATTATATGAACTCTTGCTAAAGCTTTATCTAATCTAAATTTACTTCTTCTTGAAACAATTTCAATTTGAAATTCTAGATATACATCAAGCATGTCTTTTAAAGTCATTAATTTTGGAGTTCCATCAACTAATGCAATTGATTGAACATTAAAATTAGATTGAAGTGGAGTTTGTTTATATAATTGATTTAAAACAACATCAGGTACAGCTTCTTTACTTAATTCAATAACGATTCTAATACCATTTTTATCGCTACTTTCATCTTTAACATCACTAATTCCAGTGATTACTTTATCATCAGCTAATTGACCAATTTTATAAACTAAAGCAGCTTTATTTACTTGATATGGAATTTCACTAATTATAATTTCACTTTTACCACTACCGGTTTCGATTATATTTGCTTTTCCTCTACAAACAATACATCCAGTTCCAGTTTCGTAAGCTTTTTTAATTCCACTTCTTCCTAAAATATAACCTTTAGTAGGAAAATCAGGTCCTTTTATATAATTCATTAATTCAACAACACTTATATCTTTATTTCTTGCATAAGCAATTGTTGCATCAATTACTTCTTTTAGATTATGAGGTGGAATATTTGTTGCCATACCAACGGCAATACCATTACTTCCGTTAACTAATAAGCCAGGAATTCTTGCAGGTAAGACACATGGTTCTTGTTTACTACCATCATAATTATCAATAAAATCAACTGTATTTTCTTTAATTTCTTTTACTAAATTATATGAAATCTTTTTTAATCTTGCTTCGGTGTATCTGTATGCAGCGGCTTCGTCTCCGTCGATATTTCCAAAATTTCCATGACCATCAACAAGAGGATATCTCATTGAGAAATCTTGAGCCATTCTAACAAGAGACTCATAAATCGCACTATCTCCATGTGGATGGTATTGGCCCATAACATCACCAACAATTTTTGCACATTTTACAAAAGGTTTATCTGGTGTATAACCGCTTTCAAACATAGAATAAATAATTCTTCTATGAACAGGTTTGAATCCATCTCTTGCATCTGGTAGAGCTCTTGCAACTATAACAGACATTGCATAGTCTAAAAATCCAGATTTAACATTTTCAG
>CALVXH010000095.1 GCA_944368945.1 uncultured Bacilli bacterium
GGCTACAAAGAAATTTCACTTGGCAAAAGAATTTTAAGAAGTGAAACAGCATGCTTTTATATATTGTCTTTATTATCTTTTTATATGGAAAATTAATATGGGATCTTTATTTGATATTTTAGAAAAGGAAAGAAATAAGAAGTATTATAAATACTCTGAAGAGATTAGTTTTTTTAACAAATTTAAAGGAATGCTTAAGATTAATCCTTATTTTTTAAAGTATTTAGATTGTGAAAATGACTTTGATATCATCAAAGCAAATATAATCATTAAAGCGATTATAAATAAGGAAGAACTTGATAAAATAATTGAAGATACCTATTTAAAATATGATAAAAGCTCAATTAATGAGATTAAAGACTTAATTAAAGAGCAAGTAAGCGATCTACCTTATATTGATTACGAAAATTTTAAGGTTTATATCCCTTTTTTTAATAAGGCGACAAACTTTGTTTATTCGGTTGAAAATGAAAAGAAAAAAGAATTTCCTTATATTGATTTGACTAAAAAGTATGAGCCTTTTTTAGTTGAACCATTTGAAACTTATTCTGTAGATTTATTTAATTCTTTATTTACTCAATTAGTAAAAATTGATGAATCAAGAACCTCAATCGCTTTTTATCATTATGACTTTAATGCTATTTTTATTATAAATAGACAAGGAACTTTAGATAATATTATTTATTTGTTTGACAAATATCTAAAAAATCCTCATAAATACAATATTATTGAAAGAATTAAACCGCTTACAAGAGCATATTATAATAATGATTTGGCAGAATTTGTTAATCTATTATATAAAAATGGATTTGTTAGTTATTATGTTTTTAGAAAGATTTGTAAGGTAAAAAAGATATTATGATGACGTTATTAATTGAATTTTTAGGTTGTAAAGTTAATAGTTATGAAGTTGAAGCAGTAGCTCAAGACTTTTTTAATCACGGATTTAGACTTTTTGATGAAAAGGTAGATACTTTTCCATCAGTAGTTATTATTAATACATGTGCAGTTACTGAAACTAGTGTCACTAAAGATAAAAAAATGATTCGTCACTATAAAAAGATCTATCCAGAAGCAGTTTTATGTGTCATGGGATGTTATTCACAATATAAAGGTGAATATATTTTAAATTCTTTAGGTGCTGATATTGTTATAGGTACTTCAAATAGAAGTAAACTTTATTCTTTATATGAAGAATTTATAGCAAATAAGAAAAAAGTTTATTTACATGATGAAAATAATAAAATTACTAATTACGAAGATATGCATGTTAATAAATTTCTTTTTAATACTAGAGCTTATGTGAAAATTCAAGATGGGTGTAATAATTTTTGTACATATTGCTTAATTCCTTATATTAGGGGAAGATCAAGAAGTCGTGAAAAAGAAGATATCGTTAGTGAAATTAAGCGATTAATCAATAACGGACATAAAGAAATTGTCCTAACAGGCGTTGATATGTCTAGTTATGGCCTTGATTTAAAAGAAAAGACTACATTTAGTGATTTACTTGAATACATATTGGTTAATGTGCCTGAACTTTATAGATTAAGAATTTCTTCATTAGAAGAAAGTCTTTTAGATGATAAATTTTTAAGTTTACTTGCTAAATATGATTCTTTAGCTAATCATTTGCATATCCCATTACAAAGTGGCTCTAAAGAAGTAGTAAAAAGAATGAATAGAAAATATGACTTAGAGTCATTTAAAGAAAAAGTTAAAAGAATTAGAGAACTCAGAAAAGGCATTTCTATTACAACTGATGTAATAGTAGGTTTCCCAGGAGAAAGTGAAGAAAATTTCCTTGAAACTTTTAATTCATGTAAAGAAATTAACTTTTCTAAAATACATGTTTTCCCATATTCAGATAGAGAAGGAACCATTGCTTCAAAAATGAAAGATAAGATATCTCCAGAAGTTAAAAAAGAAAGAGTGCACCGTTTACTCGATTTAAGTAATGAATTAGAAGAAAACTACTCTAAAAATTTCTATGGTCAAGAAATTGAATTTTTGTTTGAAGAATATGATCCTAAATTAAAAGCTTATAAAGGGCATAGTAGCAATTATTTAGAATGCTTTGTAAGTAGTGATACATCACTTCAAGGACAAGTTAAAAAGGTAATTTACACTAAAGAAAACGCATTACATTTTTGACAATGTCAAAAATGAAAAGTATTGATTTCATCGTACTTTTTTAATTTTTTGCATATAATATCAAAAAAATATTTGCATTTTAAAATTACTTCTATATAATATTTCAATGTTAGGAGAATTATATTATGGCAGTACCTTTTAGAAGAACTAGTAAAACATCAAAAAGAATGAGAAGAACTCATTTCAAATTACATGTTAATGGTGTATCAATTTGCTCACACTGTGGCGCAATGGTTAAATCACATACAGTTTGCCCAAAATGTGGATATTATGATGGCAAACAAGTCATTAAAAAGTAATTAAATTTGAATTCTAAATCAAAGTCTCTCTAGCCAGAGACTTTTTTATTTGACTAGGAATTTCTATTTGGTAAAAATCATAAGCAAAAAGCCTATTAAACTAAATTTTGAAAAAATATTTGTTAT
>CALVXH010000096.1 GCA_944368945.1 uncultured Bacilli bacterium
AAGACAAATGTTAAATCAATGAGTTCTAAATCTATAGGAACAAAAGTATCATCATCAGCTCTTAAATCTAAAATAGGTTCAGTTAGAACCAGTTCAGGATCTAAGATGTCTGTAAGAGGTATTGGTGCTGGTGCTGCACGTTCATCTGCTCATGCAGTATCATAATAAAAAAAGAATAGAAGATTAATTTCTTCTATTCTTTATTTTTTATATACCTAATGAAAATATTGTAGATTCACATCCATTTGTTGGTTGTACTAATGATATACCTGTATTTGAAAAAGTATGCTCGTAATAATGAGTCTGACTTCCTAAAATTGATCTTTGAGAAATAAAAATAGAATTATATGAAATGACCCAATTATGACTATATACCAGACCACCAACTCGGCACCACTGGAAATTAGTCTAATTTATCGTAATATTTCTATTGGGCTAATAGTCACTGTAGATTTATCATAAAAACTAATTGGTTTAGAAGTTGGCATAATATTATAATTGCAAATTAATAATAAAATTCGTTTGAATTTATTCTTATTTAAAATATAGATAATAGATTCAACATCCGTTAATTCTTTATCAATAAAAGGAATATATACTTTATCACATTCCCATCTTCTATAATACATATTAGCAAATTCTTTTAATTGTAAATATAACTGAAATTTCTTTACTAATTTTCTTAATTCATTATCATTTTGCAATATATTTTCAATATATACACAATCTTCAAATGATAAATTCATTATATCATCTTTATTGACTAAATTTGCACAAAATTCAAATTCTTCTTTATAACATTCTAAAAGATACTTATTATTTTTATTATGACTATAAAAATGACCAAAGTCTCTATATGGTATTACTAAACCATGTGAAATAATAGTTATATCATAATTAGATATTAAATAAAGAAGAGTAGTATTATATTTAAGATTAACATATTTTTCAAAAACATCGTCTACTGCAGATTTGGATAAATATATCTGACCTAATTTATAATCAGTAAAATCAATAAATCTATTATTATACTTAAAAATTTTAGATTTATTTTTATCAATAATATTTTGAACCTTCATAATCGATTCAATATGAATATCATTAACACTTTCAATGCTATCATATTCGACTTTATATACAACATATGCATCTAATCTAATAATATTATTCATAGCCTCAATAACGGTATTTGATTTTAACATTATTAAAGTTAATATCTGTTCTAATGCTTTTAAATTTGCTTTATCATTGATAAAATTATCAGTAGCTAAATATATATCTAATGCATTTTTTAATTCAAATTCTATATATTTTCTATTAAAACTTCTAGATTTAACTTTTTTATAAAAAGATTCAAGCATTATATTAGTAGTTAAATCAGATTTATTTAATTTATCTTCTATTTTTCTATATTCAGATGAAGGATTAATTAACTCAGCTATATTCTGAATTATTCTTTCTTTAAAGACATTAAATTTTTTTATATTAAGTTCCTGACATATAAAAATATCATTAATATCAATATTATCAAAAACTCTAATATTTTCAATAGCAAATTGATTAAGTAACTCTTCACCAAGCATTGTATATTTATCATTAGTAAATATACCAGAATCAGCAGGTGTAAAATCACGAATATCATAATTACTTTCATTAACTGCTTTTTTCTGTATATTATTATAAAGATCATTATAATAACTATTTAATAAATCTATTTGTTGTTTATAAGCCCGTTTAATATTAATAATATTAAAATGAATAGATTCTATATAAGCATAATATAATTCAGAAATATTATTAAAGGTAATCATTTTTCTTTTAAAATCAATTAAATGATTAATTATACAATTAGAGAATGAAGCATTAAAAGGCTTAAATTTAATACTTGGATTTAAATGTATAATTATTTTATTTGCTAATTTCTTTACTTTCTTTAATAATAAAATGGTATTATTAATTATTTTTATCCATGCTTTATCAATATATGATTTAGTAAGTTCAAACATTTGATCTATTTTACTATTAAATAGATTATACTTATAATAATTTGATGAAATTTCTTCTTTTAAAACTTCTAAAGATGAAATTTCTTCTTTAGCTGAAAACATAAATGTATTAATATACATTATTTATCACTTCTTTCTATTTTAGTTATTTATAGATTCATTATGAATAACATTAATGTAATCTAGAGTGTCTTGAATACTCTTTTGGCTAAAAGATTTTTAGATTTTTATTTTTCGAAATTATATTATAGTTATAAGAATTTTTAAATCTTTTAAATACTTTATTTATTAGAGTATTTAAGATGCCAAACTCAAAATTTATACGCATATACAGCATAAAATCTGTATATGCGTATTTTTATCATAATTTCAAATATATATTATTTTAGTAAGAAAGGGGTTGTTATTAATGTTTGATTTTGAAGAGAATTTTAAGAAATATCAAAATAATACTAAAGCTTTATTTGAATCTATCAAACCATATGCCAGAAAATATTATTCTCAATTAATTACTGGTAGTTTTGATAG
>CALVXH010000097.1 GCA_944368945.1 uncultured Bacilli bacterium
ACTACTACTAGTAGATATTATTTTGTTTTAGTAAGTGATAACGATAAATCATTAGAACATATATCAGAAGAAGTTGAATTACAATGCTATAATATGACTCCTAGATTACATATTCAAAAACTAGTTAATAAATTAGAAATATTTCAATTTTTAGTAAATCTTTATCTAACCAGTGCTAGTATAGAGCAACTGATGTGGAGTGATTTATTAGAATTAATATCTCCATTTTATATTAATGAACAATTAGGTTATTTGAATGTAGATGATGAAGAAGTTCAAATAATTACTATTAAGAAACTACCACCATTTATTGATGAACTATTTTTTGAAGAATTATTTAATGTCCCTGACACAAGATGTTGTATTCATATAAAAGATACAATACCAACTGATGAATTAGTAAGAAGATTAGATAACAATTACGAATTCCTTTTATCAGAAAGAAATACTACTAGAAAGTTATCAGATGCTACTACAATGGATACGGAAAGGGAAAATTTTCAAGCTTTAATGACGCAAATAAAAAATGGTGATGAAAAAATTAAAGAAGTAGATTTTATTATTGTTATTAATGGAACTAGTAAAAAAAGAGAAGAAAAAATAAAAGAACTTAAAAAAATAGCTGATGTGTTTCAAATTAAATTAGATGTTCCTAGAATGAGACAAATGGAAGCATGGCAATCATTTGATATTAATAAAAATGGTTTTGAAGATTATCATAATTACTTACCAAGTTTAACATTATCTGCATCATTTCCTTTAACTATTACTAATTTTAATGATGAATCTGGTTATGTTTTGGGGCAAGATATTCATACTGGTTTACCTATTATTTATGATATGTTTCATAAAGATCCTACACGACCATCTAGTAATTTAGCAATCATTGCATCTACTGGTGGAGGTAAAAGTTTTACATTAAAAAAATTAATTGTAAATGAAATTAATCGTGGTAATAAATGTTTCTTGTTTGATGCTGAAGGAGAATATAAGAAAATAGTATCTGATATTTTTAAAGGAGAGTATATTGATTTATATTCATCAAGTGGTGGAATAATTAATCCTTTACAAGTTAGATTTTTACCGAGTGATCGTGAAGAAAGAAATGATAGTGCAGTAGAAAATTTAAATTATGAAGATTGTCCTCTTGCAAAACATTTAGGTTCACTAGAAACATTTATAAAGTGTGCATTTGAAGAAATTAAAGAAAGTGAAGTAGTTGTAATGTTGGATATGATTGAGAAATTATATAAGAGATTTGGTATAACAAAAAATACAAAAATATCTTCATTAGAAAAATTGGAGAATACGGATTATCCTATCTTTAATGATTTAATTGAGTTTCTACCAGATTATAGAAATATGATTACAAATGAAGAACAACTAAAAATAGTTGATAAATTGGAAATATTATTAGATAGATTTAAGGTAGGAACTGACGCAATGCTTTTTAATGGTTATACATCTGTTAATTTAAATGCTGATTTAATTGCTTTTAATGTAAAAGATCTTTTATATAGTCAAAATAAACGAATTATTACGACACAATTAGTTAATTTACTAACATATTTAAATAACATTATTGTAAGTAATAAAATTAAAAATGATAATAAGCATTCTAAAAATGAAATAAATAATATAGCAGTTATTGTTGATGAATTTCATTTGTATTTAAAGAACACTGAAAGAGAAGTTATTCTAACATTTGAACAAATAGCAAGAAGAATTAGAAAATATCATGGAGCATTTATACCAGCAACCCAAAGTATTCATGACTTTATTGGAGATGATGACTCTGTTAGAAGTGCTACGGCTATCTTTAACAACTGTCAATATCAGTTGGTAGGCATGCTTAAAGAAGATGACTTATCTACTTATTTAAAATTATTCTATCAAAATCCATTAACTGATACACAAAGAGAATTCTTAATGCAGGCAAAAATGGGGGAATTTCTTTTAACTATTAACTCAAAAAAGCGTTTAAGATTAAAAGTAATGGCAACTCCATTAGAGGCAGACATGATGGGAGAGGAATTAAAATTTCAATGAAAACAACTACTAAAAAAGAATTAAAGAAAAAATTTATAGAAACATTTATAGACGAATTTGATGATCCAAATGAATCATTTATGGATTATATGTTAGACTTAATTCCAAAAAATGTTTTGTTAAAGGTATTAGAAGTTGGGAATAAACATTTTTATTCTCAATTTTCTAAATACAAATAGAAATGAAAAATAAAAAAAGTTTATTATTAAAAATTATTGGTGGAAGTACCATTTTAAGTGTTGCTTGCTTTATAACAATATTAATATGTGTTCTTATGCTTTTAGATTTTTTTGGAGCAAAATTAACTGAAGAAAAAGTTCAAGCTAATGCAGAATATTCTGATGCTTATATAAATGCATTAAATAAATACTTAAAAAATGGTTATGTTCCACTTCAAAGAATATTATATTTTCATTTGGAAGATAATAGTTTAACTATAGATACTTTATATGCAATGAATCAAAATGTTGAATCTAAATCA
>CALVXH010000098.1 GCA_944368945.1 uncultured Bacilli bacterium
TCGACGCCGTTCTGGACCTGCTGACCCGGCTGCGCTCAGCGGGGATCCACACCGCCGTGGAGACCAACGGCATCCACCCGCGGCTGCCCGAGCTCTTTCCCCTTGTGGACCACCTGATCATGGACTGCAAGCACCACGACCCTGAGATCCATCAGCGGGTGACCGGCGCGTCCAACCGCCCCGCTCTGGAACATCTGGCCCTGGCCCTCCGGCGGGGCTTCTCCCCTGCCGTCCGCATCCCCCTCATCGGCGGCTTCAACGCCACCGCGGAGGATGCCCGGGCCTTCGCCCGGCTGTTCCGGGACCTGAAAGGCAGCGGACAAATGACCGTGGAGTTGCTGCCCTACCATGAGTACGGGCGGCAGAAATACGCGGATCTTGGTCTCCCTTATACGATGACTGAGGAGGCCCATGTCAATGCTCAAACGGTGCATACCTTCCAGAACATTTTGATGGAGGAGGGCATCCGTGTCGTACATACCTGACATCTGGCTTTGAAGGAGGTTTCTGTTATGAATGTCTTTGCTCATCACGACCCTGCGCAGCTTACTGCCCTGGCCAAGGCCCTGTTCGCCGAGGAACGCACTTCCAAGACCGTGCTCAACGGATGGTTCCTGGCCCAGGAGATTGCCACAGACGTGGCCAAGGAAAGCCACTCCGACCTGGAGACCTGCGCCGCCGAAAAGCTGGAGGCCATTGTGGCCCGGCTGCCGCTGGATATCAGCGACAACGCCGTCTTTGCCGGTACCCAGCGGGACGCCTTCGCCGCCAGCTACGCCCTCATCAACCCCGCCTTCACCGTGGAGTCCTTCCGGGGCTACTGCGATCCCCTGGAGGTCTATGACTTTGCCACCCCCACCAAGGAGGTGCCCCAGAGCCGGATCGACGCCCAGCGGGAACGGGCCGCCGACAGCGACTATGTGCGGACCCTCTCCCAGGTCTACGCCGACTGCGCCCAGGACACCGAGGAGGTGGCCTACTTCATCGAGCAGGTCACCGGCCACCTGATCCCCGACTTCCGCCGGGCCATCCGGGTGGGTCTGGAGGCCCTGCGGGAAGAGATCGCCGAGGCTCTGCCCCGGACCGACCCGGCCCACGCCGTCAATCTGCGGGCCATGGACCGCTCCCTGGCCTGCACCCTGACCCTGGCCGGGCGCTATGCCGCACTGGCCCGTGAAAAGGCCGACGCCGCCCAGGGGGAGGCCAGGGAGCGCTTTGCCCTCATGGCGGAGACCCTGGACCGGGTACCCCGGCTGGGCGCCCGCACCACCTACGAGGCCATGCAGTCCTTCCTGCTGCTGTGGGAGGTCATGTGCCTGGAGCAGGCCCCCAACCCCTTCGCCTTCTCCGTGGGCAACGCCGACCGGATCTTTGAGCCTTACCGGGCCGCCGACGGCCTGAGCCGTGAGGAGGCCGCCGCCCTCTTCACCCACTTCCTGGTCTTTTTCAATGTGGGCGAGCGCAGCTGGGCCATCTCCCAAAACGTGCTGGTGGGCGGCCGGAACGTGGACGGCAGAGATCTCACCTGCCCCATGACCTACGCCATCCTGGATGCCTACTACGAGATGAACCTGCCCCAGCCCATTCTGTCGGTGAAGCTGCACCGGAACACCCCGGAGACCCTCTACGCCGAGCTGGGCCGGTTCTTCTTCACCCCCGGCTGCCTGACTCCCTCCATCTTCAATGACGATTCCCTCTTTGAGACCCTGCGGGAGCACGGTGTGGCCGAGGAGGATCTGCCCGACTACAGCGTGGCAGGCTGTCAGGAGCCCCTCATCATGGGCAAGGCCAACGGCAACACCACCAACTCCTGGCTGAATCTGGCCAAGGTGCTGGAGCTGACCCTGACCGGCGGCAAATCCCTCATCACCGGAAAGGCCATCGGTCCTCAGTCCGACCGCCCCGCTCTGGAGACCCTCCAGCAGCTCAAGCCCCTCTTCTATGAGAATCTGAACTGCTTCGCCCAGCGCATGGCCCAGGCCGCCAACGGCGCCTCCGAGGCCATCTCTCTCCTGCGGGTGCCCTTCCTGTCCAGCTTCATGGGCGGACTGGAGACCGGTGTGGACTGCCGGGATACCCGGGAACAGGGCACCCGCTACAACGGCTCCGGCTGCCTCATCCACGGTCTCTCCGTGGTGTCCGACTCCTTTGTGGCCGTGGAGCACCTGCTGAAGGAGCGCCCCCAGGACGCCGAAAACCTGCTTGCCGCCCTGCGCTGCAACTTTGAGGGCTACGAGGAGCTGCGTGCCTATCTCCAGAGCTGCCCCAAATTCGGCAACAATGACGACGAGGCCGACGCCGCCGCCGTGGAGCTGGCCAGCCGGGTATCCGACCTGGTGGGGGGCCTGAAAAACTACCTGGGCAACCCCTTCCGCCCTGACTGGGCCACCCCCTCCACCCACCTGCTCTACGGCTACTGGGTGGGGGCCACCCCCGACGGCCGCCAGAGCCGTGAGATGCTCAACTACGGCATCGATCCCCTCTTCGGCGACGCCTCCAACGGTCTGGGCTTCCGCACCCTGTCCTCCCTGAAGCTGCCCTATGGGAAATTCAACGGCGGCGTGGCCTCCCACTTCGGCGTAGACCCCAAGTATTTCACCGGCAGCACCTACGAGGAGAAGGGCCTTCAGTTCCGGGACCGTATCATCCGTCCCCTCTTCTTCAACGACCTGGTGGAGGGCCGCGCCCCCTTCTACCTCTACGTCAACGTCACCACCCCGGAGACCCTGCGCAAGGTTCTGGCCGAACCCAAGAAGTACGCCCCCAACGGGGTCTATATCATGCGCATCCACGGCACCTTCGTCAACTTCCTGGACCTGTCCCCGGCCATCCAGCAGGACATCATCCGCCGGCTGGACCCCATGTCCACCTGCTGCTGAGGAGGACCACCCCATGAAAACACTGGGTTTGGACATCGGCACCACCACCATCTCGGCGGTGGTGCTGGAGGACGGGAAGCTGGTCGTGGCCCGTACGGAGAAGAACGAGAGCTTTCTCTCCGGGGCGCCCTGGGAACGCCTTCAGGACCCCGCTGTCATCCGCTCCACTGCACTGGCCATGGTGGATGCTCTCCTGGAGGACCACAGCGATGTGGCCGCCATCGGCGTCACCGGCCAGATGCACGGCATTCTCTATCTGGACAGTCAGGGCAACCCGGTGAGCCCTCTCTATACTTGGCAGGACGGACGGGGCCAGCAGCCGAGGGAGGACGGTATGACCTGGGCACAGTGGCTGTCCGAGACCACTGGCTATCCCCTGGCCACCGGCTTCGGCATGGTGACCCACGCCTACAATGCCCTCAACGGTCTGGTCCCGCCGGAGGCCGCCGTGTTCTGCACCATTCCGGACTATCTGGCCATGGTTCTCAGCGGCCGGACCGCGCCGGCCGTGGACCCCACCAACGCCGCCAGCCTGGGGGTCTACGACCTGCGCCGCCGGGACTTTGACCGGGAGGCCCTGCTGCAGGCGGGCGTAGGTGTCGGCCTGCTGCCCGCCATGGCAGAGGAGCCTGTGCTGGGGACTGGTCCGCTGGGGCGCCCAGTTACCGTGGCTCTGGGCGACAATCAGGCCAGCTTCCTGGGCGCGGTAGGCCAGCCTGCCGGCACCCTCCTGGTCAATATGGGCACGGGTGGGCAGGTATCCGTCTACTCCCCTAACTATCTGGAGACAGAGGCCCTGGAGACCCGTCCCTTCCCCGACGGCGGCTGGCTGCTGGTGGGGGCCTCCCTGGCCGGAGGCCGCAGCTACGCCCTGCTGGAGCAGTTCTTCCGCCAGGTGGCGGCCATGGCCGGCAGTGAGACAGACAGTCTCTACGGCGCCATGGGCCGCGCCCTGGACGCGGCGGGGCCGGTGACGGACTATCCGGAGACGGTCACCACCTTCCTGGGCACCCGGAAGGACCCCCTGTGCCGGGGCGCCATCACCGGGCTGGGCGCCGACAACTTCACCCCGGTCCATCTGATGCACGGCGTCATGCACGGCATGGCTCAGGAGCTCCACACCATGTTCCGCTCCTACCTGGCCGCCGGCGGAGAGATGCCCGCCCGGATGGTGGGCTCCGGAAACGGTCTCCAAAAGAATCCCCACCTCTGCCGGATCTTTGAGGAGACCTTCGGCTGCCCTCTCTCCCTGTCCACCCGGCAGGAGGAGGCCGCCTGCGGCACGGCCGCCTATGCCGCCGCTCACACTTTTTTAGTTGAATAAAGGCCCTCGGCCAAGCTGGGGTTTTTACAGTCGGGTAAAAACCTTGTACTAGCTTTCACATTACATCACGCGAGTGCGGTCTGCCAGCCGAGGAACTCCCGTCATTTACTACCCGCAAATATGCTTAAGAGTTTCTCATTGTCCTACATGTTCCGGCTATACCTATATACATATTGCATAATCTCCCATTACTTCTCCTTGTATGGTTGGCAGAGCGTACCCTAATATAGCAAAGGGAGTTTTTCTCCTACGTCATTACCACTAGCCTTCCTTTGAACCGCTCACCCGGCGAGTTGTTTTCTTTATACAAAAAACGCCCGCCCTTCCATTGCGGAAGGGCGGGCGTTGCGCTTATGTCAGGGGATCAGGCACAGAGGCTCAGGCGTAGAGCTCCTGCAGCTTG
>CALVXH010000099.1 GCA_944368945.1 uncultured Bacilli bacterium
AACCAAGAATTATTAGAATTAGCAAAAGAAGTAGAAAAAAAGATAGAACCACAATTTAAGAAAATGGATGACATTTGTAGCAAAAATAGTATAAAAGTCATTGAAGCTTTTCAAGAATGTAATTTACAAGAAATGCATTTAGCAACTTCAACAGGATATGGAATTGATGAAGTAGGAAGAAATAAAATAGAAGAAATCTATGCAAAGGTATTTAGAGCAGAAGACAGCTTAGTAAGAGCACAATTTATTTCAGGAACACATGCATTAGCAATTACCTTGTCTGCTTTATTACGTCCAAATGATACCATGATTAGTATAACAGGAGCACCATATGATACTTTACAAACTGTTATCGGAATAGGAAAAGAAGTAAGTGAAAGTTCATTAAAAGCTTTTAGAATTCATTATGAACAAATTGAATTAGTCAATAATGATTTTGACATAGAAACAATTAAAGAAAGATTATCAAAAAATAATGTTAAATTAGTAGAAATCCAAAGATCAAGAGGGTATTCTACAAGAGAAAGTTTAACAATAGAAAAAATAGAAAAAGCAATACAAGCTATAAGAGAAGTTAATAAAGATGTTATCATCATGGTAGATAATTGTTATGGAGAATTTGTACAAGATAGAGAGCCAATTGAAGTAGGAGCAGATATTGCAGTAGGTTCATTGATGAAAAATTTAGGAGCCGGAATTGCAACAAGTGGGGCATATATAGTAGGAAAAGAACATTTAATTCAATTATGTGCAGAAAGACTAACAGCACCAGGAATTGGAAAAGAAATTGGTCCATCATTAAATCAAAATACCAATTTATTAAAAGGACTATTTTTTGCACCACAAGTAGTGGCAAGCAGTGTTAAAACAGCTATATTTGCAAGTTGTATCTTAGAAGAATTAGGATATATAGTAGAACCTAAATATAGTGATGAAAGAGCAGATATTGTACAAACAATTCATTTAGGAACTGCTGAAAAATTAATAAAATTTTGCCAAGGTATTCAAAAAGGATCTCCAATTGATTCATGTGTTGTACCAGAACCAAGTCCAATGGGAGGGTATGAAGATGAAGTTATTATGGCAGCAGGAACATTTACAGAAGGATCAACCATTGAACTTAGTTGTGATGGTCCAATTAGAGAACCATATATTGCCTATATGCAAGGTGGATTAACTTATGATTATGGAAAATATGGTATATTAAAAGCAATAGAAGAAATGAAAAAATAAATTGGGTACATTAGAACTAGATATGTTTAGAACTGATGTGACCTAATATGTCTAAATGGATTTACTCCCAATACATTCGGACAGAAAGGAATTTATTTTGAATAAGGTAATTGTAATAGGTGGTGGTCCTGCTGGAATGATGGCAGCGATTACTGCAAAAGAAAATAAAAATGATGTTTTGATAATAGAAAAAAATAATCAATTAGGAAAAAAACTCTTAATCACAGGAAAAGGAAGATGTAATATTACATCTTCTTTAGAGATGGAAGATTTTATTAAAAATACACCAGGAAATGGTATGTTTTTATATAGTGCTTATCAGCAATATACTAATCAAGATATAATTGAATTTTTAAAACAACAGGGATTAGAAGTAAAAGAAGAAAGAGGAAACCGAATCTTTCCAGTAACAGATAAATCGATAGATGTTTTAAAATGTTTTAGTAAAAAAATCAAAGAATTAAATATAGAAATAAAATATAATACAAAAGTTGAAGAAATTTTAACAGAAATGGTAGATGGAGAAAGTATAGTAATCGGTGTAAGAACAGATAAAGAAACAATAAAAGCTAATAAAGTTATCTTGGCCACAGGGGGAAAAAGTTATCCGCTAACTGGTTCAACAGGGGATGGTTATCAATTGGTAGAAAAGTTAGGACATAGTATAACAGAAATAAAACCATCATTAGTTCCTTTAGAAGTATATGATAAAATGGAATGCAAAGAATTACAGGGATTAAGTTTTAGAAATGTTGAAATAAAATTAATAGATATAGAAAAAAATAAACAAATATATGAAGATTTTGGAGAAATGCTATTTACACATTTTGGTGTTTCAGGACCAACCATTTTAAGTTCTTCAGCACATTTGGTTAGATATAAAAATATTAACAGGTTATTTCATGAGAGAAAGATTGTTTTAAAAATAGATTTGAAACCTGCTTTAGATGAAAAGAAACTAAATGACAGGATCTTAAGGGATTTTGAGGAAGTAAAAAATAAGCAATTTAAAAATAGTTTAGATAAATTATTACCACAAAAATTAATACCAGTTATCATTACAAGAAGTAAAATACATCCGAATAAACAGGTGAATGAAATAACGAAAAAAGAAAGAGAAGAACTAATAAAGCAAATAAAAGATTTTGAAGTGATAATAAAAGATTTTAGACCGATAGAAGAAGCAATCATTACAAGTGGAGGCGTTAACATCAAAGAAATTAATCCTAAAACGATGGAATCTAAAAAAGTAAAAGGACTATATTTTGCAGGAGAAATTATTGATGTAGATAGTTATACAGGAGGATTTAACTTACAAATAGCATATTCTACAGGTTATGTGGCAGGATCAAACTAGTGCCCATTGGAAATCATTTTGGACCAGATCTGTTTGGAACCCAATAATCATTCAAAAAATAAAAAAGAAAAGGAAAAAAAAATGAATCGATATTTAACAATAAAAAATAATATAGAGACTGAAATTGTTGTAAAA
>CALVXH010000100.1 GCA_944368945.1 uncultured Bacilli bacterium
TATATGTCATATATATTAAAAAGATATGGAAAAAAAGGATATAGTTATTTAAAAGTTCTAGAAGAAGCGTTAGAAATGGCTGGAACAACAGTACAAGATGTGATAAAAAAAGAACATTTTGATATAGCTGTTAGAAAAGTTAGTATGGGAAATAGTATTACAAGTATCAAAAAAATTCAAAGAATAAATTTCTTAGAAATCTTTGAAAAAATAAATGGTGTTGAAGAAATTTTAAGACAAGACCCAAGTAACACATATATAAACATGGATAATAAAACAAAGGAATATTATAGAAACGCCATAAAAGAAATATCTAAAAAAACCAAGATTTCAGAAATATATATAGCTAGAAAAACATTAGAATTAGCACAAAAAGATGGGGGAACTACAGAAAATGATAATACAGAAAACAAAAAATCACACATAGGATATTATTTGATAGATAAAGGAATGGATGAGCTATATGCAGTGCTAAAATATAAAGATAAAAATTCAATAAGTCAAAAAGAAAAAACAAAAATCTATATAACAGCAATTTATATCACAACATTAATCATAGACATAATTATTTCAAGTATTATAAACTTAAAAACTAGCAATTTATGGATATCAATATTAACATTTATCATATTTTTTATTCCAATATCAGAAGTGTCTACACAAATAATACAATATATATTAAGTAAAATAATAAAACCAAAACTAATACCGAAACTCGATTTAACACAATACTTGCCAGAAGAAATGGCAACAATGGTAGTAATCCCAACAATAGTAAAATCAAAAGAAAAAGTGCAAGAATTAATGAGAAAACTAGAAGTATATTATTTAGCAAATAAAAGTAAAAACTTGTATTTTACTTTACTGGGGGATTGTTCAGAAAGCGATAAAAGGGAAGAAGATTTTGATGAAGAAATAATACAAGAAGGCAAAAAAATAGTAGATGAATTAAATAAAAAATACAATGAGAATATTTTTAACTTTATATATAGAAAACGTATTTGGAATGAAGGAGAAAATTCATATCTTGGTTGGGAAAGAAAAAGAGGAATGCTTTCACAACTAAATGAATATTTATTGGGAAATACTAAAAATCCATTTAGGGAAAACACATTAGAAAATTTAGATAATATACCAAAAATAAAATATATTATTACTTTAGATGCGGATACAGATTTAATTTTAAATTCAGCATTTGAGTTAATAGGGGCAATGTCACATATATTAAATAAGCCAGTAATAAATCCAGCCACAAATACTGTTACAGAAGGCTATGGAATACTTCAACCTAGAGTGGGTATTGATTTAGACATAAGTTTTAAAACTTTATTTACAAAAATATTTGCAGGAGCAGGAGGAATTGACTCATATAGTAATGCGATTTCAGACACATATCAAGATAATTTTAATGAGGGAATTTTTACTGGAAAAGGGATTTATGACTTAGAGGTATTTTCAAAGGTATTAAAGAGTGAGATTCCAGAAAATACAGTTTTAAGTCATGATTTGCTTGAAGGATGTTATTTGAGATGTGGCTTAGCTTCTGATATTTTGCTTATGGATGGTTATCCTACAAAGTACAATAGTTTTATGACAAGACTTGCTAGATGGATTCGTGGGGATTGGCAGATTACAAAATGGATTGGAAATAAGAAATTAAATTTATTATCAAAATACAAAATATTTGATAATTTAAGAAGAAGTTTACTAGAAATTAGTATTATTGTAGCAATAGTATATACAAGTATTTTAGGTATTATATATAACCAAAAGATTTATGGAATTGTTACATTTGTTTTACTGATTTCTATATTGCCATATATTTTAGAATTTTTAAATAGATTGATATTTAAGAAAGAAGGAGAAGAAAAGCAAAAGACTTTTGCTCCAAAAATCACAGGTTTTAAAGGGACTTTTTTAAGAGCGGTTATAACTTTAGCAGTTTTGCCATATAAAGCATATGTGTCAATAAAATCAATTACAAAAACAATATATAGAATGTGTATAAGTAAAAAGCATTTATTAGAATGGACAACTTCAGAAGAAGCGGAAAAACAAGCAAAATCAAGTCTTGTTTCATATTTTAATCAAATGGCATTTAATGTACTTGCAGGTGTAACAACAATTGGATTAGGCTTTTTAAAGCAGAATAGTTTTGCATGTGTTTTAGGACTTTTATGGATGATTGCTCCATGTATAATGTGGTATATAAGTAGAACAATTAAAAAACATTCAGCAATAGAAAAATTAAATCAAAAAGACAAAGATTATGTTTTAGAAATCGGTAAAAAGACTTGGGACTTTTTTGAAACTTATTTGACTAAGGAAAATAATTATCTAATACCAGACAATTATCAAGAAGATAGAAAAGAAGAAATAGTTCCTAGAACCTCATCTACAAATATTGGTTTATCCCTTTTAGCTGTTATATCTTCATATGACTTGAAATATATAACATATGAAAAAGCTATTAATTTATTGAAAAATATGATTGAAAGTATAGAAACACTTCCAAAATGGAATGGACATTTATATAACTGGTATCAAATACAAACTAAAGAGCCTCTAGTTCCTAGATATATTTCGACAGTTGATAGTGGTAATTTTGTTGGATATTTGTACGTTGTTAAATCTTTTTTGGAAGAAAAAATTAGTAAAGATAAAAAATACAATAACGAAAACGCAATAGAAAATATTGTTAGTGAAGTAGAAACATTAAATGAATTGCTAGAAAAAGTGACAAAACTAATTAATGATACAGACTTTTCATATCTGTACAGCCAAGAAGAGCAAATTTTTTCAATTGGATTTAATATAGAAGATAATAAATTAACAAATTCATATTATGATTTACTTGCATCTGAAGCAAGACAAGCAAGTCTAGTTGCAATTGCTAAAAAAGATGTACCTGCTAAACATTGGAATTATCTAAGTAGAACACTTACTAAATTAGGAAAATATAAGGGGCTTATTTCATGGGCAGGTACTGCGTTTGAATATTTAATGCCTAATATAAATATTCCAAGTTATGAAGGAAGCCTATTAGATGAGTCTTGTAAATTTATGATTAAAAGTCAGATGGAATATAGCAAACAATTAAATATAGCATGGGGAATATCAGAAGCAGCTTTTAATTTAAAAGATTTAAAATCAAATTATCAATATAAGGCATTTGGAATACCATGGCTTGGATTAAAAAGAGGGCTTGCAGATGAAATGGTTGTATCTAGTTATGGTGGTATTTTGGCAATAAATGAAGTACCAAAAGAGGAAGTAGAAAATTTAAAAAGATTAGAACAAGAAGGAATGTATGGTAAATTTGGATTTTATGAATCAATAGATTATACACCAGAAAGAGTTGAAAGAGGGAAAACATCAAGTGTAGTAAAAACATATATGGCACATCATCAAGGATTAATTTTGCTATCAATTAATAATTTATTTAATAATAATATTTTACAAAAAAGATTTATAAAAAATCCTGAAATTGATGCAGTAAGTATTTTGTTACAAGAAACAATGCCAGAGACTTTTGTAACAACAAAAGAGAAAAAGGAAAAGGTAGAAAAGCTAAAATACAAAGATTATGAAGATTATATCCAAACAACATATCAAAAAATAGAAGAAAGATTAGATATTGGAAATGTAATTTCAAATGAAGATTATATCGTTGCAATGAATCAAAAAGGTCAAGGTGTAAGTAGATATAGGGGAATTGATATAAATAGATTTAAACCTACGAAAGATTATGCACAAGGAATATTTTTTGCAATTAAGAGTGTAAAAAGTAAAACTTTAATAAGTTCAAATTATGGCTTTAATGATGGACAATATCAAATAAGTTTTATGCCAGATAAAGATGAGCAGGAAATAAAAAGTAATAATTTGAAAGTGAAAATAAATACAACTGTTAGTTCTAATGAGCCTGTAGAAATTAGAAGATTAATAATAGAAAATCAGGGAAATGAAGATGATATTGTAGAAGTTACTTCATATTTTGAACCAGTATTATCAAAGAAAGAACAAGATTATGCACATCCGGTGTTTAATAATTTGTTTTTAACTACAAAATATGATGAAAAAACAAATAGTTTAGTAACAACAAGAAAAGTAAGGGAAAAGA
>CALVXH010000101.1 GCA_944368945.1 uncultured Bacilli bacterium
TGGATTAAGCTTAGCACCAAGTGCGATTTCTCAAGTAGGATTAGGAACAGGAACACAAATTGATTGGAGATGTATTGCAGTTGCTTTAATTACCTTTTTGACAACCGCAATTGTGATGGTTAGAGGAAAAGGATTTTTGAAAATCATTCCATTTTTAGTTGGAATTGTTGTAGGTTATGTTTCAGCAATCTGTTTTGGATTGGTTGATTTTAGTCCGGTATTAGAAGCTAGCTTCTTTAGCATGCCAAACTTTGTGATACCATTTCTAAATTATACACCTAACTTCTCAGCATTATTAACCATTGTACCAATTTCTTTGGTAACGATTGCAGAACATATTGGTGATCATACAGCATTGAGTACAATTATTGGAAAGAATTTATTAAAAGAGCCAGGATTAGATAGAACTTTATTAGGTGATGGTTTAGCAACATTTGTTGCAGGATTCTTAGGAGGACCAGCTAATACCACTTATGGTGAAAACACATCTGTTGTAGGAATGACAAAAGTAGCATCTGTATGGGTCATTGGATTAGCAGCGATTATTGCTATCTGTTTAGGATTTTTAGGAAAATTCACTGCATTGGTATCAACCATTCCTGATGCTGTTTTAGGTGGTGTATCTCTACTATTATATGGATTTATTTCTGTCAATGGTTTAAAAGTATTAATTGAAAATAAGATTGATTTCGGAAAATCTAAAAATATTGTTGTTGCATCTACTATGTTAGTACTAGGATTAGGAGGAGCAGCTATCTCTATTATTCATGGGGATTTATCTGTAACTATTTCAGGAATGAGTTTAGCAGCCATTATTGGTATTTTACTAAATTTATTATTACCAGATGAAAAAGAAGATGAAAATATAAGTAAGTCTGAAGAAAAACAAAAAGAAGTAGATTATAAAAGTGAGGCAAATGCAATGGAAGAAATGAAAGATGATAAAACAAATCAAGTAACTGTATTAAGTAATCCTTTAGTAGAGCATAAATTATCTATTATTAGAAATAAACATACAGGTACAAAAGAATTTAGAGAAATTATAGGGGAGATAGCTACATTATTATGCTATCATGCATTAGAAGATGCAAAACTAAAAGAAATTGAAATAGAAACACCAATTTGCAAGACAAAAGCAAAAGTATTAGATGAAGATAATTATGCTTTTGTACCAATTTTAAGAGCAGGAACAGGTATGTTAGATGGATTATTAAAAATTGTACCAAATGCCAAAATTGGACATATTGGTTTATATAGAAATGAAGAAACTTTAGAGCCAGTACAATATTATTATAAAATGCCAAAAGATATTGCCAAAAGAGAAGCCATTATTTTAGATCCAATGCTTGCAACTGGAGGATCAGCTGCAGATACCATTCAAATGCTTAAAAAAGACGGAGTTAAGAAAATTAAATTTTTATGTATTATATCTGCACCAGAAGGAATTGAAAGATTAAAGAAAGAACACCCAGATGTAAAAATTTATACAGCATGTATTGATGAAAAATTAAATGACAAAGGATACATTGTACCAGGACTAGGTGATGCTGGAGATAGAATATTCGGAACCAAATAAGTTCAAAAATTTTAATGTAATTTATATAATAAAAAGAGGCAATTAGAACGATGTTCAAATTGTCTCTTTAACATGTTATTTGTTATTATTGTTATTTTGTCTTTCATTATTGTTATTTTGATTATTTGAATTATTATTGTTTTTATTTTCTTTCTTTTTCTTACTCATATACAAGCACCTCCTCAAAGTATATTACTATTTTGCACGAATCATAAAAAAATATTCACATATAATTTGTTTTTTCTATATAATTGATATATAATAGCAGATATAAAGAAAAAATATATAAAATGAATGAATATATAAGATTTTAGGAGGATTGGCAAATGAATTATAATAATGAAAAATTAAATGAATTTAATGATTACATAAGATATAGAAAAGTGGCTATCATAGGATTAGGTGTCAGCAATTTACCACTTTTAGATTATTTATATGATAAAAAAGCAAATGTAACCATATTTGATGAAAGAGAATATAATCAAATTCCTAGAGATATTGTTGAAAAAATTACTAATTATGGATTTATGATACATTTTGGAAAAGATTGTTTGCAACATTTAAAAAATTTTAATGTGATTTTTCGTTCTCCTAGTTGTTTACCAACAAAACCAGAATTAGTAGAAGAAGCCAATAGAGGGGCATTGGTAA
The DNA here is from genome assembly GCA_944368945.1 of uncultured Bacilli bacterium. GTDB lineage: Bacteria > Bacillota_I > Bacilli_A > RFN20 > CAG-826 > Onthovivens. Next base: position 2,228 of record CALVXH010000101.1, read on the forward strand.
CAACAGAAGTAGAATTATTAATGCAAATGTGTCCAGCAAAGGTAATTGGTGTAACTGGAAGTGATGGTAAAACAACAACAACAAGCTTAATCAATCATATTTTGCAAAAAGCAGGATATAAAACATTTTTAGGAGGAAATATTGGAACACCATTATTTACAAGATTATCAGAAATTACACCTGAAGACATTGTTGTTTTAGAATTGAGTAGTTTTCAATTAATGGGAATGGAAGTAAGTCCACAAATTGCTGTTATTACTAATATAACACCAAATCATTTAAATATTCATAAAGATTATCAAGAATATATAGATGCTAAGAAAAATATT
>CALVXH010000102.1 GCA_944368945.1 uncultured Bacilli bacterium
ATTTTCTCCTTTCTTAAAATATTTCACACAACTATACATAATTATATTATTCGACGTATTTTACATAAATCCTTCTCATTGTTCAAAAAAACATTTTTTTGAAACATAAACACACAAAAAATGCACTTCCAAATGTTAAATTTTATTTAACATTTGGAGTACATTTTTTCTTCTAAGTTATCTTTTTAATTATTCATTAACATGATTTTATTATCCATTCTATTTACAATTTTTGCATAATTAACTAATTCTTTTGAAGTTTTCTTATTTACTTCTTTGTCTGTTTTATATTTCATCTTATGCTCTAGACTAGCCCAGAAATCCATTGCCATTGTTCGTATCTGTATTTCTACTTTTACATATATCGTTTGTTTTGATAAAGTGACAGGTATTTTTATAATCATATGATAACTAGAATACCCACTTTCTTTTGGATGATTGACATAGTCTTTTTCTTTTTCAATCTGAATTCCCGGTAATTCTTCGATTAAATTTCTAATTTTAAATATGTCATCTTTTAATTGACATACTATTCTAATACCTGCAATATCATTGATATTTTCTATCATTTCTTTATATGTAAGTTCACAACCTTTTTTCTTCATTTTATTTACAATACTATCTGGTTGTTTTATTCTTGTGTTGATATGATCAATTAGATCATAATTATAAAATACTTTAAATTCTTTTTGTAATATATTCATTTTGGTTTCTAATTCTGTAATTGCCATTTCATAAATTGTCATTAATTTTTCAAATGTATTTGTCTTTTCCTCTATTTTTTCATCATAACTTAAAAAGTTCTTCATCTCCACAATTCCTAGTTCTTTCATTTTATTTTTTTTCATATTTCATCACAACTCCTCATAGGATATTTATGTTCGTTCCTATTTAGTATATGCATATACTATCCCATAATTGTTTCTAAAACATATTTAAATTGTGTTTTTTTTATGAACTTATAAAAGGTGCTGACAAATCTCGCTTCTCGAGAACTTTTCTCTTCTTTTCTAATTTAACTATATGTATTTAAGTTCTCGATGAAGCGTAAAGATTTGTCGACGCGAAAAATTGCACAGCAATTTTTCTGTGCAACATTATTTTTTTATTGAATAGGATTCCTATTCAATAAAAAAATAAAAGCCATATTGGCTTTTATCTATCAATATCTCCTTTAAATTCTGCTTTTTTTACTTTAGGCACTTCTTCTCTTGGCGCAACTTTTGCATTTTTAAGCATTTGTACATTTTTTTCTTTTCGCACTCTTTTTTCTAGTGAATTTGTCATAGCAGTTAAACTTATTTTTCTTTCTTGCTCACTCATTTCTCCTAATATTTTTATTAGTCCTGAGTCTATACATTCTCGTATAATATCTACATCTATCTCTTCTTCATTAATAATACTATTGTTTTGTTTTTTTCTTTTAGGCTCATATATAGATTCATTTTCTTCTCCTTTTGCTATTCTCAGAATTTTTCCCATTTCTTTTTCACTGATATCTGGATTATATTTTTGTATGCACTTCATTAAAAGTTCAGATTCTTCTTCGTCTACTTCTCCTATATATTTCATAAATGTACTATCAGGTTGTTTTTCATCTATTGCTTTTCTATGTATTTCTTTTATCATTCTATCAAGGAATCTTCCTTTAACCTCACTTAAATCGAATTTATTTTCTTCTCCTTCTTTTAATAAATTAGCATATTCTTGTCCTATTTTTTCTGGCATTTTTACTCTTATCATTTCATGAATAGGTACTAATTGCTCCATTAAATATAAATCCATACCACCATTTGTTTTTTGATACATGAAAGCAAGATTTTTGGCAACAATTTTATATAATTCTTCATTGATTTTATCTGTTCTCTTAAAAATACCTATAATTTTTTGTATTCTTCCAACAAATTCACTTTGTTGTTCTTGATTTTTCATTGCTCCATACGACATCTTTAGTTCTTTACAAATAGCGTTTTCTTTTTTCTCATTATCTTTTAATGTTCTTATTATTGCCAATCTGTCATCTTCGGATATCTCTGCATTTTCTAAAATTCCCATTGCCGTTTTATCTGATGATTGTTTTGCTAAATCTACAGCTACTTCATCAGAAACTTCCTCTGAATCAGCCACTTGCACAGCTGATTCAATTAATATATCTGAAGATATTTCCTTTGCCTTTCTTAGTTCTTCTATAATTGCTTTTCTTCTTTCTTTTGAACATTTACTTAATAATATTATGATTTTCTCAATTGTTTCTTCATCGCTAACTTCTATATTCTCGTCTTGAATTGGTTCAATAACCTCTTTTTTAACTACCTCTTCAGGTGTTCTTTCTCCTTTACTCCCTAGAAACTTTTCTTGGAATTTATTACCTATATCTTTTAAGTTCATTTACCTCTCTCCTATTTTACTTCCTTTCCATAATAACTATCTAATAAGATTTGTTTTATTTCTGACACTAATGGTACTCTTGGGTTAGCAGTTGTACATTGATCTTCAAATGCTCTATCTGCTAACACATCTACTTTTGATAAAAATTCTTGTTCATCAATTCCAGCATCTTTAAATGATTTTGGAATATTCATATGTTCATTCATTTCTTTAATTTTTTCAATTAAGCTACTAATTCCTTCTTCAACAGTTTTTGCTTTTAATCCTGCTTTTTTTGCTATTTCAGAATATTTTTTATCAGCTATAAAGTATTCATATTTAGGGAATGAAACAAATTTTGTTGGTTTTGTAGCATTATATCTTACCACATATGGTAATAATATCGCATTAATTCTTCCATGTGGTAAATGGAATTCTGCACCAATCTTATGTGCTATTGAGTGATTCACTCCTAAAAAGGCATTTGTGAAAGCCATACCTGCAATGGTACTTGCATTATGCATTTTTTCACGAGCTAATTTGTTTGTTCCATCATCATATGCTTGCTCTAAATATTGGAATACTAGTTCTACTGCTTTTTCAGCTAGTCCGTCTGTATAGTCTGATGCCATATTTGAAACATATGCTTCTAATGCATGTGTCAAAACATCCATACCTGTGTCTGCTGTAATTGATTTTGGTAAACTCATAACTAAGTCTGGATCTACAATCGCAACATCTGGTGTTAATTCATAATCTGCTAATGGATATTTTTTGTTTTTCTCTTTGTCTGTGATAACAGCAAATGATGTTACTTCTGAACCTGTACCTGATGTTGTTGGTATTGCTACCATTTGGCATTTTTCTCCTAATTTAGGGAACTTATAGGTACGTTTTCTAATATCCATGAATTTTAATTTTAATCCTTCTGCATCTGCTTCTGGATGTTCATAGAATAGCCACATTCCTTTTGCTGCATCGATTGGGCTTCCTCCACCTAATGCAATAATCACATCTGGTTTGAAGTTTTTCATTGCTTCAACACCTTTCATGATGGTATCAAATGATGGGTCTGCCTCCACTTCACTAAAAATTTCTGAATGTACATAATGTTGTCTATTTCTTAAATGATATAAGATTTTATCTACATATCCTAATTTTACCATTCCTGGATCTGTTACAATAAATGCTCTTTCAATATTTGGCATTTTCTCTAAATAAGCAATTGAACCTGCTTCAAAATATATTTTTTCTGGAACTTTAAACCATTGCATATTAACCCTCCTATTTGCAACTCTTTTTACATTAATCAAGTTTACTGATGATACATTGGCTGTTGTTGAATTTCCACCAAATGAACCACAACCTAATGTTAATGATGGCATATTGGTATTATATATATCACCAATTGCTCCATGTGTTGATGGAGAGTTTACAATAATTCTTCCTGCTTTCATTGTCTCTGAAAATCTTAAAACAGTGTCTTTATTTTCAGAATGAATAACTGCTGAATGTCCTAGTCCTCCAAATTCTAGTAATTTTTCTGCTAGTGGTATTCCTTCGTTTTCATCTTTTACGACATAGTATGTTAATACTGGACTTAATTTTTCTTTTGAGAATGGATAATCTTTTCCAACACCTGTTTCAGGAACAACAATTACTTTTGTATCTTCTGGAATTTCAAATCCAGCCTCTTTTGCAATTGTATGAGGATATTGTCCTGGTACATGTGATTTTAATTTGTAATCTCCATTTTCTAATTTTTCAAACATGCTATTGGTTAATTTTTGTTTTTCTTCATCATTTACAAAATAGCATCCTGCTTGTTTCATCAATTCTTCAAATTTTTCATGAATTTCTTCATCAACAATTGCTGCTTGTTCTGATGCACAAATCATACCATTATCAAATGCTTTTGACATAACCAAATCATTTACTGATGTTTCTAATTTTGCTGTTTTATCAATATAGCATGGAACATTTCCAGGTCCTACACCTAATGCTGGTTTTCCACAAGAATAAGCTGATTTCACCATGCCTGTCCCACC
>CALVXH010000103.1 GCA_944368945.1 uncultured Bacilli bacterium
TTGAACAATGCGGCAGAAGGGGGAAAAACGGAAACAGAATTCCATGAAATCACCGCGAGCGGATATTTCAGATATTTTAAACTGTCCGCTAAAGATCAGGAACTGACTGTGACATATGCGAATGCTTCCTACAATGATAATCTGGAAATGCAGATCCGCCAGATGGAGAAATTCAGAGTCTACGACTGGGAATATACAGAGAAGGGATGGCTGATCTGGGAAAAGGCTCTGTCCAAGAATCAGGAGATGGATATGCACAGCTTCTTCCGGGTACTGCCTCTGGATGAAAAATGCAGGGAACTGGGCAATCAATATATCCTGCCGGTGAGCTGCTTTGGCAATAATCTGTTCCTCATGGACTGGGATGCGGACAGTATGGACCAGATTGAATTTAATGATCTGTATGAATTTTTATACGAGATCAAATACGGGGAGAAACTCAATGAAGAGAACGTGCAGAATGGCATTCCGAAAGAGCAGTTTGAAGATGTGATCTGTGCCTTCTTTGACATTTCAACAGGGGATCTCGAGGTATATGCCCGCTATGACGCGGAAACCGGGCTGTATCCTTGGGAACCTGTGGGACCGAGAAACCGGGTGTCCCAGTTTCTGCCCTTCCCGGAAGTCGTAAAATGCGTGGAGAACGCAGACGGTACATGGACCTTATATGTGGAGGGCATCATGGTCATTGAAGGGGACGACTGTACTTTTAAGCATACAGTAACCATGAAAGAAAGAGACGGAGGATGGATTTACATGGGGAATGACGTGAATGAAGAGGGAAGCGACAGCATCCCCGCGTATAAACCGAGAAGAGAGTTCTAAACAAGACCGGCTTAGAGGCGGGGATGAATCACGAAGTGCTGCCGGCTTTTTCGCCCGTGTTTACCATAGGCCGGAGGCACTTTGTGATCTTTTCGATAGTAGAGACCAGAGTCTGGGTGTCTGCCTCCGGATTATTCAGATAAGCATGGTACGCGCCCTGGATGCAGTAGGAGAACAGGATATTCTTCTCCGGATCATGTTCGTATTCCGGGTATTTGCGGAAGATTACTTTCTTGAGTTCACGGTCGAGACGGTTTCCCAGATGATTCTGCTCCTTGCCGGAAAACAGGATCTTGATCAGGGAGATCTGTGACATGAATGCCAGACAGAGCTCGCGGCTGAAGACATCAGAACTCTCAAATGTATAATCTTTCAGATGGTCTATGCCGCTGATGATTGAAGCGACTGTCTCCTGTTCCATCGCGTCAGACAGGGCGTAGATATCCTCGTAGTGGGCATAGAATGTGGATTTGTTGATATAGGCAAGAGAGCAGAGCTCTTTTACCGTAATCTTTTCTAATGACTTTTTTGCCCTCAGTTCAATGAAGGCGCTGCGTATCGCCTTTTTCGTTTTTTCAATTCGAAGATCCATATTTCATTCCCACATCCTTTTGCAAACAATTTGATTTGAGGCTGGCGGCGCAGCCGGAACGTCACAGATGTGATTAACCGACAATATGATATAAAGCGTCGGTTTTCCAACGATATAAAGAGATCGTCGGTGGACATCCTTCCGTCTGATCCGATAAGATAATTATACGATAAAAAGCAACTCTTGTCGATTAAGTGGAGGGAAGATATGGATTTTTATGAGTTTTATACAGGGAAATGTTTTGACGCGTATCAATACCTGGGCGCGCATGCAGTCAGGGGAGGGACCGTTTTCCGCACGTTTGCTCCGTCCGCTTCACGAGTCTCTCTGATCGGAGAGTTCAGCAGCTGGGAGGAAATCCCGATGGGAAAGGTGCATGACGGAAATTTCTGGGAAGTTTCATCAAATAACGCGGGACCGGGGATGATGTATAAATACCGGATCTATGACAGGGAGGGGCAGTATATTGATCACTGCGATCCCTATGGTTATGGCATGGAGCTGCGCCCGGGGACAGCTTCTGTCATCCGGGATCTGAGGAACTATAAGTTCCATGACAGCGCATGGCTGAAGAAACGTACGGACCGACGGACTGAGCCTCTGAATATTTATGAGATCCATTTCGGATCCTTCCGAAAGCCGTCCGATGAACCGGATGCCTGGTATGATTACGAAGAGATGGCGGAGATTCTGATCCCATATTTGAAGGAGAATGGATACAATTATGTGGAGGTCATGCCGCTCTGCGAGTATCCCAGCGATGAATCGTGGGGGTATCAGGGTACCGGGTTTTTCAGTCCCACTTCCAGGTATGGAACAGCAGAGCAGCTTAAAGCATTTGTGGATGCCTGCCATCAGAACGATATCGGGATCATTCTGGACTTTGTACCTGTACATTTTGCGGTAGACGGATATGCCCTGGCAAATTATGACGGCACGTCGTTGTATGAGTATCCTCACGCAGCTGTAGGGCAGAGCGAATGGGGAAGCTGCAACTTCATGCATTCCCGCGGAGAAGTGCGCAGCTTTCTCCAGTCCGCGGCAGACTTCTGGATATCAGAATATCATATGGACGGGCTTCGGATGGACGCGATCAGCCGGGCAATCTACTGGCAGGGAGATCCGGCCCGCGGCGTTAACTCCAATGCAGCAGAGTTCTTAAAGAACATGAACCGTGGGTTAAAAGAGCGCCATCCATCGGTTATCCTGGCGGCGGAGGATTCCACGTGTTTTCCTGGAGTGAC
>CALVXH010000104.1 GCA_944368945.1 uncultured Bacilli bacterium
CATTTGACCACCACCCATGCAAACGCCCGCGAAGCCAGTTCTGAAAAGGCTTCGCGGGCTTTTTATATGGTTTTCAACTTTGCGCATAACCGCCGAAAAACGGCTTGAAATCGTTGTTTTACGTTGTGTGTCTGGGAACTCCGACCAGACTACTATACCCAACCAAGCCATTACCTAAAGTGCTTGGTACAGCTGCATACTGACGGGCAGAACATACGACGATGGCTCGCCTGTTTTTGGTTGTCTGATGCAGTTTCAAATCACTTTCGATCCATGAGCTCTATACTCCATCGTTCTTTTTCTATACATTTCTGGCCTTGCCGCAATCCAACGCACTCCCTTTTCTCATCTCCACGCTTGCCTATCCCTGAACCCTGTGCTATTCTGGAACCAATCTTACTTTCTCTTTTCTCACATGATTCAGCGGATATTTGTGATGTGGAGGGTTCATTGTATGGACACCAAACTGGAAATCCAGCGTCTGCGGCACAGGGTGCAGAAACTGGAACAGGAAAACGCAGAATTGCGGGCACGGCTGGCGGCGTTTGATGCAAGCGGCCCTGCGCCGGGGAAGGACAACGGCGCAACATCCTCCAAAACGCAGAGGTCTGCAAACACTGCGAGTGCATCAAGCACCGGCGCCAGTGCCACCGATGTACCCGCATCAGCACGCAATGCCCCAAGCGTACCGCCTTGCCCGACTGACTCTGCCCCCGTCACCCGCTTGAGCTCCCCCTCCGAAAAAATTCGGCTGTTCCGCTCCCTGTTCCGCGGCCGCGCCGACGTCTACGCCCTGCGCTGGCATAGCGAAAAGACGCAGAAAAGCGGCTACAGCCCGGTCTGCGCCAACGAATGGCAGCCCGGCCTGTGTGAGAAAGGGCGTGTATCTTGCGCCAAATGCCCGAACCGCGTGCTGCGCCCGCTGGATGACGCAGCCATCTACCGTCACCTGGCTGGGCGAGATGCACAGGGGCGGGATGTTATCGGTCTGTACCCCATGCTGCCGGACGAGACCTGCTATCTGCTGGCACTGGACTTCGATGACGCCAACTGGCAGGACTGTGCCCGCGCTGTTGCGAGCGTTTGCCGTGCGCACAGTATCCCGTTCGCGCTGGAACGCTCCCGCTCCGGCCAGGGCGCCCATGTCTGGCTGTTTTTTGCCGAGGCCATCCCCTGCGCCAAGGCGCGCCAGCTCGGCGACGCACTGCTGAGCGCCGCCATGGATGCCTGCGGCGGCATTTCTTTCACTGCCTACGACCGCATGTTTCCCAATCAGGACACGTTGCCCGCGGGTGGGTTCGGCAACCTGATTGCTCTGCCGCTCCAGGGCCGGGCCCGGCGGCAGGGCAACAGTGTATTTCTGGACGATTCTCTCACGCCCTACCCGGACCAGTGGGCGTTTCTTTCTACCGTGCGCACGCTGCTGCCCGGGCAGGTCAATGACTTGCTGGCGGAATTGTGCCCGGGTCGCCCGCCTCTTGGGGCGCTGGCTGAACCGGCGGAAGCAGCAGGTATCCACGCTCCACTCGCAGATAGCAGCCCGTCAACATCCGATTTCCCCACCCCCTGGAAACCCCAACCACCCTGCACTCTCTCCACCCAAGACTTTAAGCAGCTGTCGCTCCCCATCGTCCGCGGCAACGGGTTGTACATACAGAAGGAACATCTGACACCGGCGGCCCGTAACCGGCTGATTCGACTGGCCGCCTTTCGCAACCCGGACTTTTACAAAAAGCAGGCCATGCACTTTTCCACCCACAATATCCCGCGCATCATCTCAACAGCGGCGGAGGTAGATGGTTTTCTTGTGTTGCCGCGGGGCTGCGAAGAAGCGCTTTGCGCGCTTTTGCCAGATGCCGGAGCCGACTATGCCATTCAAGACGAGACCTGCCCCGGCCGTCCGCTGCGCATCACCTTCACCGGCGCACTGCGCCCCGACCAACAGCCCGCGGCGGACGCCCTGCTGGCGTACCGCAACGGGGTGCTCAGTGCCACAACGGCCTTCGGCAAGACGGTGGTCGCGGCCTGGCTGATCGCGCAGCGCGGCGTGAATACACTGATTCTGGTGCACACCCAGGCGCTGCTCAACCAGTGGCAGGCCGCGCTTTCGCAGTTTTTGCGGATTGATGAATCTCTGCCGCCGCAGCCCAAACGCTGCGGCCGCCAGCGCAAGCGCTGCCTGATTGGGCAGATCGGCGGCGGCAAAAACACCGCCGCGGGATTTGTGGACATTGCAATGCTGCAATCGCTGGTCCGCGGCGGCGAGGTTGACCTGCGGGTGCGGGAATACGGGCTGGTCATCGTGGACGAGTGCCACCATGTCTCGGCCGCCGGGTTTGAGCAGGTGCTGCGGGACGTGCCTGCGCGCTATGTGTACGGCCTGACCGCCACCCCGTCGCGGGCGGATGGGCACGGGCCGATCATCACGATGCAGTGTGGGCCGGTCCGCTACCAGGTCAGCGCCAAGGAGCAGGCCAAACGGCAGGGTTTTGTGCGGGTCGTGGTGCCGCGCTTTACCCGCTTTTCGCTGCCGCTGACCGCCGAAAAGCCAACATACGGCAAAATTTGTGAAGCACTGATACAGGACACGCTGCGCAATGACCTCATCGTCCAGGACGCCCGCGACCTGCTGGCACAGGGCCGCACGCCGCTGCTGCTGACC
>CALVXH010000105.1 GCA_944368945.1 uncultured Bacilli bacterium
GCGAATTGACGGGCGCGGTCACGACAATTGATGTTACAGCTCCAGCAGATAACACTGATGGAGGAATTGTGACTGTCCAGGCCGTGTTTGCGACAACGGCGGAAGGCGGAGAGACTGAGACGCAGAGCAGCTTGAGTGAGGGCGAATATAGTGAACCGACGAACTACACATATAGCTCTGTTGCAAACCTGCAGCTCTCTTTCTATGAAAAAAATAATTCCACCGATAAACATGTGTCCATGACCGTGGGAAGTGATACTTATTATTTTTCGGGCCTGGAATCTGCATTCTCAGCGTCTTCAGACTCCAATTTTACAGGTGAAATTGTTTATAAACTTCTCGAAGACACCACGATGACATTCACCACCAGTACGACTACCATATTTGACAGAACAGGCTTATCTGTAACCCTGGATTTGGCAGGGCATCAACTGACGCTACAATCGGATGCGGATAAACTGCGAACCATAAAAGTAGATAGCATATCTTCTTTTAATTTATTTGATTCAAAATCTACGGGTTTAGCCGTATCCATTCTGGAAGATGAAAACAATTCCACACTAAACTGCGGGCATGTTAAACTAGTCCGCACAAGGTTGTATTTTGTGGATGTTCCCTCTGTCAGCATTGAGGATATTAAACTTGCTGTAATCTGGAAATCTTCCTCGGTTGTATCGGCCGATGCTGGCACTACTCTGAATATCGATAATTGTTATATGATCCTAGAGGGTGAAACGAAAACAAGCACGAAGTTGATTCAGACTAATGGCGGGATAATCAAAGACACTTTTATTGAGATACCGGGTGGAGATGCCATATACAGTGTTGCTACCAGTAAGGATTCCAATATCGAGAATAGTTATGTTATCTCAACAAACGGTAACGCTGTGAATGTTGGCAGAAATGCTTCTGTTACGATAAAAAGTGGATATTATCAAGGCGGCATGAATTCTATATATGTGCCTTACGATGGCGGTATTGCGGTGCTAGAAGATGGTGTGTTCTTGGGGAAACTGTCTGTCTCGAAAGAAACCAGTAAAATAGAGATTCAGAACGGCTACTACAAAGGAGATTGGGAAGGCAATGTTTCCGCTATACACAGCATTCTCGGCAGCGGCCAAGATGATGGATATGAGGGATATACAAAGTATACCTTACGGGACAAAACCACCGCAACCGTTACCTTGACGGCAAATGATGGAGCGGCATCCGTAAATCAGGAAATTGGTAAAAATTTGACTGCCTATATCGGTGAAGAAGTCCCTTATACTATAACCTGTATTTATGGATTTGAGTTATCAAAAATCATCTATAACTCAGAGGAAGTCGATCTGGCCTCAGACACAAACTATGACAAAGATACCTGCACATATACTGTGACGGTTCCTGCAGATGGATTTACCCTCGAATTTGTTGTAACTGCAATCGGCGGAGAAGAAACTGTCGTTAGCGTGGATGGTGAGAATTACGCTTCATTCGGTGAAGCAATTACAAAGCTTCAAGAGAATTCTGTTCTAATGCTCCTCGCAAACATTGAGTATCCGGAGGCTGTTACGCTTTCACAAAAAGACATCACAATTGATCTGAATGGTCACTGCTTATCGTTTAAAGGCGTCGAACCCCAGACTGCATCTCCTGGAACTTCTTATTGTATAAAGATTGCAGATGGCTCTCTCACTATTACAGATGGATCGGAAAGCATGGAGGGTTCCATATCTTTCAGCAATGACACTGTGGTTTCTGGGATTATAACTGAGGATAATGTGGAGTTGAATATCCAAGCAGGCACTTTAAAAGACATAAATCCTAATAATTCTTTTTGCTTTGCAATCATAGCGGCGGGCGCTGAAAATAAAATTAACATTTCTGGTGGAACGATTTATGGTGCTATCAATACGGATGCCGGCGCTGGTAGAAAAGTCATAAAAGTGTCTGGCGATGCGAAATTATACGGTGCGCCCCGGGCAATCTATGCGAACGGGGAAACACAGGTCGTCATTGAAGGCGGTGTCATTCGAACGAGTCCGGAACTCACCTCTACATCATCGGGGGTCATAAGAATAAGTAGCCGTGACTTCTCGAATGATGAGACCATGTTTAGTATGACTGGAGGAGAGGTTTCAAATTACACAGGCGGAAGTGCGATTGAATATTCCGTTAACTCGGGCGGACAATGGAACATTTCTGGGGGCAAAATCTATTCAAAAGATAGTTATGCAATATTCTTCAACGAGGTAAGCGGCAAAGTTGCAGAGGCACCAACTGTCAAGATTGGGGGAAATACAGAAATCAGCGGTACTTCGGCCATTGGTTTTGCAGATAAAACGATGGAAGATGCTATTCCGTCTATTACTATTCAGGACAATCCTCTTTTTGGTTGTGATGATGGATGCATCCCGATTGAGAATACCTCCTACGTGACCTTCCCAGAGGGGAAAGTTTTGGATGTAACAGCACAAAATACAGTCGACAATCGAAATTACTATAATCTGGAATTAAAAACAAATTTGGGCGGAGTGTACACGCCCAGTCAGGGAACTGATGTTGACCCTATCGAATACGGGTATCAGGATTATGATGGTAACCGTGATGGAAGTGGGCAGGGACTGCGGCAGCTGATCGAAAAAACAACTGGAACCTATGAAGCCGGGAATACTGGATATACCCCAAATGCGTGGGAAACTTTTTCCGACGCATACTTCCTTGCGAATCAGTGCCTTGAAAACCGTAATGCAAACCAGATGGAAATTGACCAGCGAGCTAAGGAACTGAGTGAAAGCTACATTGCCTTGCAGTCGGAAACTACAACTGATCCTGAAAATCTTCCAGATGGAACATACTTGATTCAGGTCAGCCTCTGGAAATCAGACATGACCACGCCGTCCATGTCCAATGACGCTGTGAATCCAATCGCTACCATTATTAAGAAAGACGGTAAATACACCTTAGAGATGACGTTCGGCCCTTGCGAGCAGTATAGTGCTTACGGGCATCTTGAGGACTTCTATATCTATCTGGGTGATAATCTTACTGACTCCAAACAGATGATGATAGCTGATAATAGTAGTGGAAAGGACCCCTCTTTGGCAAGAGAGGCAAATTACAGAAATTGGTACAAAGGCAGTGGATTTTCTCCCACGCAGGATTTTGCCGTAGATGCTGGATTGGCTGACGAAAAGACAAGTGAGTATAATCTGCCTGGTACGGTTTCAATTGAGTTGCCCTATGTGGGTACAGATTCGGACAAATACGCATATTGGGTCGGGATGAATGTGGACGCCATGGGCGGCTATGCCTCTTCTATTTTAATGCTGACATGGAAATTGCTCACACCCGTAGAGACAACGGAGACGCTGACCGTGAGTGACTCAAAGATTGGCTTGTCAGTGCATGAGGAAGGAACCCAAAAAAGAAGCGTGACTGCTACCGTGATTGGTTCTTCGGAATGGACGATCTCTTGCGCGGCAGCACCTTCGAGCGAAAGCCAGTCCAGTGATATTGCCGACGTCAGCGTTGCCGGGAACACGATCACATTCACCGCAAAAAAAGTCGGTACTTGCGATTATGTGGTTACCGCGAAGAAAGCCGGCGAAACAGATCTGACCCAGACCATCACCGTGACCGTTACCGATCAGAAGCCAGCTGCAGTGACCACGACCACCTCAAATGGTACGGCGAGTATTTCCATCACCGGCGGCACATTGATCAGCGCAGGGGACATGATTGAGGTATCTGACTCCAAAATTACGATTAATGTAAAAACATCCGACAGCAGCGTGGATGAGGCCCAGATCTCCATTGCCACCGAAACCATGAATGCTCTTGCGGCGGAAGGAAAGTCTGTTGCCATCGTGACCGATGTGGGCACGATCACACTTGACTCCGATGCGGCGTCCAGTGCTGCAAATTCTGGTCAGGAAATCAAGCTGACCATGAATGAAGTAGATGCGCCTGACATTGATGGACTGGATGACAGTGATTTTGATGCGGCATATGAACTGACTATGCGCTATGGAAGTAGTAGCCGCTCCAATTTGGGCGGTGATGTGACCATCACAGTTCCCTGGAGCGGGAGTGTCGGCTATGCCTACTATGTGGACGGCGACGAACTTGCTGAGCGTTATACCATGACGGTCGGCAGCAGCACTGCCAGCTGGGTTACAGACCATTTCTCCACCTGGGCCCTCAGCACAGACCGCAATCTGATGGAGGTGGGCATCACGGAGGGTGTGTACAGCGTGCCGATTGTAATCAAGCAAGCGGATGCTCCCAGCCGCGACTCCATGGCCAACGATGCCACCGGCGACATGGTGGTAGCGGATGTCGATGAAGATGGCGTAACCTACACCATGTTCCTTAAGGCCCGCATCGGCGACGAGCTGGGTGGCGATTCCCTGCGTGGACACCTGCTGAAGATGTGGTACTACGCACCGGATGATACCAGCCTAAGCAACCCTATCCGCGCTACAGTGGTGCGGACTTACCAGGATAAGGATATGTATGGCGAGATCGACACCTTCCCCCGTGAGGTGGAGGTCTATCAGGAAGGTGACCCCAACGAAGAGTACTACATTCAAGTCTCTGTAGATGCCATGGGCGGCGATAGCGCCCTACAGAACGCCCTGGTCAAACTGGACTGGGACAACGCGCTGGACGATGGTGGCGAGGCTGCCCGCGAGGGATTCGAGGACGAGTATGCTACGGAGCAGGTCATTGACTCCGGGGACAGCGTTTCCCGCAGTGATTTGAATGATTGGATCGACAACGAGTGCATTCTGCTGGTTCAGGGTAGGGACAGCGATCTGACAGCTTACTTTGATACGGATGCTTTGGAGGATATTTACGGTCAGACCAGCTCCAGTGTCAAGTTTGTCTTGGAGGAACTGAAGAAATCTGAACTTTCCGATGAGCAGCAGGAAGTGGCGGGAGATCGTCCGATTTATCAGCTGAAGATTACTTCCGGAAGCAAAACGATTACCGAAATTGATGACGGCAATGTGGAAGTTACTTTCCCCTATGAGCTGGAAGAGGACGAAGTCAAGGAAGGCCTGCTGATTCAGCTGGTGGATGACGATGGCGACGTCCAGAAAATCAAGTGCTCGTACAGCACAAAGGGCGAGACAGTCAGCTTCGATACAACAAACTTCGGCATTTTTGTGATTGGCTATGATGCCGACCAGATCTGGGAGAACCCCTTCACGGATGTCAAGGAAGAGGATTGGTTCTATGAGGCCGTAAAGTATGTGGTTCAGAAGGGCCTGTTCGCAGGTACCTCTGAAACGACCTTTGAACCGAATCTGACCATGACCCGGTCCATGCTGGTTACGGTCCTGTATCGTTTGGCCGGTTCCCCTGAGGTGGAAGGAACCAGCAAATTCTCGGACGTTGCGCCTAATGCCTACTACACCGATGCCGTGATCTGGGCCACACAAAATGGGATCGTCGGCGGCTATGATAATGGGCTTTTCGGTACCACTGATCCGATCAGCCGGGAGCAAATGGCAACGATCCTGTATCGCTATGCACAGCATATGGAATACGATGTCAGCCTTGTCAAGGGGTTGAATGACTACACTGACAGCAATCAGGTATCCAGCTACGCCGTCCGTGC
>CALVXH010000106.1 GCA_944368945.1 uncultured Bacilli bacterium
ATATGGTATCATAATCTCCTTCTGGAATTCCTGCATCTAATAATTTATTGACATCATAAATCGGTAAACTTCCCGCTAACATATACGTATTGTCATCTATTTTTTCATACTCTTTTTCTTCTTCATCATATTCATCATATATGTCTCCTACTAATTCTTCTAATATATCTTCCATCGTAACCAATCCTGCTGTTCCACCATATTCATCGACAACAATTGCTATTTGCATTTTGTTCTTTTGTAATTCTTTAAATACTTCATTGATTAAACGATTTTGTGATACAAAATAAGCCTCTTTTATCAAGTTTTTTACTTTGAAATTTTTCTTCTTAATATTTTTTAATACATCTTTTACATATAAAATTCCTTTGATTTCATCAATGGTTTCATCATATACTGGAATTCTACTATGTCTATATTCTTCTTGTGATAGTTCATCTAGCAATTCTTCATTACTAATACTAATATCTACTGCAAAAATATCTTTTCTATGTCTCATAATTTCAGATACTGTAATATCATTAAATTCAAAAACATTATTAATCAATTCTTTTTCTGATTCTTCAATCGTTCCTTTTTCTTCACCTTGATTTACCATCATTTTAATTTCTTCTTCAGTAACCGTCTCTTCCTCATTTTCTCCAACACCAAATATTCTTGATATTGCATTTGTTACCACTGTTAATAATTTTACGAATGGTGCTGTGATAATAGAAATAGCTCTGATAACACCAATTGTTGCAAATGATATTTTTTCATAATGTTTCATTGCTAATCGTTTTGGTACCAATTCACCAAAAACTAAAGTAAAGAAAGATAATATAATGGTGATTATAATGATAGATATACTTTTCCATATTCCTATACTAACTGCTGGTATCCAACTATTTAGTACTGGTGCTAACATATCTGCAAATGTTTCTGATGCAAAAGCACTTGATAGAAATCCCGCAAGTGTAATTCCGATTTGTATCGTTGCCAAAAATTTACTTGGTTCTTTTAACATTTTTTCTATTTGTTTTGCTTTTTTATTTCCTTCTTTTGCTTGCTTTTCTATTTTGGCATCATTCAAAGATATAAATGCTATTTCACTTGCCGCAAAATAGGCGTTTAATAAAATTAATATCACTAATACAATTAATTGTGAAAACATGAAATATACGCTCCCTTTGTTTTATCTTTTTATTATATACTTTTCTTGTATATTCTATCAAAGTTTATTTTTTTATTCAATAGTTTTATAGGTTTCTCCATAGAAAAAAGGAAACTTACAAAGTTTCCTTAATACTCACATACCTGTCACTGGTAAAATCCTTATATTAGAAATTTCTTGATTATCTGTTATTTTTTCAATTTCTGGTATTTCTTCTTCATGATTATTGACTGTTACCGTCATTTCTTCATTTAAGCTTATATTGGCTTCAATTAAATCTTCATAAATTTCATAACCACTGACCGTTCTTGTTTCTTTTATATAATATTTTCCTGGAATTAGATTTTCTACCTCTATCTTTCCATTCTCATCTGTTTCTAAATTTGTATAAATCACATTTTTGTTTTCATCTAACAATTGAAATTCCACACCTTGTAATTTTTCTTTTGTTTCTTTATCTTGTTTTATAATAATTAATTTTGTTTTATTTTTACTATAATTATCTTGTGTTTCTCCTGTTCCATCTTCATAAGTTGATGCTGTTAATGCATAATCTTGCAAATTAGAACTTGGTGCTTTTCCATATAATATTGGTTTTGTCTCTACTTTGGTTTCTATATTAATTTTAATACTTCTATCTTCTGTCATTTGTTTAATTGGAATCAATATTTTAAATACTTCATCAGAATTAAATTCTCCTTTTTCTTCATTGGTTTCGTCTGTTATTTTCATTCCTTGAATTATTTGACCATTTTCATCTGTTACATCTACTGTGTATTTATCTATATTGGTTTTGGCTGTTACTTTATATGTCTTAGAAACATATTGAGAACTTATACTATCTTGTTCCCAAGTTTCTTGCAATTTTAAAATATCTACTTTATTAGAAACTTGTACTTCACTAGAGTTATTCGCATCATTAATAATTTTATACATTGCATTTAATGTTCTTTGTCCTGCTTCTCCAATTGCTTCATAATCACTTAATTGATTTCCATGAGTATAACTATAAATTGCATGTTTTGTTGCTGTAAATGCTTCTTTTTCATTTGCAACACCTAATTCTCCTATTGTTTTATATGGATAACCATTTGTTACGATTTTCCAAAGCATGACATCTTGTATTGCTTTTTCAATCGAAACTGTATAATCTCCTTCTTCTGCTCCGTGGTTTTGTTTTATCCAAACAATAGGCAGGATATATTTTTCCATCATTTTCATATTCTATATATGTAGTTTTTACGACTGTTCCTTTATATTTTAATAAAGACCCACAATCTCCTACTGCATGTACATTTACCTCATCTAAGTTACTTGCTATAACTGAATTTGTAAAATTCAAAAAATTTAATATCATTATGGCAAACATAATACATACTATTTTTGCACCTTTTTTTATTTTATACAAATTATTTTCACATCCTTTTTCTTATTTTTCTATTCCTTGTATACATCTTCTATATTCTGGTTCGTTTTCAACACAGGTAATTAATGTAATTGTATTTTCTTCTGTTGGTTCTAAATTGCTCCAATCCGTATTTTGAATTATCTCATGTTTTGTTACAATATACGTTTTTTCTATATCGTTATAAGTATATTTAATTTCATCTCCTTCCTGTAATTCTTTTAATCGACTAAAATAATTATTTTTATATCCTCTGTTATGTGCAGCTAAGCATATATTTCCTAAATCTTTAGAGGATTCTTCAAAATGCCCCACATACTCATTTAATATTTCCTTTGTTGTTCCTTCTTGTATGGGCGCTTTTAATGATACTTTATCTATTTGTATATACCAATTATTTAATTTATTCGTTTTATCTAAAATGCTAGCATTATCATTCGCTAAATTTTCTGAATTAATTGTTTCATTTTGAATAAAATTTTCTTGTGTTATAAAATTGACTTTAAACTCTATTTTTTCTGTTTTTAATAAATTGCTATGAAATAAAACGTTTATGAATAAATATAGTATAATAGAAATAATGAAAGACAATACATTTATAAATTTACTAGTATATATAATATAAATACGCTCTCCTTTTAAAAAATATATCTTGACTTTGTTTGGAAATTTAACTCGATCAAATCTCTTTAATTAATTTTTTTGATTTTAAATATTTGATATAAAAATATATATAACATGTTACATGTATATAATAATACAATTTTTTCCATTTGTAAAGAATTTTTCATCGCAAAATTCGACATTCATACATCAATAAAAAATCAAACAGTATAAATCTAGTAGATAAATTTTATACTGTTTGATTTTAAAATTTTATATTTTTAAACCTAATTCGAAATAGAATTCCACTCCATTATCTTTATTAATAACACCATAATCATTTTTATAATTCCCCATAATAGCCTTTACAAAAGATAAACCAATACCGGTTCCTCCATCTGCTCTATTTCTAGATTCATCCACTTTATAAAAACGATTCCAAATTCTTGCTAAATCTTCCTCTTTTATATTAATACCTGTATTAAATACTTTTATTCTTACTTTATTCTTTTCTACATTGACAACATTTTCTATAACAATTCTTTTCTCTCCATCTACTTCTTCAACATGTTTAATCGCATTTGTTAAATAGTTTGTAATAACTTGCTCTATATAGAAATCATCTGCAATAACATTAATTTCTTCTGGAGATTTTAATTCTACTTCTACTTGTTTTTCTTCTAGCATAACTTTTGATTTTCTGATAACTTCTTTTTCTAATTCCACTATATTAAATTCTTTATCAGAAAATTCTCTTTTTCCATATTCTAGTTTCATTAATTCTAGTAATTGTTTTACCAATTTATCCATTTTATTGGTTTCGTCTAAGATGACTTCTGCATAAAATTTTCTGCTTTCATCATCTGTATTAACATTTTCTAGTAGTCCTTCGCTATATCCTTGTATCAAAGCAATTGGTGTTTTTAATTCATGTGATACATCTGATATAAAGCTCTTTCTCATTTCATCAATTTTTGATTTTTCTTCTATATCTCTTTCTAGCTCTATATTGGTTCTTCTCAATTGTTTAATTGTACTTTCTAATTTATCAGACATCAAATTAATACTTTTCCCTAGATTATTAATTTCATCATCTGCATCAGTTATTCTATATTTGTGACTAAAATCCAAATTAGACATATTTTTTGCAATTGTATTTAACTCTAATATTGGCTCTGTAAATTTTCTACTAACAAAATTAACAATAACTGCTGAAATTAAAATTGTAAAACCTGCAATCAAGTATAGAAAATTATTAGATATTTTTACACTTTCCTCTATTGAAGAAACTGGTATTCGAATATATAATAAATAGTCATTATCTAATTTAGCTGATAATAAAATATACGAAATACCTGTTTTATTCTCTTTTAATCTTCTAATAATGAATTTATCATTTTCTTCTATCAATTCTCCCGCATTTATTGCATTCGTCATAGCATTCATTTCTCCAAAAGTTGACAAGAAATCTTTGTTAGATGTAAATACATTGATATCATCATCATCTTTTATTAAGATATCAAAATTATTGTTTATTGCTAATTTTTCTAATTCAGAATTAATGTCTATATCCGTTGGTGCATTATAATAATTATTAATTAACTCATATACTTCTTTTAAATCTTTTGTTTTACTATATAAATAAAATTGTCCAAATACAAAATTATTTACCAAGATTAAAAATAGTATGATGAGTAATATGATAAATGACAACATTAAAAATAATTTAACTCTTACTGATTTTAATGCGTTTCTTATTTTTTCCATTTTTATTCCCATCCTTCGGTAATCTACTTCACCTCAAATTTATAACCGACACCTCTCATTGTTTGAATATATTTTCCTTTTTTCCCTAATTTATGTCTTATTTTCTTAATATGACTATCAATTGTTCTAGAATCTCCATAATAATCATAATTCCATACATTATTTAATATTTTATCTCTTGATAAAGCTATATTTTCATTATCTACTAAATACGTTAATAATTCATATTCTCTTAAACTTAATTCGATTGGTTTCCCATCCACTTTTACAGTTCTTCCTTCTTTATCAATTTCAATTCCACCATAATCCTTTACTTCTTTTTCATCTTGATTTGTTCTTTTTAATATAGCTTCTACACGTGCTACTAAAATTTTAGGACTAAAAGGTTTCGAAATATATTCATCAACACCTAACTCGAACCCAAACAATTCATCCTGTTCTTCTCCTCTTGCTGTTAACATGATAATGGGTACTTTTGATTCTTGTCTGATTTGCCTTAACACTGACCAACCATCTAACTTAGGCATCATAACATCTAATAAAATTAAGCTAATCTTGTTTTTATTCTCTTCAAATACTTCTAAGCCTTTTTCTCCATCTTCTGCTTCTAATATACTATACCCTTTTGCTGCTAAGAAATCTTTTATCAGTTTTCTCATTCTTAGTTCATCATCTACAACTAAAATACAGTTATTTAGCATATGTATCACTCCTATTTTTCTATTATTTTTATTATATATTATACATAGGTTTTATGTCTATACTGTGAACAAATTTTTTATTTTTCATTGAATAGGAAAAATAACTACACTAGATACTAGTGTAGTTATCTGTTTTTAATTTTTAACATATACAGTTTTTGTATCATATGCCAATTCAATATGTTCTTCGTTCAATATTTTCATTATTTTCATATTGATATCTTCTACTTCTTTTAAATAACTCGCATAGTCTACTGAATTAGTATATGTATAGATTAATATATTGATTCCATTGTCTGTTATTTGGTCAAATCTTACAATAATAGAATCATCAAAGACGCTTTCTCTTTCTTGCAACATTTTTTCAATTCTTGTTTTTAATAACTCTAGTTTTTCCAAAGGTGTGTCCAATTCTACACATAAGTTTGTCTTATATCTTCTTTTCTCCATTTTACTCCAGTTTGTTACAGA
>CALVXH010000107.1 GCA_944368945.1 uncultured Bacilli bacterium
ACGCAAATATATTTTGAATTGTTAGATACTATTTTACACAGTTTATGTAATTTTGTCAAGAAATATACATAAAAAAATCCTAGAGTTTTTTACTCTAAGACCTAAAAGCTATTCAAATTATATCAATAAATGATATAAATATCAATAAAAATTGCAAAAAAGCTGAAAGGAAATTTATGAGCAAAAATAAATAAGAAAAGAAAAAGTAAAAGAATACAAAGCTAATGATTACAATGCTTTTGCGAATTTAAAAATTTCTTTAAGTAAAAAACTAAAAGAAACAACCTAGAGTGGATGAATTGTGTAAAAACAAAGGAAAAGGAGAGGTATGATGAAAAAAGAAAATGAAACAGGTATCACATTGTTGGCTTTAGTTATTACAATAATCGTATTATTAATTTTAGCTGGAATTACCATAAGTGCGATAACAGGAGATAATGGGATTATAGGAAATGCAGGACGAGCAAAAGAAGAAACAGAGATTGCTAATGAAAAAGAGATAGTAGAAAAAGCAACAGTACAAGCAATGGGGAATAATAAGTATGGAAACATTGAAGAAAGTGAATTGCAAAAACAATTAAATAGAGAAACAGGAGAAGGAAAAACAGAAGCAACAGATATAGGCGATGAATTTGAAGTTGTATTTAATGAATCTAATCGATATTATATGGTGGATAAGGATGGGAATGTAGGAGAAGCACAAGATATTATTAAAGATAAAAATCCAGGAGATATTACAACTGGAAAGGATGGAGAAACATTAGATGGAAGTGAAGAAAAACTATATGAGATATGGTGTATAGAAGATTTGCTTGAATGGTCTGATAATTATAATACATATCTAAATTCTGAAATAATATTATGTAGAAATTTAAATTTTAAATCTAAATATTCATATGCTGATAGTGAAAGAATAGATTATGGAGATGTGAATGAAGACAATGTAACTGATTCTTTAATACAGGAGATGCAAACAGGAAAAGGATTTAAACCAATTGCAAATTTTTCAGGACACTTTAATGGGCAAGATTATAAAGTAGATAATATTTATATAGATTATACTGGCACGACAAAAAATGTAGGATTATTCTCAGGTGTATCGAATGCAGAAATTAGTAATCTAGAAATATCAGGAAATATATTAGGGAATTCAGCAGGAGGAATAATTGGCATCGGAAGTTTAAATGTTACTTGTGTAAGATTGAAAAATAAGTGTAATATACATGGTGAAGGAAGAGGAGCAGGAGGAATTATAGGTTATTACGAGTATGGAAAGGAATTAAAAATAATTAATTGCGAAAATTTAGGAAATATATTAGGAAAAAACTCTACTAATGTAGGTGGAATAGTAGGTTGTGCGTATGCGCCAAATGATAGTTCGAATCAAGAAGTATATATATAATTCTTCGAATCAAGCAATGGTAGAAACTAGAAATGGTAATGCAGGTGGTATGATAGGATACTTAAATAGCGATGGTGCCGGATATAGTAATGGAAAAATATATAATTGTTATAATACTGGAAAAATAAGTGTGACAGAAAAGTTAGGACAAGCAAATGGGAATACGTGAGGTATATATGGCTTATTTAGAAGTATGGTTTCTGCAAGTTTAGAAATAAAAAATTCATATATTCTTTCAGAATTAGATTTAAAGGTAGGTACATCAGGCTGGTCTTGCCTGGTTAATGGAGAGAAAATTAATGATGATTACATTAATGCTAAATATTTAGAAAAAAGTTATATGCAAAGTCAAGAGTTTGTAAATGACCTAAATACATTTAAATTAGAGGGTGAAGATTTAGATTATTGGAAACTAAAAGAAAAAGGATATCCTATTTTGAAATAAAAAATATAAAAAAGTCTTAGAGCATATATTCTAAGACTTTTAAAAACTTTCCTTTTTTACATCATCAATAATCGTAGCGGAAATAATAAAGCTCATGGCAAAATTTAATCCCAATACGATACCTAAAATTCCTATATAATAAATAATTGGATATGTAAAAAATAGCATATATGTAAGTAAAACCATTGCTGAAAGTAAACAAATGATGAAAGAAAAAGAAAGACCGATTTTCAAAATATGTGATATTTTTTTATCCAAATTCTTATAATTTTGTATTAATATTTTAATCATAAATGAAACACCTCTATTCATAAAATACTATATCTATCGTAACATGAAAGCATAGGAAAAACAATGGAAGTTTTAGCCATTCATTTTAGAAATGATTGAAGGATTTTAAAAGTAGTGATATAATAAAAGAGATTTGAAAATAGAAAATGGGGAAGAAATATGTATATAGGGAATAATAATCGATTAAAAGAGTTAGTAGAATATATAGAAAAAAATTTAACAGAAGAAATTGAATATAAAGACTTAGCAAAAATATTAGCAGTAAATGAATATACACTTCATAGGATTTTTAGTTTTGTTACCAATATAACACTAGCAGAATATATAAGAAAAAGAAGACTAAGCATGGCAACAATTGATTTATTAGAAAATAATGAAAAAGTGCTAGATGTAGCAATAAAATATCAATATGATTCAGGAGAAGCTTTTGCTAGAGCTTTTAAAAAAATGATGGGATTTTTGCCCAAAGATATTCATAAAAATAAAGATAATATAAAATATTTTCCGATATTAACATTTGAAGAATTAAGTGAGGAACCAAAAGAATTAAAATTTGAAAAATTAGAAAATGTTAGTTTTGATTTTTACACAATTAGTAAAAAGGCAAAATTATATAATCTTGCAGAAAAAACACCAGATTTTTGGAAAAGTGTCTATACAAAGGGAGATATTTTTAAGGGAAATGCATATGGACTTGTAAAATACAATGTATATGATTATGATGAGAATAGTGATGTTACATATTATATTGCAAGTAAAGAAGCTTTTGAAGGAAGTCAAAAATACAGTATTAAAAATAAAAATTTTCTTGTTTTTGAATTAGATATAGAAAAAGACATAACCGTAAAAAAAGCTAAAGATATAGGCGTTTTTACACATTATATATATGCCAATGTTATTCCGGGTTCAGGATATAATTTAGATGATGTACCAGATATAGAAGAATATATTGACTTTAAAAAAGTAAGAATTTATATAGCTGTTATATAACCAACTATTTGTAAAAATAGTTGGTTTTTTAGCAAACAAAAAACAACTTTCTATTAATAAAAAGTTGCTTTCAATAAAAACTATGCATAATCTTTATTTAGCCTTAAGCCATAGCTGCATTTAATTTTTTTGATAAACTAGATTTTTTTCTAGCTGCAGTGTTTTTTACAATAACACCTTTTGTACAAGCTTGATCTATTTTTTTAGTTGCTTCAGAAAATAGAACTTTAGCTTCTTCTATATTTCCAGCTTCAATAGCTTCTTCAAATTTTCTAACAGCTGATTTATATCCAGATTTTATCATATTATTTCTTAAAGTTTTTTTCTCAATTACTTTAACTCTTTTTTTAGCTGATTTAATATTTGGCATCTATAAGCACCTCCTCTTAGTCAATTATTCATTATAACATCTGATATTCTAACA
>CALVXH010000108.1 GCA_944368945.1 uncultured Bacilli bacterium
GGTAGATATGAACCAGACATGGAAACCAAGAAAAAGTTAGTCGCTCTCTTCAATGAGATAGGCATGAAAATAGATGATTGATAATAGGGGTGCATTTAAATGAGTGAAAAACTAGATTTATTTTGGGATGATAATCCAATCGATATAACAAGTGAGGCTAACTTTATTTGGTCCATTGCAAATAAGCTTCGCGGTTCATATATGCCAGATAAATATGGTGATGTAATTATCCCAATGACTGTATTGAGAAGATTCGAATGCGTACTTGCTAAAACTAAGGAAGCTGTAGTTAAAAAATTTGAAAGTGATCCAAATGTTGCTCCTAGAATTTTAGAGAAGACAAGTGGGTTTCAATTTTATAATGTAAGTCATTTTGATTTGGCTGAACTATGTAATGATGAAGATGCAAATTTAGCAGAAGATTTTAAATCTTATAAAAATAATTTTTCTACAAATATTCAAGAGATTCTTAATGAACTAGAACTAGACAAGCATATTGATAAAATGAATAAGGATGGGTGCCTTCTTTCTATAATTAAAGCTTTTTCTGAGTTAGATCTCTCTATAGAAAAATTTGACTCCATAAAGATGGGTTATATCTTCGAAAACCTTATTGGTAGGTTTTATCAAAACGTTGATGCCGGACAATATTACACAGGTAGAGATATTATTAAGACTCTTGTTTCAATCTTAGTTTCTGAAGGTTGCGATGATATTTTTGAAGAAAATAAAGTTATTACTGTATGTGACCAAGCTTGTGGAACCGGAGGAATGCTTTCGACTGCTTATAGTTACTTAAAACACTATAACCCTTCATGCGATGTTAGGCTTTTTGGCCAAGAATTCATGGGGCAAACTTATGCAATAGGCTTAGCCGAAATGCTTATCAAAGGCCAAGACGCTAAAAATTTTAGACATGCTGATACTTTTAAAATCGATTGCTTTAAGGATCAAAAGATGAGATTTGTAATTGAAAATCCTCCATTTGGTACACCTTGGTCAGGTGAGGATGCAAAAGAAGGACAGGAGCAAGCGGTTAAAGATGAATATGCAAAAGGTATGGATGGAAGATGGGGAGCAGGACTTCCAGGTGGTGGCGACTCTCAACTTATCTTCATGCAATCTGCTATAGATAAAATGGATGGGAAAAATGGTAGAGCCGCTATTATTGAGAATGGTTCCCCTTTATTTAAAGGCGATACAGGTTCTGGCGAATCACAAATTAGAAGATGGATGCTAGAAAGTGATTTGATAGAGGCAATTATCGCATTACCTACTGATCTTTTTTATAACACAGGTATCGCAACATACGTTTGGATATTATCAAAAAACAAAAGATTGGAGCGAAGAGGAAAAGTACAGTTAATTGATGCTTCTAATATCTATCATAAATTAAGAAAAGCTGTTGGAAACAAAAAGAATGAATTAACTCCACAAGATAGAGTTAAAATAACTAAGCTTTATACTGATTTTGAAGAAAATGACCTTTGTAAAATATTTAATAATGAAGATTTCCTTTATAGAGAATATTCTGTTTATCAGCCTCTTCAAAAATCTTATGAAATTGCTGAAGAAAGAATAGAAGAGATGATTCAAAGTGGCTGCCTTTCTAATTTCTATGACGAAAATAAAGTTTTTGAATTAGAAAACAATGATAAAGAATTGAGTGATAAACAAAAAAAGACTTTAGATAAATTTTTGAAAAATAAAGCCACATATGAAAAATTGCTCGAAACTTTGAGAAATAATGTCAGCGATAAAAAATGGCTAGACGTTAGAAATTTTGAACCTGTCTTAAAAGATATTTTAAGCAAATTTGATTTGAAATTAATTGATAAGGTTATTGATGGCTTAGGTAAGATGGATAAGACTGCCGTAATCCAAAAGGACAAAAAAGGTAATATTATCTATGATAAAGCAACCAAAGATATCGAAATTGTAAATTATACCGAAGACATTGATGATTATATGGCTAGAGAAGTTTTGCCTTATGTTCCTGATGCAAAGGCATTCTTTGAAGAAAAAGCCGATGCTAAAAAGCCTGTAATTAAAGTTGGTGCAGAAATTCCATTCACTAGAATTTTCTATAAATATAAAGAGCAGGAAAGTTCTGATAAGTTGCTTCAAGATTTCATCAAACTCGATGAAGAGATAAAAGAAAAAGTGGCGAGGTTGGTGAAATAAAATGAGTAATAAATATACGGGTGATCTTCCTAGACATTGGAGAGAAAACAAAGTCGGTGGTGTTTACAAGGAAAGAACTACTAAGGTAAGCGATCGAGACTTCCCTCCGCTTTCGGTTACAAAAAAAGGTATAGTTCCTCAATTGGATACTGTTGCCAAAACAAATGATAATGATAATAGAAAGCTAGTAAAAAAGAATGATTTTGTAATTAATAGTAGATCTGATAGACGTGGTTCTTGTGGCATATCAAAGTATGAAGGTTCTGTTTCCCTCATCAATACTGTTTTAGAGCCTATTAATAATGAAAAATTTTATAATAATTATTATGATTGGCTTTTTCATACTGAAAACTTTGCAGATGAATTTTATAAATGGGGGCATGGTATAGTTGATGATTTATGGACAACTCGATGGCTAGACATGAAAAACATCGAAATTCCAAATCCACCTCTTTCCGAGCAAAAAGCCATCGCTGACTTTCTAGACAACAAGTGTGCCCAGATAGACGAGATAACGAAGGATTTAGAGAATAAAATCAACAAACTTGAAGAATATAAGAGCCAAATAATTACTGAATATGCAGTAAATGGTACACAGCTTCAAAATAAGGAGATGACCAAACTTAAATTTATAGCATCATCCTTTTCAAAAACATTGTCTTTGAATGATTTAAGTGACGAATACGAGTATCCTGTTTATGGAGCAAGTGGATTATTAAATGTTAAGTCTCATTTTTATGAATGCTTAACTGATTATGTTGGAATAGTTAAAGACGGGGCAGGAATAGGACATTGTTATCTATGTAAAGGGCGAACATCGGTCTTAGGCACTATGGCTTATATTCTTCCTAATGTAGATACAGATATCAGATTTTTATATTACACATTAATTGGTCTTAATCTTGCTAATCAAACCGGTGATAATACAACAATTCCACATATATATTTTTCGAATTATGGTAATAACAAAGTTTTGAAATTATCTCTTTCCGAGCAAAAAGCCATCGCCGACTTTCTAGACAACAAGTGTGCCCAGATAGACGAGATAACGAAGGCCACGAGAGAAGAAATAGAAACATTAAAACAGTATAAGCAATCTTTAATCTATGAGTATGTAACTGGCAAGAAGGAGGTACCAAATGAATAAAATTCAGTCTGAAATAAATTATGAGGATTTCATCCTTAATTACCTTCATGAAATCAATAAATTTATAATAAGAAAAAACGAAAACTATAATCGCAATGTTGCAATGGATACAGAACTTCTTTTGAAGTTTCTTGAAGATACACAACCTGATACGGTCGCTGCTTTAAAGAGAATTTATAAATCAGCATATGAGCAAACTATCATCAACTATATTGACAATACGATTCTTCAAAAAGATAACAGTCTTATAAATGTGCTTAAGAACGGTATTGAACTTAATGGCTATCAATTAAAATTAATGTATAATCAAGTTGCTACTGATTTTAATCCTGATTTAACTGAAAAATATAATAAGAACATTTTATCTGTTGCAAAAGAGGTTTGGATAAATGACACACAACGTCTCGATTTAGTTTTGTTTT
>CALVXH010000109.1 GCA_944368945.1 uncultured Bacilli bacterium
AATACCAGTCTTTGCATAAGCATTTAACGACGCAGTTAACTTAAAGTAGTCCTGCGCATCCCGATATATTCTCCAGTCAGGGGTCAGTTTTCCCTCTAATCCACCTCCGGCATAGAGTACTTTTTTTATGCCAGCGCAGACACCGCCGCTCAATGTAATTGTTCCGGAAATCTCGCCATTGGGCGTGAAGTTTTTTGCTATCTCGTTAAATTTGAGATTCATCTGCGCTTGAATGTCAGCACTGAGGCTGGCTTCAAAATACATCGGAACAGGTCCCAATGCGAAAGGAAGGTTCTTGCTTACTGATATGAACGGATTAAATATGATACCGCTATCCAGAAAAATCAGATGCCCTTGCTGATTAACATAACCTTCCGCAAAACCAAGGACAGTAAAGTCCGCCTCAAAGCCAAATGCGCCTTTGGGATGACTGATGACATTTTTATATGTTTGCTTTAATTTTTTGAATTTATCAATACTGTCGGAGGCTTTTTTCAAGGAATCTTTAAACATCTGCGTGAAGTACTTGATCTCTTGCTCTACTGTTACTTTATTTGTATTTTCAGAAATCTTTTTGGTTTCACTATATTTTATTAGATCGGCTCCAATTGCAAAATAAACCTTTCCATTATCGAAAGAAAGCGTAATGGGAATATCCGCAGACAAAGCTGCGCTAATCTTTTGACCTGCAAAAAAATCTGGTTTAAAATTATCGGGAAGTGTTATGCTGATTTTATCGGTTAACGAAAATTTTGCGCCATCCAACACAGCTGGTAGATTGGAAGCAGATCCTGACTCAAATTTCAGCGCTTTTTTTGTGGTGTTACCTGCTTCGTCTGTTGCCACAATGTAAATCGTTTCACTGACGTCAAAATGATCGCTCAATACCGTGGTAAGCGTATCGCCGCTAAATTTTACACTTCTTGCATCCTGCACTAGAGAGATGCTGCCGTAGGAACTGCTGCTCCAATCCACTTCAGCAGTTAATGTTGCTTCTTCTTTGCTCAGGATTTCCACACCGTAATCCTCGTTTAACACATCAAAATCATTGACCCATACAGCAGAAACCACAGGTGCTTCAGTAGATTTTTGCTGCAAATAGATATTTTGGGAGTTCTGAAGTTGCTTCGCTGTGAGCGTTCGTGTAATATAATCTTCTTTTGAAACAGTTATAGCTCCGGTCTGGATATTAGGTATCAACGCTATACCATCCGTAGTATAACAAGTCATTTCATTATAAGAAACTGCAGCATTGTCGCTTAACACATAAGAATCAAACCGGTCTTTGCTGTCATTCTCATTTTGATATACTCTGAGGGACATTTGAGCGGTCTCTTCATCGTATCTGCTCTTAACAGGCATTGAAACAGATAGTTCAGTTTCATCAATTGTATACGGGACAAAGGCTACAATATAATCCTTAGACGAATAATGGTCGGAAATGGGAGCGATTTCAAATGTCTGATTTGCGCCAATTGAATATCTTGAATTGGTTGTAGTGGAAAGCAACTTGTTGACCGCTTTTGAAACCAAAGTCCCATTTTCATATACAGAAATGTCAGCTCTAATATTTGCGCTCACATCATATCCATTCCACTGGCCAGAAAAGTAAACGGGAAGACTGTTCTCAGTTAAATTAGCAATTGAGTATTCATATCCTTTCAATAATTTAATCCTGCGGATCGGATTAGGTTGTTGATCAGCTAACGTTACATCACAGGGCATCCCGTAGTTCAGTGTGTAGGCAACGATATAATCCTTGGACGAGTTTTGGTCCTTACGAGGGCATACTGTGTATTTTTCACCAGGTTTTAATGTTACCCGTACATTATCCAGCATAGATAAAGAGTTTCCGCAGCCGATTGATAGGATATTCTGATTACTGTCTACATGCAGATAATCAGCATATACATTGGCACTTGCATATATCCCTTGATTGGCTTCTCCCGAAAAATAAAAATACTGCGTAGCATCTGTCTCATTTGAAAAGCAATAAGATGCGCCTTTACGCAAGAAATACCGATAGACAGGTTCAACAGATGTAGTTCTGACAGTAATGGACGAGTCCCAGAACACCTGTATTTCGTCATTTCCGTAATGATCTTGGATTGGTTTCAAAATCATTCTTTCCCCTGGAGAAAGTATATAATCCAAATCACTCAAGAAACAGATATGCGCAAAATTACCGTGGGATTTCATCGTACCATCAGCATTCAAAATTACCCAATCTGCACGCACATTTCTGCTAACACTTCCCAGAAAAGTAACACTTGCATCAGATACACCTGTGTTTTCCATAATATAGGTGGTGTTAATGCTAAGAGAATTTCCGTAAATGCGATCACCCTCTTTTTCATTAGCTGAAACCACCATGCAAATACATGATAGTAAAACAGTCACCGCAAACAGCATTGCTAAAAATTGTTTCAACATACTTTCTCCCTCCAACATAAAATTTCTTGAAGACGTTTCTCCATTCCCATTTTCTCTATGAATTGCCAGCAGTGTTCTCCTTTAATGCACATATGTTTATTATACATGGTTTAGGATAAAATTTCCATATCCAGCATCAATATTTTATCCATTTTTCATACATTGGGCGTCCTTCCTTGTACTTGCTTTTTGTGTAAGCGCTTAACAATCCCCCGCCTTCCGTATCTCTCAAAAATGTGAGACAATATCCCAAAACTCGAAAAACTGACAGTGAGTTTTTTGAGACTTCACACCAGG
>CALVXH010000110.1 GCA_944368945.1 uncultured Bacilli bacterium
AATAAGGAGGGCTCCATTGCAGGACCAAAGGTTTTGGAGCACATGGTGGATTGCGTCCTCTACTTTGAAGGGGATCAGCACATGAGCTATCGGATCCTCCGGGCGGCCAAGAACCGGTTTGGTGCCACGAATGAAATCGGCGTGTTTGAGATGCAGGCCCAAGGGCTGACGGAGGTGGAAAATCCTTCGAAAATGCTGTTGTCCGGCCGGCCGGAGGGGGCCCCGGGAACCTGTGTGACCTGCGTCATGGAAGGGGCACGGCCTGTGTTGGCGGAGATCCAGGCTTTGCTTGCTCCAGCGGCCTACGGTGGGGGAGCAAGGCGCTCCTGCAACGGCTTTGATTATAACCGTGCAGCCATGCTGCTGGCGGTGCTGGAGAAGCGGGGCGGGCTGAAGGTGTCGGTGTGCGATGCTTACATGAATATTATCGGGGGGTTGACTCTGGATGAACCGGCAGCGGATTTGGCGGCAGTTCTAGCGTTGGCCTCTAGTTATTTGGACAAGCCTGTGCCGGAAAACACGGCGGCTATCGGGGAAGTGGGGCTTACCGGGGAGCTTCGGACGGTCAATAATCTGGAGCAGCGGCTCAGTGAGGTGCATCGGCTGGGGTTTGAGGCTTGTGTCATCCCCAAGCGCCGGGACAAGCGTTCCGCCGTGCCGGACGGGCTGCGTGTGGTGGAGGTAGCCCATATTGGAGAGGCCATTCGGGAAGTTTTGGGAAAGGCATAAGAAAGCTGCTTTGGTTTATTGACAAACAATTATACGGCAGACCACTAAGCTCCATGCAAAACTCGGCAAGTTGAGTTTGGTGATCTGCCGCAATTCTATGCCTTGCGGAGGGAGTTACAACAGCTACTCGGTATTAATTTAATATGCAGTGCAGGCAGGTGTTAGGAAAACCTACAAGAAAGATTAAGGACGAGGCCAGCTTACATCCAGGAAGTATCCGTAAGGAATGTGTCATTGACAAGGAAAAAGCTTGATGGTAGACTAGCAGTAGTAAAAAATCATTGATGAAGTCAGGAGGCAATAGGCGTAAGAAGCTGCAACAGTTACCAGGTATCAATTTAATATGCAGTACCGGCAGGTGCTAAGTACATAATAAAAAGGAGGAAAGCATTCCTGCGACGATATCGATTGCTGACTGTTCGATGAGTAAATTCTGAGTGAACTTACATGTCTGTTTGGATGTCAGTGCAACAACACAGCAAGCAATGTTGACCGTATTAGAATATAGGAGCAACTAAGCGTCCCGGAGGGGGACGTTATATTTGAGATGGATAATTGAACAAAATAAAAATTTTGTTCAATTCAGGGGAGAGCTTTCTTCCGTTTTGGCCATTTTGGAGGCTATATCCCTTTTTGGTGCTCCTGGCTCTGGTGCGGCCTTGGCAGTCCTGGATCCGGATATTGCCTCTGCGCTGCTTGACGTTTTACAGATTAAGTCTTACACATCGCTGAGAATGCTGTAATTACTAATGGATTATCGAGACCAAGCGCCCAGGATCCTTTGCGACTTCCTGGCGTACCACGAAACAATCAAAGCCCATTCGCAAAAAACTGTGGACGAATACTTCCTGGACCTTCGTAATTTCTTCCGATATCTGAAGCAGTCCCGGGATCGTTCTCTGCGGGATCTGGCCTGGGACGAAATATCCATTATGGATGTGGACATTTCATTTATCCGTGCCATTACTCTGACGGAAGTCTACGGTTATTTGACCTACCTCAGCCGAGATCGTGCTCAGCAGCCTAACAGCAGCCGTACCGGTTATGGCGTGTCAGCGGCTACCCGCGCTAGAAAAATTGCGACACTTCGTTCATTTTTTAACTATCTTACCACAAAAGTGCATTTATTAGAGGTAAATCCAATAAAAGATTTGGATTCTCCCAAAATTAAGAAAGATTTGCCTAGATATCTTACTCTTGATGAGAGTATTGAGCTGCTGGAAAGCGTGGATGGCCCTCAGCGGGAACGTGATTACTGCATTCTGACCTTGTTTCTCAACTGTGGTCTTCGTATCTCTGAACTGATTGCTCTTAATTTGGAAGATGTTCAGGGAGACGCTTTGCGGATTCTGGGAAAAGGCAATAAAGTGCGGATCGTCTACCTCAACGAGGCCTGTAAAGCGGCTCTGTCTGATTACCTGGCGGTCCGTCGGCCAGTCAGCGGCCGGGATCGGGACGCTATGTTTCTATCCACACGAAATCAGAGAATCAGTCGCTCCAGTGTACATGCTTTAGTGAAAAAACATTTGATGCAGGCAGGACTTAACAGCAGTGAGTACTCTGCTCATAAGCTGCGCCATACAGCAGCGACTCTCATGCTGCAAAATGGTGTAGACGTGAAAGCTGTTCAAGAAGTATTGGGCCACGAGCATCTTAACACCACAGAAATTTATACGCACATTGACAATGAAGCCCTTCGGGTGGCGGCGAAAGCTAATCCTCTGGGCCGTGTTAAGCACAGTGGAAAAAGGGCAAAGAATGCTGAAGAAAATGATGTTTAACCCCTTCTCCCCTTTTCTGTTTGTTACCTACATCAGAATAAATGCAGTATAAGCAAAAGCCCTGGGGCCAATTCAATTGGCCCCAGGGCTTTTCTAATTTGCAAAGATAAACGGTTCCTTATTTCAAGTTTACCCGCAAAGTGTTTAGGACACAGATCATACATACGCCCACATCTGCAAATACCGCAGCCCATAGCTCCACCATTCCCAACACAGACAGCAGCATAACAGCAACCTTAAAACAAATGGAAAATACAATATTTTCCGTAGCAATACGACGGGTACGCCGGGCAATACGGATGCCGGCAGGGATTTTACTGGGCTCATCGCCCATAATGATGACATCTGCGGTTTCAATAGCGGCATCAGCGCCTAAACCGCCCATCGCTACACCGATGTCTGCCGCAGCCAAAACAGGGGTGTCATTAATTCCATCCCCGGCATAAACCAGCTTACCCTTCTGCGTCAGGTGATTGCGCAGATGTTCCAGTTCATGGAGCTTATCGCCTGGCAGCAGCTGGCCGATCGCCGTATCCAATCCCAGTTCTCTGCCGATCTCTTCAGCAGCCTGCAAACTGTCACCGGACAGCATGGCAGTTTCACGTATGCCCATAGCTTTCAGATCGTGAATAGCCTTTTTGGCGTCAGCTTTGGGGGCGTCGCGCAGCAGCACTGCACCCTGGTACGCACCATCCACAGCTACATAAACTGCTGTTGCGGCGCCAGTTTCCAATGCCGGGACCGACATACCATTATCTGACAGAAAGTCTGCTTTTCCAGCCAGGATTCGGCGGCCATCAGCGGTAACCGAGACACCATGGCCAGGGCGTTCCTGGTAATCCTCCATTACAGCGGAAGCAATCCTCTGGGAGCTTCCTTCCGCTGCGGCCAGAATGGACTGCGCCAGCGGATGGGTAGATCGGGCTTCTGCCAGTGCTGCCAGCTCCAGCAGGGTTTCCTGGGAAACGCTGGGAGCGGTTACGCAGCGGGCAACAGTAAAATGTCCGGCAGTAAGGGTGCCGGTTTTGTCAAAGGCTACAATCTCCGCTCGGGCCAGGGTATCCAGGTAGTTGCCGCCTTTGACCAGAATTCCCTCGCGGGAGGCACGGCCAATGCCGGCAAAAAAGCTCAGGGGGACAGAAATAACCAAGGAGCAGGGACAAGAAATTGCCAGGAAGCACAGAGCGCTGTATATGGCGCTTTCCCATGTCAAAAGTCCTGCCAATGGTGGGATTACGGCCAGCAGTGCTGCGGCAGCTACTACGATAGGCGTATAAACCCGAGCAAACCGGGTGATGAATTTTTCGCTGGGAGCCTTCTTTTCTGAAGCGTGCTCCACCAT
Source organism: uncultured Bacilli bacterium (assembly GCA_944368945.1). GTDB lineage: Bacteria > Bacillota_I > Bacilli_A > RFN20 > CAG-826 > Onthovivens. The sequence goes on from CALVXH010000110.1 coordinate 3,853, forward strand.
TTCCAGAATCTTGCTGGCAGTGGACTCGCCGAAGGCTTTCTCCACTTGCAGCTCCAAAGCACCACTGAGGTTGATACAGCCTGCCATGACATTTTGTCCGACAGACACATCCCTGGGCATAGATTCACCAGTAAGGGCAGAGGTATCCAGTTGCGAGACGCCCTCCCGGATCACACCGTCCAGAGGTACCTTCTCTCCGGGCCGCACCAAAATCGTGGCGCCTACCTCCACCGTACGAGCATCCACTTCTGTAATCTGTCCATTCTGGACCAGATTGGCTCTGTCGGGCCGTACGTCCAGAAGGGCCGAAATGGATTTCCGGGAAGAAGCTACCGCCTTGTCCTGAAGGTATTCACCGAGACGATATAGCAGAAATACCAGAACGCCTTCCGGGATCTCACCAATACATACGGCACCGATGCCGGCAATGGTCATTAGAAAGCTTTCCCCAAACACCTCGCCGCGGCGGATATTTTTTACCGCTTCCACCAACACATCAAAGGCTACAATCAGGAAAGCTACCAGCAATATAATTTTGGCAAATGGGCCGCTCAATATTTCGCCGAGAATCAGCAGCACTGCGCCCACAGCCAGAATCACCAATTCTTTGCGAGAGTGCTCTGCTCCGTGGTCGTGACCGCAGCCACAGCCGTCGTGAGAGTGCCCGCAGGAGCAGCCATGTTCATGATGCTCATGGTGATGCTCGTGGTGCTCATGGTGATGTTCACTGTGCTCGTGATGTTCATGATGCCCATGGTGGTCGTGAGCACAGGAACAGCCTGATTCTGTGCAGGCATGGCCGCCGGCAGCCTTTTGTGGTTTCATCTCATCCATTTCTTAGCCCTCCAGTTCTTCCATTACATGGTCAAAGGCCATGGCAAAAATTT
>CALVXH010000111.1 GCA_944368945.1 uncultured Bacilli bacterium
ATATTATTTCAAGGGACATTTTCCTGGAAACCCAATTATGCCAGGTGTTTTAATTGTAGAATCTTTAGCACAAACTGGTGCAGTTGCCATTCTTTCTATGGAAGAAAATAAAGGAAGGAATGCACTTTTTGGAGGAATTGATAAATTAAGATTTAAAAGACAAGTAGTTCCTGGTGATAGATTAAAATTAGAAGTGAAAATCATAAAAAGAAAAGGACCTATTGGAATTGGAGAAGCATTAGCAACTGTTGATGGTAAAGTAGCAGTAAAAGGTGAATTAACTTTTGCGATTGTTTAAAAAAATTTAATTTATAAAATTCTATGATAGTAAAATATAAAATTTTTATAGTATAGTATAGTGATAGTTATACAAAATAAAAAAGATTATAGTATAAAGTTTATTTTATTCTATAATCTTTTTTTATGCTTCATAATACTGATCTGTGTCATTATATAAATCTTCTAACGAAATACCTAAAACCTTGCAAAAAGCTAATGCTTCAAAATCTTTTACAGTTTTCTTACCATATTCAATTTCATAAGTATCACAAATGTACATGGTAACACCAATTAAATCTAATTTTCTACAAATTTCTGGTTGTGAAATTTTTTTTAATTTTCTATATTTTCTTAAATTTTTACCAATAATATTTAAGTTTCCGTTTAATGTTTTTACTTTCATAAGTATCTCTCCTGTAAAATTAATTAATTTAAAATATATTGTATAGCAAAATTTACTATTACATTACAGGATGAAACTGTAAATATTACAAAAATATTTCCAATTGATTACAAAAAAGATACATTTTTTAAAAAATATTGAAAGCAAATTACAGGCTGTGGTATATTAAAGATAGGAAAACTACAGGATGTAGTATAAGTTTTTTTAAAACAAGGAGGAACAAATGAAAAGAATAAATAATAGAGGAATCACGCTAATAGCACTAGTCATTACGATTATTGTATTATTAATTTTGGCAGGAGTAACCTTTGCAACTTTAACTGGAGAAAATGGAATATTAACAAAAGCAAGTGAAGCAAGTAGAGAAACGGAAATAGCAAATGAGCAAGAACAAGTAAGTTTGGCATATATAGCAGCAAGTTCAGGTAAATGGGGAGAAGAAATAACCCCGGAAGATATACAAAAAGAATTAGAAAAATTAGTGGGAGAAAATAAGACAGAAACAACAGAAAATGGAAATGGTACAATAAATGTAGAATTCCTAGATACAAAAAATAATTATAATATAGATGAAGAAGGAAAAGTGGCACAAGTTGATAAAAATGCAATTAGCTATGAAGTATTATATGAGTATGAAGAAGTAGAAGGTGGAATTAGTATAACAGATTTAACAGATGATTACTTATACATGATGAAATATACAGAAAAAATGCATGAAAATGATCCAGACTTTTCAGAAGAATTTTTGAGGAAATTTATGAATGCTGAATTTTCATCTGAAGAAGAAATTCTAGAAGAATTAAATAAATTAGGGATTTCAGTGGAGGAATTTCAATCAAAATTGACAGCAGCTTCTGAAGGAATAGATACAAATGCTATATATGATGAAATAGAACCAACATTTAAAGAACTATTAAAAGAGGTAGGGAATATTCCTAAAAAAATAGATGGAAAAGAAGTGGTTGAGATTGGAAACGATGCATTTAGAGAAATAAATATAAGGCGAGGAGAAGGTTATTTAAAAATAGCAAAATTAATAATTCCAGATACAGTTAAAAAAATAGGACATTCGGCATTTTCGAACCTATCAATAGAAGATATTTCAATGTCAAATTCATTGACTAGTATTGGGATAAGAACCTTTGCTAATAATTTATTAACAAATGTTGTATTACCTAGTTCATTAACCACTATAGGAAATGGAGCATTTAGTAATAATCTATTAACAGAAGTTACCTTTCAAAGTATACCAACTATAAATAAAAGCTCTCCAGGAGATCTTGATAATAGTGTGTTTGGTGGAAACAATACTTTAATGGCAAATTCTGTAAAAGTACCGTCAGGTACCATAGGTTATTTTACATCCGAAACTTGGTGGGGAGTTCCTGACGAATGTTTTTATGAATAAATATAAAATTATGAGTGAATAATGGGGTAATTAATAAAAAGAAAAGACAAATATAAGTAATGGGAGGAACAAATGAAAAGACTAAATGATAAAGGAATTACATTAATAGCACTAGTAATTACAATTATTGTGTTATTAATCTTAGCAGGAGTAAGTATTGCGACTCTAACAGGAGAAAATGGAATTTTGACAAAAGCGAGTGAAGCAGATATAGAAACAAGAGCAGCAACAGTAGAAGAAAGAAAAAACTTATGGAAAACAGAGAAACAAGCAGATAATTATATAGGAGAAAATACAGCACAAACATTGGAAGATTTATTAGACGATTTAGAAACAGAAGATTTGATTACAGCAGAAGAAAGAACAAAAATAGAAGAAACAGGACATGTAGTGATTGGAAGTAAAGATATAAGTTTTTCAGATGGACTAACAGAAGCAAGCTATACAATAACAAGTAGTTTAGATGAAGTGAATTTCAATAAAATTATTACAGAAGGAGATATAGCGATAGAAAAACCAGGATATACAAGTTATAGAATAGAAGGAATTATGCTAACAAAAGAAGAAGAAGCAAAAATAGCAGAACCAGTAGAAGGAAAGAGTGGAATTTTAGAAGTTGTAGGAGATATTAGTGATGCTACATTTAAGTATACATTAAAAACTGTTATGCAAGGAGATGAAACCTTTTATTGTAAAGTGAATATAGATGGAGAAGATTATTATAAGGAAATAGATGTTATCCAAGGTGATGTGATAACATATGAAGAAGATTTTGCAGGATTTCAATATACAGGAAGTTGGCAAGATGATACAAATGAAAATTATAGTAATGGTAAAGCAAAATATGTGCAAGTTATAGATAATAGTAGTAGTAACAGAAGTTCAATAAGAATAGATAATTTTACTGGAAGTAAAATTGATATATTATCAAGAAAAATTCAAAATATAGGTGTGATATCAGTTTACCAATATAGTGAAGATATGATGGTATTAGGTTTAAATTCAATTCGTGATGAAAACATAAATGGTGATTCAGAATTTCAAGCAATATCAAGTATGGATATAAGAAATGATACCAGAACAATAGAATTAAGAGCCAAAAAAGAAGCAACTGATAAAGATATAGTTTATATAGATGCTATAAGAATATACAAATGAAATTTTATATTAAAATAAAAAAATCCTTCCAAAAACTTGTAATTTTTCATAATATTGTTATAATAATATATGGACATAAACAAGAGAAAGGGAGGATTTTTATGTTAAAGAAAGTAGCAATACTAGCAAATGGTGGAGATGTATCAGGATTTAATGCAGTAATCAGAGCAATTAAAAAAACATGTGAAACAAATGGAATAGAATGTTACGGTTATATCGATGGATACAGAGGCCTTGTAAAAAATAATTATGTTAGATTAGATGGAACAGAAATTGCTTCAGGAATTTTACCAAAAGGTGGTTCAATTATTGGTTCTTC
>CALVXH010000112.1 GCA_944368945.1 uncultured Bacilli bacterium
CTCGGCCTCATTCTCGCCGTAGAACACCAGCGGGATGCCGAACTTGGCGGCCATCTTGGGGGCCAGCTGCTTCTGGCCCAGGATGAAGGGCTGGAAGGGATGGAACAGGTTCTCGGTGGCCAGGCGGGTGAGCAGGCGGTGGGTCATGCCGTTGGGGGTGCAGAGGTAGTTGTCAAAGCCGGCATGAATCCAGGCCTGCATGTTGTCCCAGCCCCAGGGGGTGTAGATGTGGGGCGCCCAGGTCACGGTGAGGGGATGCATGCCGTACTTGTACTTGAGCAGATGGGCGGCGTAAAAGCTGTCCTTGCCGCCGGAGCCGGGCACCAGACAGTCGTAGGAGCCGTCGGTCTTGCGGTACTGGTCGCACAGTTCCCGCAGTTCCTTCTCCCGCAGGGCCCAGTCGATGTTGCCGTTGGCCTTGTTGTGGCAGGCATGGCAGGCATCGCAGACGCCGTCCTCCTGAATGACCATCGTCTTTTTGATGGAGTGGATGGTGTGCTCAAACTCGTAGCAGGAGTTGGGCTTCTGGTTGCTCATGACGCATTCCTTGCAGAATCGGACCTTTTGGGGCAGGCCGTAATAGGTCTCCAGCTGGTCCTCCGGAATGTCCGGCGCATATTTGGAATAATCGATGTCGACGTAGCGCGGCAGTTTTTCCATGGTGGTTTCCTCCCGATCGGTGGGTTTGCTGTTTTCCTGATCTCTTACCCGGCAGGGCAAAAACAAAACGCCGCCCGGAAGAGAGGATTTCCCTCTTCCGGGCGGCGTCCTTGCCGTATAGCGGGTATTATAGCACAGGTTTGGGCGGGTTGCAAGCACAGATTGCAATTCTCATGGCAGCATCCGGCTCAACCGTGTCACTGCTCTCCCGCCACCTGCACACCGTCGATGTAGACAGCCCTGACGTGGGTCAGCACCTCAAAGGGGCAGCCGTCGGTGAGGACCAGGTCGGCGTCCTTGCCCACTTCCAGCGAGCCCACACGGTCGGCCACGCCGATGTGCTCCGCGGGGTGGATGGTCACCGCCTGCAGGGCAGCGAAGGGGTCCATACCCGCCTTGATAGCCATACCGGCACACAGGGGCAGATACTGCTGGGGGATAACCGAGTTGTCGGTGATGATGGACACATGGCAGCCGGCCTTTGCCAGAACGCCGGGGGTGGCCCAGCTCTTGTTCTGCAGCTCGAACTTGCTGGCGTGGGTCAGGGTGGGACCTACCGCCATGGGGACATCCTTCTCTTTTGCCAGTTCGTCCACGATGAGGTGGCCCTCGGTCACGTGCTCCAAGGTGATGCGCACACCGAACTCATGGGCGATGCGCAGCGCCGTAAAGATGTCGTTAGCCTGATGGGCGTGGGCCTTCAGGGGGATGGTGCCGTCCAGCACCGGCAGCAGGGCTTCCAGCTTCTGGTTGTAGGCAGGCATCTTGGTGATATCTCCATTGGCCGCCTGTTTGCGGGCGCCGTAATCCCGGGCCGCCGCCAGGGCGCCCCGGAGGAAGGCCGCCGTGGACATGCGGGTGGAATCGAACTTATCCTTGTAGACCCGCTTGGGGTTCTCGCCGAAGGCGCACTTCATGGCAACGGGGTCCTTGACCACCATGTTGTCCACCCGCTCCCCCACCGTTTTGAGGGCAACGAAAGTGCCGCCCAGCACGTTGGCGCTGCCCGGGCCGGTGCAGACACAGGTCACGCCGACATTGCGGGCCGCCGCAAAGCTGGGGTCACGGGGATTGATGCCGTCGATGGCCCGCAGGTGCGGGGTCCAGATGTCGTTCATCTCGTTGTAGTCCCGGCCCTCGTAGCCGATGCCGGAGCCGTCCAGGCCGATGTGGCTGTGGGCGTCCACAAAGCCGGGGAACACATCCAGCCCGGATGCATCCACAACTTCGCAGTCCTCAGGGGCATCGAGGTCAGCACCCATGGCAGCGATCTTGCCGTCCTGCAGCAGGATGTCGACGGCTTGCGGTTCGGGGTGGACCGCGTCATGGACCCGGCCGCCGCGGATCAGAACAGGTTTGGTTTGCATGTTGTACGTCCTTCTTTCCTGTGAAACATGAACCCGCTGCCAGCGTTGCAGACCGGCAGCGGGTATTTTGTATGGTTGGGCTCAGCCCTGCTTCCAGATGGGGTCTTTCAGTTCCCACTCGCCGTACTCGTTCTTCTCGAACAGATCACGGTTGTAGAACTTGTCCATGATGGCCCAGAACTCGCTCTCAGTATAGCCGCAGAACTCACAGAAATCCCGAACGCACAGGGGGTCCAGTTTGCCGTCCCGCTCCTTGATGATGGGGATGGCTTCCTCCCGGGTCATCAGGCCGTAGCGGATATAGCGGGCGGTGTAGTCGGTGGCCGCCGCATGGCCGAACTTGGGATACTTGAGCCAGGAGTGCACCAGGTAGGCGCGGGAGTCGATCTGGTCGAAGTTCTCGGCGTGATGGGTGCGGTCCCACTCGTGGGTCAGGTCATGGAAGCCGTGGGCCTTGGCGATCTGGTAGTTCTTGTAGCTGTTCCAGGGCACAAAGTAGCTCATATAGAAGGGGTCCAGCTTGGCCCGTTCCTCAGCGCTGGGAGCCATAGTCAGGCTCAGGTCATTCTCGGTGACACCGTCGCCCACCAGCTCTTCCAGCGGGAAACCCACGGCCACGCCGTTCTCGATCTGATCCATGGCGGAATAGGTCTCTTTGTCGGCGTTGCCGCCGTACTCAAAGCTGACGTTCTCGCCGTAGCAGAGCATGGGGGTGTTGAACTTGGCCGCCAT
>CALVXH010000113.1 GCA_944368945.1 uncultured Bacilli bacterium
TACTCGATATTTTCTAAATCAAGCTTATCTTCTATTGCTTCTTCTTTTTGGAGTAAATCCTCAAGATTTTCCCCTTTAACAACAAAAATTGAGGTATCACCATTTGTACCAGCCAGTTCACCAAATAGTTTTTCTGCATTCATAAGATCTCTTGGCGGCACATACATATTTTTTATATTGTCATCAAAATGTGTTCTGAAAAGTCCTATTATTGCAATTGCACAAACCGCATAAACAGCTATTTTACCCCATTTTTGAGGAATATTAAAAGGTTTTATTTCACGTTTTTCAAACACAAAATTTTTAGGTATCAAAGGATAAAAAAGAACAACAAAAAGATATACAACCGTAAGTCCTGTAATTGTGAAAACAGAAATTTGTTTTAGTAATACAAAATTTGCAAATAACAAAACAATAAATGCACTCACAGTAGTAAGCAGACTTACAGTTAAGCTCTTAAAAATCTCTCCGATTGTATCTTCGCCTTTATCCGATACAAAGTAATGCAAAGAATAATCAACACAAATACCTATCAAAGTTGTCGAAAATACAAATGTCAGAATATGTATATCTTTAAAAATTAAAGACGTCATACAATATCCAGAGAAAATTCCTAACCCAATACTCAAAACAATCGGCAATAATGGCTTGAATGACCTGAAATACCAGAATACAAGCCCAATTACAAATAATGTAGATAAAATACAAATTAAATTAATCTCAAATATTGAATGACTGCTTGCATAATAAGAATGAATAGGAGCACCTGTAAGATAAATCTTTACACCGTCTTTTGACAATTCATCTTTTATTGAAATAAGCTTTTTCACTTCATCATTCAAAATTGTAGGAGCAAGCGCAATGTCACTATCTACATCAAGCATTATGATACTGAAAAATTTTGAATTTTCGCCATCTTTACTATACTCAAACGGCGTGAAATTACTTACCTGCTTATTTGGAGATAAACTCATTACAAAATCTGTTAAAAGCAAAAACGGATCTTCTTCAATAGAACCTACAGGAGGCATAATCGGATTATACAAAGTTTCAAGTCCGCTTTCTTCGACAATATCGTATTGCTTATTTTTTAAATTAATACGCATTTTCCCGGAAAGCAGATTATTATGATATTTTTCATAATTTGTCAAAACTGCATTTACATTCATATCAGATGTATACATCTTTGTTTTATCAAGTTTTGAATAAAGAGTTTTTGCAATCTTTTCAGACTTTTCAGGACTGTCGCTTTCTACAATTACATTAATTTTTGCAGAAAACTTACTGCTTAAATCAACCAAAATATTGTCTTGTAAAGATGAAAAAATCGCTTTTAAAATGTTAGTTTCCGTATGTGCAGGCCTGAAAAATACCAGTAATCCTAAGATTACAAGAATAAAAATAAATAATATTCTAAAAGTTTTTTCTAATTTGTTTCGCATTTAAAAGAAATATCCGTAACCCCGTTTTTTATAGTGGATATTTTTATGTTTTGTATATCCTCTTTACCTTTTATAATAATATCATGTAATTGAGATGAGGCAACTGAACCCTTTTTAGGCTTTAGACCAATAGTCCATAAGCCGTTAGTTTTTTCATAGTATAAATTAAAATTCTTATCTAAATAAGAATAATTTTTATTTGAAATAGCGACAATAATATCATTAATTTGTTTGTTTTGAGAAGATGTATAAGATACAGTAGATCTAATCGGGTATAATGTTTCAAAAATCGCACCTTTATTTTTTATAAACTGGAAGTTTCCGCCTGATTTCAAAACAGTTTCCCCAATTCTTTTTTCTTGGGTAAATTTGCAGTATGCATCCCCTAACTTTGGCATCTGCTGAGCTATTGCTTTGCTTGTAGAAAGATGATTAAATACATCTTCGACAGCAAAACACAAATTTATTCCACATAATATTGAAATCAATAATATTAAAAATTTACGCATAAGCCTCCAATTTTTCAACAAATCTTTTTGGAGCAGTATATACACTCTCTCTTGTCGCTGTATCTACACATATTTGCATACTTTTGGCTTTGAAGATTTTTTCTCCGTTTTCACAATCATAAATTTCATATTTAATATTCAAAGCAGGTTCATAATCCACAATAGTTGATACAACTTTTAATTTTTGCATAAATTTTGCTGATTTAATAAATTTTAAATCCATAGTAGCAACAGGATAAGCAACTCCATCTGCTCTCATATCATCATAGGTATAACCTATTTTTGATAGCAAATCACATCTAGCAACCTCTAAATATTTCACATAATTGCCATGCCAGACAACATTCATAGGATCTAAATCATAAAAAGGTACATCAATAAAAGTTTCTGCAAAAATATTTTTCATAGCACTATTATAAAACAAAAGTCCCTGAAGAAAAAATAACTTCATCTTTCGTAAACTTATACTCAACAGCTTTATCAGTTTTGCATAAAGTCAATCGGACTTTCATATCAGGCTTAATTATTGATGAAAACTTAACTTTTTTAACCTTTTGCGGAACAAAATCAAGATGAAAAACATCTTTGATAAATTCTTTTACAAAAAATAATTGCACAACACCCGGTAAAATAGGCATTTGCGGAAAATGCCCTTCAAAAAAATTACTGTTTTTAGGAAAAATTAAATCCAAATAAGCATTATCACCATTAATATTAAAGTCAACAACATAAGGGGATGTCACATTAGTATTAAAAATTTCCTTAATTCTTGCTAAATCAGTTTTCCCTCTTTCATTTACGGGCAAATCATACAAAAATCTCCATTTCTTTGGCAGCACTCTTTCATATTTCGCCATTGCGAGCGTATGCGAAGCAATCCAGCTATTTTTAATCTTCTTTACTAACTCAAGTTTTCCGTTTTCTTCTAAAAATTTACGGCCTTTTTCGTTCAATACAACTGCTGCACACAATTTATCATCAAGCTTTAAGCAATATGATTTTTCGATAAATTCATCAGAATTTAAAATATTTTCTATCTCATTTAAAGAAATACGTTTCTCTTGAATTTTAACAATCCTATCTTTGCGACCTTTTACCCTAAAACCGTCATCAAAAAATTCAAGTTCATCACTCAATTCTAATTCATCTTCATCAAAATACGGTGATGAAATTTTCCCGTCATAGTAATGGACATTTTCAAAAAAA
>CALVXH010000114.1 GCA_944368945.1 uncultured Bacilli bacterium
TTTTTTCTTATTGAACGCATATTATATGCGATATTTTCTAAATTAATCTCAACCCAGCTATCTCTATGTATATTTATGTTTGTTTGTCTTACGTTTTTCATAATAACTTTAGTATATTACTAAATTATTAACTGTGCAAGAAATCATCTAATACTTTTATAAAATCCTTAACTGCTAAAGGTAAATACTTCCTATTGTCATAAATTACACAAAATTCTCGGACAGGCTGACAATTTTTAATTTTATAATAATTTGTATCTTTTTTATCCCAATATTTTACAAAAAGTTCAGGCACAAAAGATGCACCCAATCCTTGAGCAACAAATGCATGAGCAGTTTCTACTGTATGACATTCTAATGATATTTTAGGTTCAAAACCATTTTTAACACATAAATCTCTTGACAATCTACCTAACAATTGTTCATTTGCAAGCATTACAAAAGGCTTATCCGCAAATTCAGAAAGATCAATTTCTTCAGCTTTTATATCCCAATCCTTTGGGACATCAATTAGTATATTTTCTTTCAATAACGGAATACTTGTATAATCAATAGTATTATGATGCGGAGTATCAATTAAAATATCAAGTTTCCCCTCATCCATCATTGAATGCAAAACAGTTGTAGGATGTTCTTCTACAACAATATAACAATCTGGATATAACTTTTTAAACTGCTTTATAACTGGCGGCAAAATACAAGTACTGCGATATGGAGAAATACCTATAGAAAGTTTTATATTTTTAAGACCTGAAATATCTGCAATTTGCCGATTAATTTCTTCTGTGGAATTTAAAATCTTTCTTGCCCAATTTATATAAACATCTCCTGCATATGTAATTTTTAAAGGTGTTGTACTTCTGTCAAAAATTTTTGTACCAAGTTCTCGCTCAATATTTTGAACGCACTGACTCAATGAAGGCTGAGAAACATACAATTTTTGAGCTGCTTTCGATATATTTAATTCATCTGCAATTGCAACAATATATTTTAATTGATTTAAGTTCATAACTAAATTATATCATAAATTTAATAAATTATAAGAAAAACTTATAATTATTATAATATTTTTTGTATTTTACACACTGCTTTCAAGTTTTAGAATAATAATGGAGAAAAATATGACTACCCCTTTTCAAAAACAATTTAAAAATTTATGTATGAATTTAGGCAAAAATAATAAAGCCCTATATGGAGCTTTAACAATTGCCGTATCAAAAGGGATTTTACGTCCAACATTTACTATGATGGACAAAAAACAAGAAAAGGATTCAAGAAGATATACAGCATTCAGAGAGGGATTGACTGGAGCAGTAGCTTTTGGCTCATACTTAATTACAGATGCCGGAGTCGAGAAGCTTGCAAAACATATTGCAGAAAAATCTAATCATCTTAAAGAACTTCCTAAAATGAAATCTACTCTGTCACTTATCACTGTGAGCTTAACAGCTCTATTTGTTATACCTGCAATATGTAACGCTGCAACAAAACCTCTCATGAATGCATTGTTACCTAAAAAAGAAACAAAAAGGATTCCCCAACAACCACTATCCCGAAAAGAAATAGCACAACCTAATTTCCAAGGTTATACAACTCCTTATCATTTCAAGAATTTTTATAATTCCGGAATGAAGATTGGAGGTGTATAATGATTGATAAAGTAGCTAACGTACTTTTAAATCCGAAATTTGTAAATTTTGCAAATAATACAACTTACACTGTCACGACAGAATCTTTATTCAAAGCAACCGGCAGACCTGTTGCAATTATGATGGATAATAACGTTGATGAAAAAACCAGAAAATATGCAGCAACTAAAGAAGGTCTATACCAACTTTTATGTCTTGGAATATATTTGACAATGATTCCATTTATTTTCCAAAAATATGGTTTCAAACTAGCTCAAAAAATTCTAAAAGGAGACAAAGATCTTCCGGCATTCAAGAATGCTGCAGAATATCTAAATTATGCAAAATTGGCAAAAATGGAGAAAAAAGATAGACAAGATCACAAACTTTTATCAAAAATATCTGATACCCTAAAAATATCTAATGATGATAAATTAACTTTGAAAGAACATCTCTTAAAAGACGACAAACCTCCAGAATTTCCTGCAGCAAAAGGTGCTATAGAATTAAGTAATCTGACAGGAACAGTAATAGGTCTTGCCTGGATAGCATCAGAATTAAGCAATCATATACTACATCCATTAATGCGTGGACTAGGATTTGAAGAAAAGAAAAAAAGTAATACAATAAATATAAAAGGATAAATCAAAAAGAAGGAGAAAAATGAGCGTATTTGAAGCAGGAATGATGGTATGTTTCGGAATTAGCTGGCCTGTTGCAGCATTAAAAACATATAAATGCAAATGTGTACATGGCAAAAGTATTCACTTTTCAATGCTAATTTTATTAGGCTATGTCTGCGGTATAGCACACAAAATATTGGATAATATGGATTGGGTATTCTGGCTGTATATTTTAAATACATTCTTTTTACTTGTTGATATGTATCTGTATTGGTTATATAAAGACAACAAAGCTCCATTATCAGATGAAAAAAATGAAGTAGAAATAAATCAAGAAGTTGAAATTGATTAAATTTATTTGTAATATAATAAAATTATGAATAGAGAAGAATTTATTAATGCAAAACGTATAGTTTTCAAATTTGGTACAAATATTTTAAGAGGAGATGACGGCTATGTATCATTGCC
>CALVXH010000115.1 GCA_944368945.1 uncultured Bacilli bacterium
AATTTACACATATCACAATTTACATGAATTCACGATATTTGCAATCGCTGATGGAGGTCACTTCATATTGTCTAATTAAGCTTCATAAACACTCCATTCACCAACATATTTTCCATCAATTGGAGTTTCTGATAGTGTATATAAATTATTTTCTGTTCCAGCGATTAATGATAAATCAATATCTATTGTTTGATTAATAGCGACTCTATCTTTTCCAATTGAGAAAATAATTTTATCAAATTTTGTTAAGTCAACATCTTCTATTTTCCAAATACTAGTATTAGAAGTTTCATCATAGCTTACAAAAGTCATTTCTTCACCAGGCCAAGCTGAAAGTTCTCCACCAGTTGAACTAAATAAATAAGCATACGCACTTCTGCCATTCTCTTCTAAAGCGCTTGTTGTTTTAAAATAGAATGTATATTTTTCTATAATGCCTTCTTTGAATGTGACTTCTATTGTGTATGTTTCACCTTTAACAGTTTCAAAACTTCTTGTTAATGGATCTACTTCTTCACCATTTATTTTAATAGTATCTACGATAAATCCTTCATTAGGAGTAACACTAAATCCAACAGTTGAATCAGCAAATGCTAAGCCATTTAAAGCTACATTACCTTTTGTATCATCATATACAAAATTAACTTCACACTCTTCTCTAGTAAATTCACTTAATTCTTTATGACTCCATGTAGCTTCAGCATAATTACCATCACCATACCATTTAGCCGTATCACCTAAAGTAACAAAGTTATTTTCGCTAGTTACCTCAAGCAAATTAGTTCTTGCACCCCAATCTTGTGTTCCATCGCCGGAAGCGCGAATAAATTGGACATAGTATACTTTAGAAGTATCGATTTCATAACTCCAATAATTAGATCCCTCATAGTAACCTGGGTTATTAAGATAAGTCATCTTTTCTCCTAAATATAATGAAGTATCTTAAGCAGTTGTAATTAATGTTTTATCTCCATCATAAAGGCGAATCATTGTTGAAGCTCCAGCATCATTCCACCATGAAACATCTTTAAAATAGAACGTTTTTAATTCTTCAGGAAGAAGTGACTTTTTAAATGAAGCAGTTATTTTATTTTCTCCACTTGCTAAAGTAAATTTCTTAGTTTGAGTAATATCTGTATTATTATGCTTTAGCCAATCAAGCTCGTATCCACTATCTGGAGTAACAGTAACTATAATTTCATCACCTACATTGCCACTAGTTTTACTAGCACTAATTGTTCCATTAGTTGTTTCTTCAATAGTTACGGTAGCAGTTTCAATAACGGGAGTAACCTCTTTAAAAGCAACAGTAACTTTATTTTCACCTTTAACTAAATTAAATTTCTTTGTTGTGGTTATATCATTATTATTATGTTTTAGCCAATCAAGCTCGTATCCACTATCTGGAGTAACAGTAACTATAATTTCATCTCCAACATTTCCACTAGTTTTACTTGCGCTTATAGTACCATGGTCAGCTTGTACTAAAGTAACTTCAGCCGTATCAACTGGATCAACTATTAAATTAAAAGTTACTGCAACAGTATTTTCACCTTTTATAGGTGTAAATTCTCTTATCGTGGACTCAACACTAGAACCATTAATTTTTATAGTACCAACTTCATAACCTGTATTTGGAGTAATGGTAAGAGTAACTTTTTCTCCAACTTTACCACTTGTAGTACTTGCTTTTACACTTCCTTTTGTATTATCAAAAGAAAGCTTAACTGTATACTTATCTTCTTCTTTTTCAGTTTCATTAGAGCCACAACCTGTTAAAGTAGTCCCTATGAGCGTACCAAAAAAGACTAAACTACTTACTAGTAGTATTTTTCCTTTTTTCATTAATTATCCTCCTTTAATATATAAACGACTCCCTATTAGTCGTATGAAACCGTTATTTATGCTTCGTATACACTCCAAGTAACACTATCTTTATCAACTTTAGTATCACTATTTAATCTGGCAATAATCGAAGCATTTTCACCATAAGTTGTAGGAACTTTAATATCTGCTGTTTGATAAGTAACTGTGGTTCCATTAACTTTAGCGAATATACAATTCATGTATAACGAAGTATCAAATTCAATGCTATAAAGAGTATCGCTAACTTTAGTCATAGCTTCTCCTGGCCATGCAGTTTTTGGACTTGTTCCCCGAATATAGCAATAGACTTCGCCACTCAATTCATCCCACCAATCTTTTGTTTCAAAATACAATGTATATATTCCATTATTTTCAATGACTGGGTCATTAGTAGGATCATATTTACCAACTGTACATGTAGCAAGTGTATGAGGTTCACTATCTCCATACCAACTTTCTACATCAGTTAATATATACATATCATTAGGTTCCTCTGGAACATCTAATATTTCAGTCTTTGCTCCCCAGAATGATGTGCAATTTCCATCTGTTCTAATAAATTGTATTGATTCGGCATTATCTCCATCTATATCAATATAGAAATAGTTAAATCCACCAGCAGCGTTATAACTCATATGAGTCATTTGATCACCTAAAGTAGTATTTTCGCTAATGATATTTCCACTTTTATCATAACTAATGACTCCAACTCCTGCTGCGCTTTGATTCCACCAACTACTATCTTTAAAGTAGACTCTAACTGGATTTTCGAAGGCTGGTTTATTATCTTCTCCTGGAGTAGGAATTGGATCAAGTTCATCACTTAATTCACCATCAGGAATAATTTCTTCATTTGTTGGTCCGATAATATCACTATCACTTTCAATTACTTCTTCATAATACATAGTGATTGAGAAAGTATTTTCACCCTTTTTTAAAGTAAATGGATAACGGTATTTTATATTTTCATCTTCATATAATTTAAATAAATCATTTTGAACAACGTCCATTACTCTATAGTCTTTACTTTCTGGAGTAATTGTTAAATAGCCTTCATCTCCTACTTTTCCTGAAGTAATTGAAGAAGTAACACTAGCGTGTTCAACAGGTAAAATTGTTACAGTTCCAGTTTCTTCCTCTACAGTTGTAGTATTAGAGCAACAATAAAGTCCTAAAGTTAATAAACTTGCTGCAAAAACAAAAGCAAATAATCTTTTTTTCATAAATACACCTCACAATTATCCTTTAATAATTACAAGTGAATATGGTCCATTTGCATCAAATCCATCTTGAGCACTATTAACTTCACTGCCACTATTATTAAATACTGTTGTACCTTCACAATAATAAGTCCCTGCATCTTTTCTAGCAGTTAATAACACGTGATATGCACTTCCATCTTTACCTTTACGATATATAGCAAGTTGACAATCATGAGTATTAGCTGTTTCTAAATTAACTGCATCTCCACTTTCATAAGTACCAGTAGAGTCATCCCAAGTTACGATTTCTTGAGAGAAACTAAGTTCTTTTTTAAGGTCAACTAAATCACAATACATTTTAAAGTAATCATATAATTCAGCTTTTCTAGAATAATCATAAGCATTAGTTAAATCACTTGATTTATATGAGTTATGAGTAATACGTTTACCATACATCATAACTTCATCAGGTTGAGTTTCTTCAGCATATTCAATCTTAGTTCTAAATAATTCTTCTCCACCATTAATAAAGCTAATACCATTACTCATTAAAACCATTCCATTAACTGAGACACTTGCTTTAGCAACTGTTTTAATATCAGGTTCAGTAACTCCGCCATCGTCGCTTAATGTGTAATTTAATTGATCAAAAAGAGTGTAATTATCATGACATGATACATAATTTACATTTTGCAAAGGATTCCATGGGCAACCATCATACCCATTTGCCCCAAGCATCATTTTAGCTGCTCTATTTCTAACTTCGTCATTATCTTCGCCTTTAGCAATAAAGCCCCAATAAGCGCCATTAGACATGCTATTATCGCCTTTAAGTGCATCTCTTCCACCATTATTAAATCCACCTACAAAGCCACTTCCTTTATATTTAGCATCGCTATCTTCAGCATTTCTTCCTGGATATAAATTTGTTCCAATATTTTGATTTACTGCACATAATCCACCATTTAATCTAGGAGCTGCAGCATACCATCCTTCTCCATAAACAACTATATCTGGATCAATTTGGTATAAAGTATTGGCAACTTCATTCATAGTTTCTAAGTCTAAAGCGCCCATTAAATCGAATCTAAAGCCTTTAATCTTATAATGAGTAGCCCAGTGAACTACACTATCAACAATGAATTTTCTCATCATTGGTGCTTCACTTTTCACTTCATTTCCACATCCACTAGCATCGCTATAACTGCCATCAGCGTTATATCTAAAGTAGTATTTAGGCATTAATTTTTCGAAGTTAGATGTTGGTGCACTTGACACGTGATTATAAACAACATCCATTATTATTCTTGTATGATTTTCGTTGGTTGCAAATTTTGTAACTAACTCTCTAAATTCTTTAATTCTCACATAACCATCTCTAGGATCAGTTGAATAACTTCCTTCTAGTACATTATAGTTAAGTGGATTATACCCCCAGTTAAATTCACCCATTGTATCATAATCAACTACTTGAGCAGAATATTCATCTTCTTCTCCTTCATTATATATGACTTCCTTTCTTGTTCTTTCACCATTATCTTGATCAAAGAAAGGAAGAATTTGAATAGCGTTAACTCCATATTCAACTAAGTGGTCATAACCAGTTTTAACTGTTACTTCTTCGCCATCAATAGTTGTTGAATAAGTCGTTCCTTCTTCAATAAACCCTTTAAAAGTGCCCTTTAATTTTGGATCTCCACCCCAAGTATCAGACATTGTTAAGTCTCTAATATGGACTTCACTAATTGCTAATTCTTGTGGAGTAGAAATATCATAACCTGTTACTCCATTCCACTTTAATGGAACTTCATCATAGCCTTCAGGAGTAGCTTCGTTTGAAGAGAAATCAACAACCATTCCTCTTCCTCCATCAACACTAGCACTGTAAGCATAAGGATCAACAACTTCACTAGTTCCTAAGGTGTTATAGACTTTATAGGTATAATATTTTCCACTTAAATCTTCATCGAAAGTATATTCCCAAACAAAGTCATGAGGATCTAAAGCCATTTCATATGATTTATAGTTAGCACATAAAGCTTTTTCCAAACTATTATTATATTTAGTTTCATCTAGATAGCTTGCATCATAACCGACATCATATATTCTTAAGACCATTCTACTTGCAATTGGTGCCCAAACTTTAAATGTTGTTTTTGTAGAATCACCATTATGAATAACTCTACTTCCTAAATCATCACCATCATAATTAAGAGCTAAAAATTCAGGAGTATTATATAAGTTATCATAAGCTACTGTATAACTAGTTACTTTATCTGGTTTATCTTTAAAGGTTAACTCTAAGACATATTTGCAATTAATAGTTAATTTATTATCAAACTTGATAGCGACATTTTGTTTATTGACATTGCCAGCTTCAAATAATAAATATTTTTCTTTATTTGCTGTTTGACTATCTACTGACATACTTAAGTAACTACCAGTAAATTTATATATATTCAAACTAGTAATGATACTTTCGCCATTACCAGTTCCATCTTTAGTATAAATATTTAATTTTTTATAATCTTCACTAATAAAAGCAGTTTGTACTTGATCGCTTTGAGCATCCTCTTTAGTTTTATAAATATCTAAATTAGTTCCACTTGCTAAAGCGTAAATTTCTAAAACATATTTACCTTCATTTTCACCTTCAGTAACTAATGTTGGAGGATAATCTAGATAACTTATAGGAATTTCAGCAGATTTTCCATCCCGAGTTCCAGTGTTTTTAACCATGAATGAGAAACTATTAGTTTGAATTTTAAATATCTCTAAAGGAGAAAATGTCATTGAATAAGTGTAACCATCACTATCGGCAGTCATCTCAAATTCTCTTTCAGGAGCTGCACCATCACACCAAATCCAAAATCTTTTATTCAAATAGTCATTATCATCACGATGATATCTAAGAGTAATTAAGTCAGGGAAAATATAAGCATCTTCTTCGCCACTCGATTTTAACACTCCTGTCTCTCTATTAAATAAATTAGGAAAAGGATCTGTAGTATCAATAATAGTAGTTCCTAACGAATCATTATTATTAACACTACCACTAGTGCACCCGCTTAATAATAAAGCTAAGGCTCCAAGCACTAAAATTTTAGATTTCTTCATTAATTATCTCCATTATGTCATGGTAGTTATCAATTTTTGAATAATTCGCTTCAACTATAGTTTTTGCTTCTTTAGTTCCCTCTACTTCTTTAGTTGAAGTTTCTTGAGTCAATAACATGCCATATTTATTTACTTTAAACGTATTATTTATTAAATAATTTTCATTAGTTATATCGTTTATAATTTGGAAAGTTAAAGTTCCTTCTTCTTTATCATATTTAAATTCACGATAGAACTGCGTATTAATTTTTATGCTATCACCATAATAATAACCAGTTGTATAAATCCCACTAGTTTCTTGAGTATAAAAGAAATTTTGAATAAGTAAGTTGATTTCACTTTCATTAATATCATTTAATGAAGTTACTTCATCATTAACTAAATATTCTTTATACGTACTATCTAATTTATTAATGATTCTTTCTTTATAATTTGGTTCATCACCTTCATTACTTATAAATTCACCACTTTTTTCTAACTTATAATAATAGTAGATATTATTACTATCACTCTTATCGAATTCTATAGTTTCTACTTCTTCACCAATAATTACATCATTATCAAGTAAAATAGAAGTTTTAGTTAAACTTGCTATTTTAGTATTATTCATAGCTTCGCTAATAGCGAAGGATTCGACAAAGGCGCTAGTTTCTTCATCAAATCCTCCATAACTACAACTAAATAATAGTGGTAATAAATTAACCAATAGAAAACTTTTTATAAATTTAGTTTTAAGCATATGTGTAAGTGCATTTAAATGCAGCTTTTAATGCATCATTAGTGTGATAGTTTAATGTTTCACCAATTTCTTCAACTAATAAACCATCTTCATTATAGGTTAAAGTTATATCCCATCTTGCACTAATTTCGGCACTTCCATCACTTTCGCTAGCATGTTTTAAATTTAACGTAAAATTACTACCCCTAGAATAAAATTGAATTCCATCCTCAAGTTCTTTAATAATTACTTTTTGATATGAATCACTTGAAATTAAACAATATTGAATTTGAGTATATTGCTTTTCTAAAAATGTTTCTTTATTAAGGACTAGTGGGGCTCCTATTGCTTCACTAAGTGTTCCTTTTGATAATTTAATATCTTCTTTAGCAATGTCTCTATCTAAATTGTTATAGTCAACATTGCCTTCATAAGAATATGTTGTAGCAGTATAATCATTAAAACCTTGAATAATAGTATTTGCTTCTTCAACAGTTATTCCTTTTTCAGAGCAACTAGTTAATAGAATCATTGGAAGTAAAAATAATAATCTTTTTTTCATTACTTAACCTCCTAATATAATCTAATATTCATTGTTGTCTCAGTAATAATTGAATTTTCTAAATTAACTTTGACTTTTAAAGTATCTCCAACTTTATGTTCAAACTTATCAACTAAAATATAGATTTCTTCTTTTGAGCCTTCTTCTCCAACAATCATATATTTTTTCTTACCATAATCTTTAAATCCTTTAACAACTACTGTAAGTGAATTAGGATCATCAGTAATGGTATAAGCGTCATGAGGTAATTCAACCTTAAATTGTTTACTAAAGACACTTGAACCTAAGCCTTGAATAAGTTTATTTGCAATTACACTATTTAATTCATAGTAGTAATTATTAAATTTCATAAAGAATATTAAGTTTGCTTTTTCGATTTCTTTAGAAGATTCTTGGCCTAACTCTTTTAACTTTTTAAAGTGAGCTTTTGTGACTGCTTTAACTGGGTTATTTTCTAAATTACATTTTCTACGTAATTCACTATAATTAAGTTTAAGCTCTTTAACTCCTCTTTTATAAACACCTTTAATAGTAGTGATTTCACTATCATATCTAAGTGTTTCATTAGATAATTTTAAGTCTAAATCGTTAGCTTTATCTTTAGGAAAAATTTCTTTAAAGATACGATGATCTTCTTTTCTTTTTCTTAAAGCATCCTTATCTTTATTCTCTAATATGAATTCTTTATACTCACGATTTTCAGTCTCTTTTTTCTTTAAGAATATCTCTTTATTTTCAGCTTTTAACTTTTTAATAATAGCAATATGATCTGCTTTTAAAGCTTTATATTTTTCTTGATATGTAGATTTTAAGTCTGCAAATTTAGCTTTATTTTCCTCTTTTAACTTATTTAATCTACTATTATTCATAGCTTTAATTGAAGTTACATCAGTAGCTTTTGCCTTTTCTAATTCTTTAGCAAATTTAGCATTTTCCTCTTCTATTAAAGCATTATGTTTTACTTTTAAAGCCTCAATAGTATCATTTTTCTCTTTAACGATTGATTCATCTTTAAGATTAAATAATGCAGTCTTTAAATTAACAAATTTGCCAATTAAAGGATCTCTATCTTTTAATGGTTTAATGACATCTTTTCCATCGATCTTAAAGTAAATCTTGCTTAAATCAATATCAACATTAATCTCTTGACCTACACTAAATTTTCCTAAACTACTTTTAGCAAAGAATGTACGTTCATCAACAACTAAATAAAGCAAATCAGTATCGTTAATTCTTTCTATATTGGTAATCTTAGCTTTAATGTCGCCATTATTTAAAGT
>CALVXH010000116.1 GCA_944368945.1 uncultured Bacilli bacterium
AAAACACCTTTCAGCCGTCAATCCATCACAGTGCTTGTACCTTTTTGCATTCCCTTCTTTATTGTCATTGCATTGTTACAATTTGAACAGTCGCTTCTGGTTCCTCCGAATAGCCCCTTCAAACTTCCGCCTTTGCCAGTCCAATCAAGTCGTTCACACCAAGTTGTGTTTATTATATTGATACTAAACAAATAGCTTATTTTCAAGGAAATTTACACCTTGTGGATTTTTGTTACGGACGTGGAAAATCTAAAAATCATCCGCTACCAATAAATTTCTTGGCTTAAAGTAATAGGTGCAATACGAAAGCCGTATTTTGAGAAACCTATTTTATAATCGAATTGGCATGTCTTCCATTGAAATAGATATCCCCATAATTAAAACACCTAATATGTATGGCATAGTTATCCTATCTGGACAATGTCAAACTCTATATATCGAGATAATATCGGCTTCTTTTCCTGTAAACACCCATTCAGTAAATCCGTATTTCCCATAGATAATATTTACAAGCAAATTCAATAATAATGTGGATTCCAAATATCGGAAATTATACTTACATATACTCGCTTATTTTAGTATAAGCAACAAAGCCGCTGCTGCAGCTCCGCCATCAGCACCATTGTATGACCCAGCTAGTGTACGCCCCCAACCATATCCAGAATAAATTTCTCCATTGGCATACGACCCAACCAATGTCTTTCCCCATCCATAACCACTATATACAGAGCCATCCTGATAGCATCCAATGTGCGTACGTCCCCAGCCATATCCAGAATAAACTTCCCCTTCGGAATATGTACCAGCAGTCGTTTTGCCCCAACCACAACCAGCATAAATAGTTCCGTTTTCACAGGAACCTACCTGTGTACATCCCCAACCATAGCCAGAATAAATTTCCGTCGTCATCGCTTAGCCTCCAATAGTGCACATTACCTTCATATGCTTTTAATTCCAAAATAGTAGTTGTCCATAGCTCAAGGTGAGCAGCTCACACATTCAAAGCCCATGCTTAATCATAAATAGTTACAGATATCAACACCGTTTTCGCATTTACACCGATACTATCATGTTTTTCTATGATTATTCCTCCTCCGGTTATCTCCCATTTATTTGAAAGTTTCTATTTCTGTGAGGGCAGTTTTTTCCCAAAAGAAATACTCTTCGGTAAAATCAAAATCATGATTAACCGCTTTTGCTCCATATCCGGTAAATCTCCAACGCATCAACAACTCATCATAAAAATAGAGTCTGTGAGAATCATAACCTTCGTAAAATGCGAAAAACAGTTTATCATTCTCAAAGTAATAGGAACGACTATAGGTTTTACTATAATTTCCAATCCCATCCGTACCACGATAGACAATCACACATATTAACTCACTTTCTTCGTTATAGTATGCGTCTACTCCTTTCCGCAGGTTTTCTTTTCTATATATACCTGCACTTATTTCTGATACTATAGCATTGTATTTCTCTCGTATGGAGAGAACTTCATCCTCTACCGAGATTGAAGAATAATCAATTGGAGAGCCTTCGGTTCCCCCACAAACTGTACAAGTTTTTGCTGTTGTAAAAGTTGCTGGCATCCATACATGCCCCAAAGGTTCTCCCACTGTCTCACCGCAAACCTCACATCTCAAAGGCTGTGTACAAGTTGCTTCGGACCAAATGTGGTCAAGTATTGGGCCTTCCGTAGCACCACATGTATCACAGGTTTTAGGCGCTAAACAAGTCGCCTCTCTCCATGTATGCACATGCTCAGTTTGTTGAAGAAAAGAGGTGTTCTCAACAGGATGTTGCATATTGATTGGAGTTTCTTTTTCTCCAATGTTTTTCAATAGAAGTATTGCAACTAGAAGAAATAGGGTCGATGCCAAAATCGCAACAAGTAGTTTGTTAGAAACACCTCCATTCAAATGAATTGTGATATACAGATCACCTGTCTTCCCAGTAGTCGGATCACTCTTTCCCTTTTCAGGGAAACAAATAGTTTGTCCATTGACAATATGATCAGGCATCGGTACATCAATTTTCTTTCCGTCTACATCAACTGAAACGGATAGTTTAGACTTTCTGTCCACATTTTTAATCGTAACGCTCCGATAAACATCCAAGTTTGAATTTGTCTCCATAAGACCAGTTTTTGATTGGCCAAATACCCATTCACAACCTGTAACACCGCGATAAAACTCTGCACATATATACTGTGCAGCTTCAAGAGCTATCCAGCAATCTTCATGCATTTTTTTAATTAGGCTTTCTATGTTGCATTGCTGTTCTTCAATAGGCCTATTTATAGCTGAAATAATTTTTTTCGCACCGTCACACTCCAGAAAAACCCGCAACAAATCTTTTTTAGTTCGCATCATTGGGGCTATATCAGAAAAAATAGCCATTGTTAATTGTGTATCAAGAAGTGTATCCATACCATGGTCTTGCACGATTTTCTCTATAACTTCACCGGCGGAACTATATTTCGTCATCCTGTTTCTACCTTCCCACTATTACCTTTATGTCTCACAAGGTTAAAATTATCTTTTCTGCTTCTTTATGCCCGTTTTTCGAGGCTCGTTTATACCAGTAATATGCAATATAGGAATCTCTGTCTACCCCTCTTCCGTGTTCATAGCACCGCCCCAACGCAAATTGCGCTTCGGCCACCTCATTCTGTGCAGCTTTGCCATACCAGTATATTGCCAAAGCAATGTCCGCAGTCAGGCCAAGTCCATATTCATAGCAACGTCCAAAATGGTATTGAGCTTTGGTGTGGTTTGCTTTTGCTGCCTGCTCATATAATAATGCTGCGCGGGATAAATCCTTCTCGACACCGGACCCACTTTCATAGCATTTTGCAAGGTTATACTGTGCAATAGTTATGCCAGCATCCGCTGCTTTGCTAAAATAAACGGCAGCAAGCATAGGATTTTTTTCGCAGCCAAATCCAGTGGCATAACACCAGCCGAGATTACATTGCGCTTCATAATTTTTCGAATCAGCAGCTTTTTGGTACCAATACATTGCTTTTTCCGGATCTCTTTTAATTATTCGCCCGTCACGATACCATTTGGCAAGTTTGAATTGCGCTGAAAAATAACCAGCCTCGGCAGATTTAGTCAGAAATTGCAAAGATTTTCCTATATTGCTTTCTTCACAGTCGCAGCTAGCTTCGAAGATTTCTTCCGGCGGAGGACAATCTTCGGGCTCTTTGCTAATAGTAATTGCGTTCCAGAAGCTAGAGCATATCATCTGTGCAGTGGCTTCTGAAAGCAACAGGTCATCTGCAAGTCTAGACGCCAGTTGTTTTAGGCACACTTGTTGCTCAGAAGGTGTTTTCTGCAATGCTGCAATTAATAATCTGTTTCCGTTGCATTGGAGTAAATATTGTAACATTATTTTCTCTTTTCGAAGATGCGGTGCTAAATCAGTAAAGCAAGCCATGATACGGGTACTATCCTGAAGATATCCCATGCCGTGGTCTCTTCTTATCACAAAGAGGGTTTCTTCAAAAGATGTAAGTTTCCGCGGGGCATCTTCGAAAACAGGTTTTCCACAAACTGGACAAAACTTTTGGACAGAATTTCCATGTATAGATATTGTCCATTCTATTCCGCAGTTTTTACATCTCATACCTTACGCCCTCTTCTCCTTCTAAAACCAATCTATTCAACACTCAGGTCATTCTGACTGTATGACTGATTGCCGTAAACATTAGTATCTACAGTGTTAATATAAGTAGATGCATCTGCATTATGTAACGCTATTAGCTCTAATGCAAGCTCTCCAGACTGATACATTTTTTGGGGAACTTGCATAAAATAATCTATAACCCGCTTGCTGAATAACCGGTACGGGAAGATTAAATCCGCCTTATATGGAACTCCGTTAGGGTCAATTTGGAAAATATCATCCCAGATGCTATCGTCGCAGAATATAATGCGGCGGTGAGCTGATAGAGAGCAACGGAAGTATGGATTGTTCGAAAGTGCATGTGCTCCATATTTTGCAAAAGCAAGGCAATCATTCTGGTTAACAAAAAAAATGAATATTGGCAGATAGGAAGTAAGCCCTTTAGAATGGTCGTTTTTAATCGTGCTGGAAACTGTTTTAGAAAGATTATCCCAAACCGACATTTCGTGCCTGCAAACAGAGGGCAATGTGGGATAGATTGTCACATTCTCCGGCTCTAGAGTGAAACGATCGCTTTGCCCTCAAATGTTGGTGTTTAAGTATACCGTTAAATAAACATTGAATGCAACATCTAAATGACATTGTGCTTCGTATCGTAGCTGTGTGATAAACGATTTTATATAATTAATTACATCTTTGTCATCGCCATTAGAGTCTTGTATTATGTAAATGTTTTGCTGGCGTTTCGGCATCGGTTCAAAATCAAATTCCTTAGGCATTTATGTTGTTTCCTTTATGTCTATTTTGTGGTTGCTTTTCCCATTCAGTACTGCATTTTCGGTAAGTAAAAACATCAATGCTACAGATTCCCATGTTCTCAATTGCCATTCTGCTTCGGTAGATATCTTCACTGGCATTAAACTCGGGAATAAAAGGGATCCGGACTACGATCTTCTGAGGGATCAACTGGGCTAATTGAGCAATATTCTTTCTCACTTGTGCTCCCGATTCACCGGTATAGGCCAAATAGATATCTTCATTCATATCCTTGATGTCGACTATAAAGGCATCTACATAAGGAATCAGCTTTTCAACATTCTCCCAGGGTACGTTAAGGGACGTTTCAATATTTATTGCCCATTTTTTGTTTACGAGTTGAGCGAACGCGATAATCTGTTCCGGCCATAGTAGTGGCTCGCCTCCTCCGAAAGTAATGCCGCCGCCTGTTATACGGAAATATATGTCATCAACTGCGACAAGATTGTACAACTCATGAATACATAGATTCTGTGGCTTAATTTTAAACCAAGAATAGTTGATACAATACCTGCATTGATTTGGACATCCAAAAAGCCCAACAAGAGTAGTAATGCCCTTGCCATCTGTTCCAAATCTTAATCGCGAAATACGAAAAACAGGAAGCATAATTGATTACCACTCCAGCCCCATCCAACCTTCAAAAATATCAGGATCCTTATTTTCAGGAAGCTCCAGCAATTCGGATACCTTGTTCGGCAAAAATTCGTCGAATAGAGATGTATCCATATTAGGCATTTGAATAGCTTGACCTGAAAGCGCTTTCTGTGCTAGTAACTTGCTGAAATCTTCTGCCTCTTTGTCGCATTCTGGGCAAGCCCCATTACACTGCCCTTGCGAATAACACTCCGTTATTTCATAAGGGATATTATTTGCATCCGCAATCGCTTTGCGAAAAGATTTTAGCAATTTACATTTGGCTCTACCATATGCATTATCAACTGGAACTGGGCAAATAAAGGGGATTTGTCCAGTAACTTCCTTATGATCATCCTGAGGCAATGGGGCATCGTCATGAAAGCAAAGCAGGTCGTTCATCAGAGGAACAATTTCTTCAAACTGCATAATGATGGAGTCTGGATTATCTGCCAATAAAACACAGTTTGGATTATCTACCAGCTTTACAAGATAGTCATACTCTACACCGCCACCAATGCCGACAACAATTTTAATTGCTTTTTGGTACCATTTATTTTTCTTCAAAGACTCAAGTGGTTCTTTCCACAGGTCTGTTGGCATACCATCAGTGGTAAAAATAATAAGCGGAGATTTAATATTAGTGGAATAATTCAGCATATTTCGTCTAGATAATTGATTATCTAATTCGAGAAATGCCTGACCAAAGGAGGTAAGTCCATCAGCAGTTAGACTCTCCACGGAAAAATCACAAACAGGAGTAAGAACTGGAGACAGCCAACGACAGTCAGAACCAACTCGCAGGAGGCCCACTCTAATATCAGTATTAGGATTGGTAGCCTGGTATTCGAGTAATTTCATAATTATGTTTGAAACTGCCTGATTCAGCGCATCAATCCTCGCCCCTGCCATACCTGCAGAGCAGTCCAAAACAAAGAAAACGGGCCAAACATCTCGAGGCATGTGAGCAAAATCTGTATCGTATGCATTTAAAGTGGCAGAGTTAGGAGAAATTGGATTAATAAAAGCAGATAATTGAAAATCTGTTTCAGAGATCATTGCCACAACCCTTCCTTTCGAAATTTCCAAAAACAAAAAATGAGCTTGTTTTTCAAAATCCAATCAATCCTTCAAGATTGTATCAATCTGAATTGTCTCTGCTTGATTGGATGTATAGACGATGTGTTTATATAGTTTGATTTTGCCAATGCATCTTATCTAGGACTCCAGTGAGTTATGCTTTGTTTTCTAGCAAAGCTTGAAGCACACATCAACCTCGGGTATCTTGACACTGCATTATTCCGCAATAATTATAAATTTCTTAATTGAATACTTTGCCCAATCTTGCAAGCAACTTCAAAAATTTGAATATGATATTAAACCTAATTCATACTGTTCAAAATCTCATTACCATCCTAACCTTATTAGTCTAGAAGATTCGTTGTTTTTAGGTAGGGACATCTTGAAGTTCCATCTAAAACTTCGGAGGGAATCTGAGAATATTTCTTACAGGAGTCCGCACAATTTTCTTCTCTAAAAATACACAACCCACACTGAGTCTTCGAAATCCTTATTTCGCTTTCAGAATATACAAACTTGTCCATACTATCACTCCATTACATCATTTGAGTATAAATAATGCGCTGTCCGTTTTTATCTCGGTCAACTTTTGTAATCCGCATCACAGCACCCATATCAAAAAGGACTTCGCTTTCACTATGCCCCAATTGACTGAGATAACCAACGTAGGCACCTTTTGCACCAGCGGGTACGCTAATAACTAATTTGATTTCTCCTCCGAAGGAATCCCCACTGTTCAAGCTAGTACTCATAAATCCATTGTCGTTGAAGAAAGAGCCCACCAATTCATGATCCGGCGCATTCTGAAGGGCTCCTAACGCAGAACTGGAAGCCCCGCGATAAACCGTGCATGCCCGAGGCAAACTACAGACCGAAAGTGCCTGATGAATCAACACGGCTTTCTCCTTATTCCCATCTTGGAAGGAAGGGCTTAATCCGCGCAACGTTGCATTGATATTTACATATGCAGACCCAGTATAGGCACTGAGCGCAGCATATTGCTCTTTTGACAGTGAATCCGTCCACCACTTTCCGGCCTCCATAATGGAGAGGTCCGGATTGGCATGCATCGCTGCCACACTAGTAGAGTCTCCCGCAACTTCACCAGAATCACTTCCTTTTCCAGTTCCCTTGCTGGAAGAACCCTCTGACACAGCTGTGCATTTTTTGACTTCCACAAGTTTTTTGATGTAGCTCTCGAAAAACTTACCGCTCATCCCGAGTAGCTTTTTAAAATGTTCAATTCCATCTGCCTGTTGCTGCTCATAACTGCGAACATAAGCCTCAAAATTGGACAAAGTATTTTCTGCGTGGGAACGAGTAGCCGCAGCGTAGGAGTACTCCAACTCTTTTTCATACACATTGTCGTAGTAGAACTCTGGGGTAGTCATGGGCTCCTGATCTTCAGCTAGATTGGAATTAAATTCTCTTGTTCTTTGTTCGGCTACATACAACTGTTCCTCGGCAGCTTGAATGGAAACGTAAGCCGCTCGCTCGGCTTCCTCCGCACGCTCAATAGCTGCTCGGATTTTTTCTTTTGTACTTTCAATCAAGCCATCCTCACACACAACTTGACCTTCCAGCGTAGATAGTGTTTGGACAATTTGCTGCTGATATTCAGCTAAAGCATCCATGTCTGCATATACGTATGCCATAGCTCTCCTCAACCACCTTGCTGCTTATTCCCTTTGACAATGCGCTCGCGCGATTGTCTGCTGTCCTTGCGTCTACCATATCCGAAGGAACGTCCCAACCTCTCTGTCAGTTCAAATTGTGATTCGTCATATTTATCAGACAATTCTATCTCCGGAATAGAAGGCAATTCATCCTCTGCGAACTGAATTATCTGACCGGTTGAAAGATCCAGTCGTCCGTTGGACTTGTTTTTCCACTTTCCTTCATGACCACCGTAAAAATGTTCTTGGGGTGTCAAGAACTGGATATTATTAGGATCCCCCGCAAATTGTGGAAAGTCTGCAACGTTCTTCATATGCTGTCCTTCAAATCCAGAGATTGTCCCATATTGAAGCAGTTCTGCTTGTTGGACGACAGTCCAGTCGCGTGTTCCTCTGCCATTGCGAACGCATACAGTTTCATGTTCCCACGCAGCCTTTACGGCAGCTGTGCGTAGCCGTTCAAGCTCTTTTGGAGCAAACGAGTGTTGTTGTGTA
>CALVXH010000117.1 GCA_944368945.1 uncultured Bacilli bacterium
TGCGCTGGGTCGTTGTTCCCGCAGGGTACCGGGTTGGCAAGTGCAGCAAACTTTTCCCGCCTGCATGTGGGATTGTTTGGGCGTTTCCGCCCTCCGCATGGTTTTTCATGCCGTCCATAGGACGGCTTCCGCTTTGGTTGCCGCTGAAAGCGGCGCTCTAATAAGTGGGATTTCCTTCTAACTAACAATGTTTTTCAACCGGTATCTTTTTGATAAGACTATCTTTTTGATAAGACAATAACAAGATACTATAAGCAACCAGAAAAATCAACTATATATCGATATATATTTTATTGATGCACTATATTTTGTATTTCCGGCAATCAACAGTAGGGGATGTGACATTCGCGACTAGGATTGTGGTAAAGCCAAGGAACGTATAATTTTGAGACAAGTTTTTTCTGAACGGGAATTTACTCCGTCACAATAATTAAGATCTTAAAAGTTTTTGAATCTACATCATTGCTAAAAGTAACTGCTGTAACGCCTTCTTGCCAAGGCTCAATAGTCATTTTCGTCGAGGTCGTCCAGGAGTCATTATCAAAGTTAACCCATGCCGAATATCCGGAATAATCAGTAGAAACCGTACCGCCATTAGTCCAGTTTGCCGTAAGCGTAAACTTCCGGTTTGTCTCATTTTTATCTACAACGATTACACTTTCACTGGCTTTGAAGTTGCTGGTAGCATAGCCTATATTCCCCGTGCTGAGTTCTTTGCAAATTGTATCGAAATACCCGCCC
Organism: uncultured Bacilli bacterium; assembly: GCA_944368945.1. GTDB lineage: Bacteria > Bacillota_I > Bacilli_A > RFN20 > CAG-826 > Onthovivens. Next base: position 742 of record CALVXH010000117.1, read on the forward strand.
TTTTCCTCAAGATCAGCTATTTGGCTCTTTTGAGAAGAAATGGTACTTTTCTGCGTTGAAACCTCTTTCTCTAGCTCCTCAATCTGTGTCGTCTGCGCTGCAACTGTTTCACTGGCTTCTTGGCCTTGTAGATACTGCATTACATTTAGGCCAATAGATCCAATAAGTAGCACAGAAAGGAGAACGATGGGGACTGTCTTTTTGCCATTGAAATACTGTTTACCGCAGCCGCTACACTTCTTCGTGTTGGGATCAATGGCAGAACCACATTTCTTGCAAAAATTGTGCTTTTCATTACTATTCGGAACCATGGTCTTTTCAGCTATCGGAGCGGTAACAGGGGCAACTGGTTCCTCTGCTGGCACAGGTTCTTCATGAGAAGTCTTTGGTGCGCTAAAATACTCGTCATGAAGTGCACTCATGAATTGCGTGTACGATTGCTTGAAATTGATACGAACTCCCTTGTCGTATTCTCTCTGGTTTCGCTCACACTCTTCCAAATAAGCATTTTTTAACTCCTCGGTCCCAAGCAGTTCTTCAAAGAAACGCTTTTCTTCAGGATCAGTGCTTATATAAGAACGGTATGCCCGGCTCATAAGCGATTCTTCCTGAACGACTTCAGGCTGGGGCTCTGTGGGGGCAGTTTCAGATACCGACTCTACAGGAGGGAGAATCTCCGCAGGCGTAGTAACTGTTTCCGGGGCAAGTTGGGGCTCAAGATGAGCACCACAATACTGGCAAAACTCGCTATCTTCAGGAATGGAATAACCACATTTTTGACATTTCATATGTATCAATCCTTTATGACTGCAGTGCCGCACTTGCTGCAAAACTCACTGCCAACTATTAATTCAAACCCACATTTTCTACAATACCTAATCTGCGGAGGATTATTAATCGTCATATCCGGAACAATAGGCTGATATTGAATTGTCTGTTGCTCCGAAATAGGTTCATATACTTGGACTATAGGCGCAGATCCTTCGTAAGACTGTTGTTCTGAGGGAGCACCGTAAACATTGATTCCGGGGTCACCACGCTTTAGATAGAGATAAAGCACATAAAATGATACTAAAGGAACATTAAATAAGAGCCACCAAGTTCCTGCTTTGTTAACATCATGTAGTCTGCGAATCTGAACGCATGCAGCTGGGCAAATAGAAATCAAGAGATAAGCAATGGTCATATATCCGTAATCGAGGGGTATAGAGGTAGAGTAAAATCCGAATAATCCGTCCAAAAAGGCTAAAATAAAAATCACCAAGAAATGAAACAGAAAGAATAACCAAAGTTCTTTTCGAGTTGCGCGTCCGCTGCTATTACAATAATTTTTGAACGCTTTGATGTAGTATTGCATCATCTGCCCTCCTCAGTAAAAAGCTTTGCCCCGCATTTATGGCAAAATTGACTTCCATAATTAACTTTAGCCCCGCATTTATGACAAAATATAACCGATGAATCACCTGCTGAATCAGTTGCCCTATGAATGGCTTCCTGGATATTACCGGATAGAAATGTTTCATTCTGATTATCTTCCTCATTATGAGCCGAATCTGTTATATGAACAGATCCTTCAATGCTTCCTTTTCGAGATCTCCGTTTTTGAACTGCAAAAACACAAATTATTGCCAAAACAATCAACACGAGAATAAAAACGATACCAATAGTTCTTCTTTGAACGAGCATTTCATCTGCAATAACTGGATATTTTGCGCTGCTAATAAGATTTATAAAATCATCAAAATAAGGACTGTCCTTTGTTCCGTTGAATTGAAACATATACATATATCCATTTTCGCATCTGAGCAAGTACACCATCGGTACAGAAATAGGTATGCCATAGGAGGTGTCTGTTTTTATTACTTCCGCCGTGTAGTATTCTTTGTCCCCATAGGTAACCATCAATACATCTTTTTCTTTACAGCCATACATTTCTGCAATATCTGCTTTAGTAAAAATATCATTTCCGATTACATCTCTGGTCAAAAGGAGTTGCTCAGTTGCAGATAACTCTGCCTTGAAGTCTTCTAATTCATATACATCTTGACTTGAGAAAATAATGCACAGGCCCTCCTCTAAATTCGAGGTGAATTTTGCATCGATGTACTCGCGATTTTCATTCATCGAGGATTCGACCCAGTTTGCCGGAACAGTGAAAGTCATCCCGCTGTCTTTGTCGGTATATGTAAAAGCTTTGGTTTGAACAGGAGGAGCGCTAAATTGAGGTTCAGTATCAAAACGGATAGTATCCACGATTTCTTGAATAATCGCTTCCCGACTTGAATCTATTTCCCCTGAATATGACTGTAGTGTGATGTTAATTGCCTTTCCATTGTAGACTGTGTGATACTGCAACCCATATGCGGTATCTCCGTTATTTGGCTGGGAGATGTAAATTTTAGCAAATTTTGCTTGGCTGTGCTGATAAAGGTCTGAGCGAATAAAGGTGATTCCCATACTGGCATATTCTGTTTCCAACGCCGATACGAAACCATTAAGTGTTGTATCACTGAACTGGTTATAATCCTCAAACGGGCTATCTACCATTGTCACGATGATCTCATAATTGACATCCTCATCCCAAGCATTCAAATAGATGCTTCGCTCCAGCATCAAGGAAGACATTCCATCTTTTGTTAAACCATAAGCACTCAAATTGGGGTCATTTGCCTTGATGTCGCGGGTAAAAACAACATGATTGGACGGAAGCTCAATGCTCATACCAAGCTCGTCCAACTCATAGGTGGTGTTTGCTGCGAAAGCTTGCGAAGGCAATAGGCAGAAAACCAAACAGAACGACAACAAAACTTTGAAAATTCGGCTCATACAATAATCCTCATTTCTAATAGTTACCGTTAAAATGCTAATATTTACTGACAAAATAATACAACACTTTTTCTGAAACGACAAGTATCACCATACTGAACGGGAAGGATAAATAGTGTATTCTGGCAGGCTGTAAAAATGCCCCAACTAAGAATGCTTACTCAGCCAAATTGATGACGGTCAACCCGGATCTGCAGGCATAATTCCACGTGTATTTTGTGCCTCCACTGGTTTTCTGCAGAAAGGCAACGCAGATGCCGCTATGGTCAACCAAATGACGGTTCCTTTTTTGCATGCAGTCCGGGCTGTAGTCTTTGGAGGTATACACAACTTTATCAGCCGCATGCTTGATCTCCTCATAGATTCTGATATCATCCTCCTTCCATCCTCTAGTCTGTGAATAACAGGGGAGGACAAGGATCAACTTAATATGAGGATATTGCTGCTTCAGCTTAAGGACTGATAAGCTGGCCAATGTATCGAAACCCAAGGCACCGCCTGAGCCATAATAGATTACACCAGACTCTATGAGGCGGATTAGCGTTTGTTCCAGTCGTTGTTCAATAAGTCCACGATTTGCAGGACTAAGATCCCTATGACCTGTAAAACAGCAGGTTTTGGCCCTCATATTTCTACACCTCCAAATTACGGAGTTATAACAACTCTATAATAACTCCGTTTTGGTTTGAAGGCAATCCGCAAGTCTAAAATAAAGTTGTTACAACTCTATTTTGGAGGGGTTCTCATGGAGAATAAAGCAAACGAGAAGCATTTTGGCCTGCGTGTCGATGGCAACATCCTTGCAAAATTCCGCTATGTATGCGGCTTCCACGGCCGTTCTGCGAATGCCCAGATCATTCAGCTTATGTTAAAGTTCATTGCTGACTATGAAGCGGAGCATGGCAAAATTGAGCTAGAAAAATAATTTCATTTATGCTTTGTTTTTATCTGTACCGAGGGGCAAGTATGCGGCTTGATCCTCGGCACATTATTCTATTAGCGGTAGCTCATAGGTTCATTGATGGCAAGAAAAAAACGCCGCTGTCTGCGATTTGCAGACAGCGGCGTTCATACATATCAGGCGCTTTTCCTTTGCAATTGTCGTAAGTTTATCGTAAATCCACGGCTGCACCTCCGGCAATTGCTTTCATCCCAATGGATTCAGGCGATTGCTTAGTACATGCCGCCCATGTCGCCCATGCCGGGAGCCGCAGCAGGTGCGGGAGGCTCGGGCTTGTCGGCCACCAGGGACTCGGTGGTCAGGACCATGGCGGACACGCTGGCGGCGTTCTCCAGAGCGGAACGGGTCACCT
>CALVXH010000118.1 GCA_944368945.1 uncultured Bacilli bacterium
TACAACTTGTGTCAGTAGCTTTTTGCTCATTTGTTATAGCCTCCATCCTATTAAAGTAACACCATCAGCATATTTTTTGCCAAAGCCAAGTGAAATATATGTATCGGCTAATTTTTGAGCATTCACACTCAAGTCTCCTCTCAGATCTCCTGGAGTTGCTTGCGCAATATTATACTCCTCTAAAATGCCATATTCCCTCTCTGAATCTGCTCCTATTAAAATGTTGTATGCATCAAAAAGACGTACTCCTAAATCCTTTAACTCAAGACCATCCTTTAACTCATCTGTAGACAAAGCGCTGAGCGTAATGGTTTCAAGAGTAAAGCTGTTCACTAGGTATCTCTTTGTTTTGGCCCGATTCCCTTTTGGACCAATCAGGCCGGAGCGAACACCTAAAACCCTACAAAAATCGGACGGCGAATTGTTTTTATATTCAAAGGTGTATAATACAATTTGAAGAGCACGTGATAATGCAGCCATAGGAGAGGATTCCTCTTCGCAGAAGCTTTCAAAATAGCTGATAAGTGCAGGCTTAATATTATTCTCTCTATCAACCGTAGAGAAAATCATTGAATCTATCCATTGGATACATTCTTCAATAGTGTTAGCAGAAATCACTGGCTCTAGCCATTTTTTGATGGCATTGGCGAAATAATCCTCTACAGACTTTTTTGCTATAGTGTAGGTCTGCTCGCTAGCTTTTTTGATGGATTCTAAATCTGCCTCTGCGTCAATTACAATCGGAGGCTTCTTTCCATTATGTACGGCATAATTGCCGTTTGTAAGGTATAAGAAGGTTGCGAAAATAGAATAATTTACGATTCTCTTTAGCACAGTAAGACTGTTTTTAACTTCACCAATATCTTGAATATTTAATGCAAGTCTATCAAAGCCCTCTCGAATTGATTGCTTTACTGGATCCCAGGCAATTTCGGTGTCCTCTTTATACACAATATCTCCAACATTTCGCTTTTCTTTTTCAGAAGGAAATGCAATTATTGGCTTAACCAGTTTTGTGATGTCATCTGTGTCATTATCCAAAGCCTTCTGTAGTAACTCGATTATTGGTGAACGCTTTCCGTCAAGCTTTTTCGAAAGGATATCAAATAAGAAATCTCCTATTCCCATTTCTGATGGCACCTTGTTTCTAATCATCCAATGAGAGGATATTGTCATTACAGAAAATTCATAGCTTGGATAGACAGCATTGTCTTGATCGAAAATATCATCAAGTAGGAAACGGAATTCCTCAATATCTGAAGCCTTTTCGTGATACCCGTTTTGAAGAATATCTTGATACTTATCTATAATGGATTCGGATGAAACAGCATCCTTTCTTCCGTCGCTAATTATCCACTCGTGAACATCTCTTGTGTTGCAGGTTTCACCAGTACAGCACCTAAAAAGTCCGTTGGCGATATGAGGAGGCTTTGTAGCATTAGTTGTAGGATAGAAGCCAAGATAATCCTTGCAAATATCCCCACTAATTCTTTTTAGAGTATCAGTTGCCATTTTTAATCCTCCTCAAATCCATATTGGCCGTCCTGAATATATACTGATTTTTTGTAATTCTTACGACGGTTGGCTATGATTACCTCGCCATCATCATTTTCCTCTGTAAGTCCGTTATCATCAAGCTGCTGCAAAAACATTGCTGCTGCTTGCTCATACTGAGGAGCTAACAGATTTATAGGATAGCCCTCCTCAATAGCATTTAATGTCCGTATAAAATCAATATCTAAACGTAAAACGGGCTCGCTTTTTCCTTTGGGTGTCATAATAATGTGGTTAGGAATATACTCTAAATCCGTTAACCAATCTGCTGGCCTCGGCATCTGAATATCAAGCTCACTTGCATCAATAGATTTACTTGAAACTGCGACCGTAGCAGGAATGCTCATATCGTATCTATGGGTTGTCCAAATATGCAAGGACTTTTTATCATCAGAAGAGGGCAAAAACAATTTGTTAATGGATTTTATAAGGCGCTCCTTGATTTTCTTTTTTTGTGAATCAAAGTTAACAAACATATCTGTACACTTTTTGATTTCGGTAGGCTGTAGCTGCAAAAGCTTATGGCCGTGAATGTTTTCAAAATAATACTGTCGCTTAATTTCTTTGAAAAGGCTTACTGCGTCGTCAACCTCTCCGCCTTCAAATTTGGGATCGTTCGGCCATTCACTTGGAGCCTCAATAAGCCACCCATCTTTTATTTCTCCGTTCCAAAGCTGCTCATCAAGCGAAGGCGATGAAAGATAAATCGGATCAAATTGCTGAATTGTCTGTAGTAGCTGGTTAGAGCCTGAAAAAATAGCCGAATAATACTTTTGTCCCTCATAATCCTCCATTAAGCAGGCAGTAAATACAAAGGATAATGCTCCTAAAATATCACGTATAGCAAAGTGCTCACATTCCGAGGTAGCAAGTTGCATCAATGAAAGCACCTGAGCCTTGACTTCAGGAATAGAAAGGGCCTTAATATTATATTCCAAATACTTATTATGTTGGGTATCTTCTGAAATAAGTGCTATGAATTTATCTATAAGCTCGCCTAAAAGGTTGCTGTCGGCATCCAAAAGATTTCTCTCGTTAAGATCTATTAATGCGACTCTTCCGGAAAGCGGTGTGGAAATGCTATAGGTGATTGCACTTTTCTTTGCGACAACAATTTCTTTATAAATATCAGGTGCCTGTTTTTTTATATGCTTGCAAAGTAGTGTGAAAGGATATTCATTGACCGCAATAATTGCCGGGCGATGCTCCTGATAACAAGCTATAATATCGCTCACGATAGCTTCGTAGCCTGTAATATTATTCATATCCTTTTCGACATAGGCCTTATATTTTTGTATTGCTGAATTAACAGACTTTATTAAAAAGGTTTTTCCGTCGCCTGGATTTCCAGTAAGAAAAATTATTTTTCCTTTACCGAGCATTCTCTCAATCAAACCCTCAACCTTTGACGTTATATGAAGAAGCCCAAGTTCTTCATCAGACATATGATCGGAATAGCAGTTCTTTCCGTTGTAAAGCTTTTTTATAAAATCTAGCTTTGACATTGCAACCTCCTTATATATTTCCTAACAGTATTGATTCAATATCGAAGTCATTAAGACGCTGTTCAATATTAACAGTTGTAAGTCGTTTGGTAAGCCACCGGTTATACCAATAATCGATAAGCTCCTGCGTCTTTTGTTCAACGATTGTTGGATTGTTCAAATCGTAACCATAATCCGCATCCTTATCAATGCCCAAAAGATATTCGTTAGTATTATTTGCAAGATTAATCGAATAAACAATTCTCGGAGAGTAATGCTTGAGAAAGGCGTCAGCTTTTATTCCAATACTACTCAAGCCTCTACTAATCATTCTAAAACGAGGGCTTGTGCCTTCTCCGAAAACATGATTAATCTTCTTACCGCCATCCTGCAGTTCTAACAGTTTAGAGAAAAGCGATGTGGTTTCTTTAGAAAAGAAAACTGTTCCGAAGCCTTCGGTGATGCCTATTTTTCTGAACTCAAGATTGCTATTCTCAGAAAGAGGAACCTTGATGCGATTGTATTGGCTACTTCCTACTGCGTATAGGCTTGTTGTCCCTAAATAAACCAGTTTGCTATCTCGAATAACACGCTGTCCCTTCATTCTTGAAGCTATTTCGCTAACCTGATTTTCATATCGATGAGTATAATCACTGATAACAGTAGGACTGCAAGAGAGTAGGCTTATTAGCTTTCCTCCAAGGAGCTCATTGTACGGCGGAATTGAGCCACAAACTATAATATCCATCATGTTAGAGCCAATTTTACGCTTTCTGTTTGCAATCAAAGCAGTATGTATTGCTTTTCTCCCGGTTTCTGTTGCTAATAGCTGATTTAAACGCTCTAAATTTGTAGAGCCTTTTACCTCATTGAAAATACACTTTGTTTCCAG
>CALVXH010000119.1 GCA_944368945.1 uncultured Bacilli bacterium
TCCACATCGTTCATCACGCCATACAGCTTCTCAAAGTAAATCAGCACTTTATAGATATTGTCGCCGGTCAGCTTTTCCGCTTCAATGGCCTGCTTTTTGGCTCTGGCGGCAATTAACAACGATTCTGTATCTTCAATCTTATCATACATCCTGTAAAGGCGGTCATCAAGATCAGCCTTGCGCCGGACATAATGCCGGTCATCCGGGTCGAGAGAGTCAATTTCTTCTGCCAGCTTTGTTTTGATGGAATAGTGCTGGCGAAGCTGCTTTTCGTAGTTTGCAATCTCCTGATCCATGGCGGCAGTATCCACCTTCATGTTGATCTTTTCCTGCATCATGGCAGCAAACTTTGGATTGCTCACCAGCTTTATAATGACTTCCGCCACGGCATCGTCCAGCAGTTCTTCCCGAATCTGCTTCTTGTAATCGCACTTGTGTCCACGTATCATGGAGCGATGCTTGCAGCCGTAGTAATAAAAGTCCTTATACTTGGTACTGTCCGCTTTGTGCTTGATGCTTTATCTTCATGCTGTCCGGCATGGTGGCGGCCTTCACCGGTGTGGTTGTAACCTCTCGGTTTACGGTGGCGGATTGCGGTATCCTTCCCGGTTTTGAAAGCGACTGCATTATTGCGGCTGTTCTGGGCGGTACCGATGTAAACGGCGGCCGCGGTACCGTTTTTGGCATGATCATCGGCGCTTTGATCATTGGTGTCTTGACCAACATCATGAACATGCAGGGCCTTGCCAGCTATACCCAGGATGTGGTAAAAGGCGTGGTGCTTGCACTGGCCATCCTGCTGAACAACACCATCCGGTCGAAGGTCAAGGTCTAACCAGGAAGGGAGCGTGTGGATATGAACAACAAGAGAAAGCTCAATTTAAGTCGCAGCGGGCGGCAGAACATCGTTCTGTTCATTCTCCTGATTGCGCTGATGGTTTTCTTTACCATTGCCAATAGCCGGTTTCTCAGTCTCTACAATCTGATGAATATTGTGCGGCAGAATGTGCCCAACTTCATCATTGCCTGTCCCATGATGCTGGTCATTGCCAGCGGCGCCATCGATCTATCGGTGGGCGGTATGATGGGGTTATCCGCCGTTTGTTATGGATATCTGTGCATCTGGGGGGTCAATCCCTGGCTGTCCATCCTGTTGGTGGCCCTTTTGGGAGTCGTCCTGGGGGCGGTGAATACCATCACCATGGAAAAGCTGCAGATTCCCGCTATCATGGCGACAATGGCCACCTGGCTGTTTACCTCCGGTTTGGCGTTAACCCTTTGTAAGGCCATTCCCATCGATGACGATCCTGTCAAGGTGGTGGCGATCCTCAACCGGATCAAGCTTGGCGATATTCCCTTGGCCTTCTTTATCGTGCTGGTTGTGGTTTTGATCTTCCTCTTCCTGGAGAAGAAGACCATTCTGGGGAAATATGCCATTGCTATTGGCGGCAATGCCAATGCAGCCCATTTTTCCGGTATTAACGTGGTGAAGATGCACTTCATCTTCTTTGCCCTCAGCGGCGTGATGGCGGCTCTGGGCGGTATCTGGCAGGTGGCCCGGATGGGTTCCGCCGACCCCAAGATCGGAACCAATATGGAGTTTTCGGTCATCGCCTCCTGTATTCTGGGCGGCGTCAACATCAAGGGCGGCGAAGGAAGCATCCTGGGTGTCACCATCGGTACGGCCATTATGGCGGTCCTGGTCAACGGCATGCAGATGATGGATATTCAGTCCTTCTACCAGAATGTTGTAACCGGTGTTGTCCTGTTGGCGGCGGTGTTGATCAACCACCTCTCCAGCAGCGGAAAGCTGAAGCGGCTGCGCCCCTCCAAGACCCGGGCAGTTGCTGCGGAATAGCGAGCAAATTGCGTACAAAAAGAGCCTGTCGTTCCGGCCGGGACGACAGGCTCTTCGTCATGTGAAAGGGTTGGGAACGGTCCGCTTTAAAGAAGGACATAGGAGCAGAGGGGAGAACCCTCGTTAACTGCCAGAGATACAATCCGATAGAGCAGCATTCCCTCCTCTTGGGCGACCGCTTCAAACAGGAGATTGCCGAAGCAGTCCCGCAGCTCGCCCAGCTTCTGACCGGGAGCGATCCAGTCGCCAGGGGAAGCCATGGGGTACCAACAGCCATCCTTCGGGGCGCGCAGCACCTTGGAATACTGGAACTCGACAGGGGAGGGAGCAGGGGCATTTGTGCCGGGAAGGATACCCAGGTGGCGCATGAGACGGCACAGGTCCTCCCGGTAATCGGCAACTTCCTGGGGGGTCCACAGCCCGCGGCACCCCCGCTCAATAAGGATGCCGGGGATCCCCCGGAGGGCGGAACAGCCGTAAAGGCCGCCGGTGGCGGCGGATTTGTGGATATACCGCACCGTCAGCTGCCGGGCGGCCTCCAAAGAGACAGCCATATTCTCCGGCGTGCTGGCATCGGAATAGATGGCGTAGGAGGACAGCTCCTCGTGAAGGTCACCGCCGTGGAGATCCACACAGAAATCTGCCTGGTCCACCATCTGAGTAGCGATGAAGTGAGCCATCCGCTCGGTCTGGGTGCCATTGGGGTCGCCGGGGAAGGAGCGGTTTAGGTTTTTGCCATCCCCCGGGTTGATGTAGGAAACCCGCTGGTAAAAGGCGTTGGGGTTGGCCGGATGGACAAGGATAACCTGTCCCTGCACCTCTTCCGGCTGGAGGGAGGCGGCTGTTTCGATGGCTGCCTGGATGCCCACATATTCTCCGCCGTGGACACCGCTGGTAATCAGCAGGGTTTTCCCGGGCCGCACACCGTTGACCAAAGTTACCGGCAGCTGGATCGACCCGCCGGGAATTTCCACCATGCCCTGTACTTTTTCGCCCTCCCGGGCGGTCAAAGAGCCGACCGTTAACAGTTTGCCCATGCTGTTCATCCTTTCTATTGCATGATTCCGTCTGGTGCCGCAAGCCGGCGGTGGGAAAAGGAAAAACGCCGCCCATCCCCGGCAGCCAGCCGATGGTTCTTTGTTGGATGGGAGTTCCCAGGCAGTGAAAAAGATACCGGATGCACAAGCCCTTGGGAAAAGGTTCCAACTGTCTCTCATCCTATGAGCAAATGAAAAGATTGTCAAGGGAGCAAAAAGCAATTTTTAATAAATTGTGTATAATCCCAAGTCAGCAAGAATGGTTTCGTAAATTGTCACAAAAAATAATGGTAAAGAGAAATAATACTTGACATGGCATAGAAGCAAATACTATAATCTAAGAAAAAATATAAGTTTTTACTTTAATTTTAGGTTGGCAGTAGCACATGTTCCTGTTGTCTGGATTCGGTAGTCATGGTTACTGGCATTTTTCTTATAGCGAGGAGTCGAGAGCAGCTGCAGAGAAATTTTAGGAAACAATAACACTGGGAAATGGAGGATTGCATATGCGGTTGGAGCGCTCAACCTGGGTTCAGGCAGAAGAGTACCTGAAAAAGCGGGACATTGTCTTGCTGGCGGTTGGCAGTATTGAATGTCATGGTCGCCACAACGCCCTGGGAACCGATACCTTGATTCCAAACCGGCTTCTGGAGCTGATTGAAGAAAAGAGCGATGTGATGATCCTGCCCACCTTGCCCTATGGCAATGCAGATTGGCACACCGGCTTTCCGGGGACGATCACCATCGGACCTGACCTTCTTTACCAAACGGTCAAGACCATCTGTACCCAGATGTATCGGTGGGGAATTCGAAAGTTTGTTATCCTCAACGGCCACGGAGGAAACACGGCTTCCTTGGAGCGAGTGGCCGGCGACCTGGATCAGATGGGCGGTATTGCCGCGATTCTGAACTGGTGGACGATGGTATGGGACATGAACCCTGCCTGGAAAGGCGGCCATGGAGGCGGGGAGGAGACCGCCGGCCTGCTGGCCATTGATGAGAATCTGGTGGACAAGACGGAGATTGGAGATGCCGGCCTGAAACACCTGAGCAAGGAGCTGGTCTCCACCGGGTTCCGCAGTGTGTCGTATAAGGGGGTCAGCATCCTCATCCCCCGCACTTCCCGCAAGGTGGTGGAGAACGGCTGGTTCGGCATTGACCATCCGAAGGAAGCAACCGTCCAGTGGGGTAAGGAGATGCTCCAGACTGCAGCCGATTATATTGTGGACTTTTTGGGAGAATTTGAAAACCTGACCCTGTAGGGAGGTATGGCCATGAAGGGAATCAAGGCTGTGGAGCTGTATGAAGCACTGGAAGAAGAATTTCGCCCGTGGGAGTGTACGGAGGTCTTCCCCAAGAAAGGACTTCAGTTCCACCATACCGACTGGATTGAGAAAGTCTATACGTCGACCTTTGTAGGGGAAGAGGTCCTTGACCAGTTAAAGCAGAAAAACGCGCGGCGCTGCATGCTGTTTACCCATCACCCGGTTCCTCAGCGGTCCGCCCCGTGGGAAAAGCCCCCCGCCATCCCCCAGGAACATCTGGCGTTCCTGCAGGAGCAAGAGATTACCCTGTTCAGTTACCACATTCCTCTGGATCGCAATGGCCCCTACTCTCCCGGCGCCAGCCTGGCAAAGGCGCTGGGGGGAGAGATCGAGGGGGAGTTTTACCAGCAGAATCAGGTGCTGATGGGGGTGCTGTGCCGGTTCCCGTCCACCCGGCGGTCGGATCTGTGTGAGGCGCTGGAAAAAACCCTGGGCAACCCCATTGCCTGTTACCCCTATGGGCCGGAGGAGCTTTCCGGCGGGAGGTTTGCCATTATGGCCGGCGGGGCAAAGGACCACCAGATCTACCGTCAGCTGCGGGGCTGGGGGGTTGACGCCTTTATCACCGGCGTAACCAACCGGCAGGTTCCGTGGGTGGAAGAAAACCACCGGGCGGCGATGGAAAACCAGGTGTCCTTGATTGGTGGTACCCACTGCGCTACCGAGAAGTTCGCCCCCATGGCTATGGTTCAATTTTTCTGCGGGCTTGGATTGGAGGCGGAATTTCTTTCCGAGACCCCACACCTCAACGAGCTGTAGAGGCCCCGGAATTGCCAATAGGAGCGATGCAATGGATATCATCAACGACATTCGTGAACAGTACAACAGCCTGACCAGAACCCAAAAACGGATTGCCGACTACATCCTGGGGTATACCGATACCGCCTGTTTCCAGACGCTAAAGGACTGGTCCCGCATTACCGGCGTGTCCGAGGCGACGATTCTCAGCTTTTGCTCCCGGTTTGCCTGCCAAAACTTTTTGGGAATGAAGCAGGAGCTTCAACGGTATATCAAGGGCTGGATCTCCCCCAACGAGAAGCTGAAGCGGGGAAGCAGCCAGATGACGCTGGATGAGCCGACCCTGCAAAAGCTTATGGACATGGAAAAGAACAACCTGGAAAAGACCTTCTCCTATCTCAACCGGGAACAGTTCTTCCTGTTTATCGAGGAGCTGAAGAATGCGGACCGGATTCATGTGGTGGGGCACGGCATTTCGGCGCCGGTTGCCATGCAGTTGAAGAACCGTCTTCAGCAGGCGGGCGTTCAGGTGAACACGGCGATGAATATTCTGGATTACTACGAGGTGATCTACGAAATTGTGGACTCGGGACCGGATGATCTGTTTATCGTCATCTCTTTTCCAAACTATGCCCGGCAGACCATTAACTTGGTTCGTTATCTCCAGTCGATCAAGGCCAAGATGGTCTGCATTACGGACAAAGCGTCCTCTCCCATTGCTGCCTCCGCCAGGGCGACCCTCTTGTGCAGTACCGAGAGCATGTTGTTTTACAATTCATTGGCGTCGGCCATGGCGCTGATCAACCTGATTGCTTCGGCCCTGGTTCTGGACAACAAGGAGCGGTTTGCCAGGCGCACCGCCCGGCTGGAACGGGTGAAGGAGGCCATGAAGGAAACCATTGAATAGCAGGGGAAGATGGGTTTTCCCCTTTGGGTTCTTTCCAATACCTTCAGGTAAAAATCAATCAATCATAAAATAAGGAGGAGTTCCCGTTATGTATTTGATCCGCAACGCCGATGTGTACGCACCGGAACACCTTGGCAAGCAGGATATCCTTATTTGCAACGACAAAATTGCCGCAGTTGCCCCTTCCTTAGAGCCGAATCTTCCCGGCATCAAGGTGATCGATGCCCAGGGGAAAACGGCGGTCCCCGGTTTTATTGACCAGCACGTCCATCTGACCGGCGGCGGCGGGGAAGGCGGCCTGCATACCCGCACCCCGGAGTTCCCATTCTCTACCGCGGTGAAGGCGGGCGTCACCACCCTGGTGGGGGTCTTGGGGACCGACAGCTTTACCCGCTCGGTGGAGAACCTGGTGGCCAAGACCAAGGCGTTGAAGAACGAGGGCCTCACCGCTTATTGCCTCACGGGGGCCTACCAGTACCCCTCTATCACCCTCACCGGTTCGGTGGCCAAGGACATCGTCTTTATTGAGGAGGTCATCGGCTGTAAGCTGGCCATGTCGGACCACCGGTGCTCTCATCCCACCGAGGAGGAGGTTCTGCGGCTGGTATCCGACATCCGGATGGCCTCCCTGGTGGCCGGCAAGCCCGGGGAGCTCCACATCCATATTGGCGGCACCGGCAACTGCATCCAGATGTTGTTTGACCTGGTGGAGCATACCGATGTCCCTATCTGGCATCTGCGCCCCACCCACATGGGCCGACACCCGGAGGACGCCATCCGCTTTACCCAGCTGGGCGGCTATGCGGACATTACCGCCAAGGTAGATTCCCATATCCAGCTGAAAGACCTGATTAAAGAGGCTGCGCCAGGGATGCTTACCCTCAGCTCCGATTCCAACGGCAGCCTGCCGGTGTGGAACGAGAAGCATGAAAACATCGGCGTGAAGGTGGCCTCTATTCAAACCTTGTACGACACCATTCGGAATATGGTGGTGTTGGAGAATGTCCCCCTGGAGGAGGCCCTGCCGCTGGTCACCACCAACGTGGCCAGGGCGTTGCGCCTCTACCCGGTGAAGGGAACCATCACCCCTGGCTGTGACGGGGATCTGCTTCTGCTGGATCAAGACCTGAAGGTGGATACGGTCTTTGCCCGGGGGAAGATGATGATGGAATCGTCTCAGCTACTGGTGAAGGGGATGTTCGAAGCATAAGAAGGGAGGCAATGGAATGTACAAATTCGTTCTCAAACGGATCGTTATGCTGATCCCGGTCATCATCGGCGTCACCTTTGTGGTGTTTTTCATCCTGTCGGTGGCGCCGGGCGATCCTGTGCTGACAATTTTGGGCGATGGCGCTACCGATGAGGCCATCGAACAGATGCGGGAGGAGCTGGGACTGAATGACCCGCTTCTGATCCGGTATGTCAATTACATTTGGGATGTGCTGCACGGGGATTTCGGCCTGTCCTACAAAACCAGGCTGCCCGTATCGGACCAGCTGCTGGCCCGGTTCCCCAATACACTCCTGCTGGCATCTTGTGGTATTGTGCTGGCCATCGCCTTTGGGATTCCTTTAGGTATCCTATCAGCCAAGAAGCAGTATACCTTTCTGGATAATGTGGCGACAGTGGGTGCCCTGGTTTCAGTGTCTATGCCCAAGTTCTGGCTGGGACTTTTGCTGGTATTAATCTTTTCCTTGAACCTGGGGGTGTTCCCTTCCCAAGGTATGGGTGAAGGGGTGGTGGGAACCCTCCATAGCCTGGTACTGCCAGCAGTGACCCTGAGTACCGGCTTCATGGCCACCATCATGCGGATGACCCGTTCCAGCATGCTGGAGACGATCCGCCAGGATTACATCAGTACTGCTCGGGCCAAAGGCATCAAGGAGTCCCAGGTGACTATCCGCCACATGCTGAAGAATGCCTTAATTCCAGTCATCACCCTCTGCGGTTTACAGTTCGGCCACATGCTGGGAGGATCCATGATTACCGAGACGGTCTTCTCTTGGCCGGGGGTGGGACGGTATGTTTTGGATTCCATCAAGACGAAGGACACCCCTGCTATCCTGGGTTGTGTGATTCTGATGTCGGTGAGTTTCTCCATCATCAATCTGTTGGTGGATATTCTCTATGGCTATGTGGACCCGCGGATTAAGTCTCAGTATAAGGCCGGTAAGTTATAAGGAGGGAAAACGAATATGGCCCAAACCCAAAAAGTCAAAGCTCGCTCCCTGGGTCAGGAAGCATGGCGGCGTTTTAAGAAAGATCGGCTGGCCATTATAGCTCTTTGCTTCCTTGTGTTGCTGGTAGTGGCCGCTTTTGCGACCTTGGTGATTGATCTAGTAACCCAGGGAGAATTTTACGATCAATATGTGGTAGAACAGGATCTACTGAAGAAGCTGGATGGCCCCAGTTTAGAACATCCCTTGGGGATGGATGAATTTGGTCGAGATATTTTGTTGCGGATTATTTGGGGTATCCGCTACTCCCTTTTCATGGGAATGATTGCCATCATCGGAGCCATTATCATTGGGACGGTGATTGGCTCAGTGGCTGGCTTTTACAAAAAGGTGGACAACGTCATCATGCGGTGTATGGACGTTCTGCTGGCGATCCCCTCGATTCTGCTGGCCACTGCCATCGTGGCGGCTCTGGGGCCCAGCCTTCCCAACGTGGTGATTGCTATTGGCTTGGCAAATATTCCTCAATTTGCCCGGATTGTGCGGGCATCGGTGCTTACCATTAAAGGCCAGGAGTACATCGAGGCGGCCCGGGCTATGGGTGCTTCGGATCTGCGCATTATCGCCAAGTACATCATTCCTAACTCCATGGCCCCCCTCATTGTGCAGGGAAGCGTGGGCGTGGCCAGCGCCATCCTTTCCATCGCCAGCCTTTCCTTCGTGGGTTTGGGCGTGCAGCCTCCTACGCCGGAATGGGGAGCCATGCTCTCCAATGCCCGCACCTATATGCGGGACGCATGGCACATCACAGTGATGCCCGGCGCCGCCATCATGCTGTCGATTCTGTCGTTGAACATCATTGGCGACGGCCTGCGGGATGCGCTGGATCCTCGCTTGAAGAATTAAAGAGGAGGTGGGTCAATGAGCGAGTTTTTATCGGTGAAGGACCTGGTTGTCCGTTACGATACCGACGACGCGGTTGTTCGTGCGCTGAACGGCGTCTCCCTTTCCCTCCAGGAGGGCGAGACCCTGGGGCTCGTGGGGGAGACCGGTGCTGGAAAGACCACCCTGGCCCGCAGCATCATGGGCTTGATTCCCAGCCCCCCAGGCGTCATTGAAAGCGGTGAGGTACTTTACGGAGATGAGGATCTGCTGAAGGTACCAGAGCGCCGAATGCGGGAGATCCGCGGCAAGCACATCTCCATGGTGTTTCAGGACCCGATGACCAGCCTGAACCCGGTGATGACGGTGGGGGAACAGATTGCGGAGGTTCTCCAGAATCACGAGAATCTCCATGGCAAAGAGGCCCATTGCCGGGCCTGTGAGATGCTGGAGATGGTGGGCATCAACGCCGACCGGGCGGGGGAGTACCCTCACCAATTTTCCGGCGGAATGAAGCAGCGGGTGGTCATCGCCATCGCCCTCGCCTGCCGTCCCAAGGTCCTGATTGCCGACGAACCTACTACCGCCCTGGATGTGACCATCCAGGCGCAGGTGCTGGAGATTATCAAGCGGCTGCGCAAGGAACTGAACATGACCATGATGCTCATCACCCATGATTTGGGTGTGGTGGCCCAGAACTGCGACAATGTGGCCATCATCTACGCCGGCGAAATCGTGGAGTATGGGACGGTCCACGAAATCTTCAAGGAACGGGTCCATCCTTATACCATTGGCCTGTTTGACTCGATTCCCAAGATGAACGAGGACGTAACCCGTCTCAAGCCCATTGTGGGCCTGATGCCGGACCCCACTGACCTCCCCTGCGGCTGCAAGTTTCACGAGCGCTGCCAGTACTGCACCGAGGAGTGCAAGGAGCGGGTTCCGGAGATGGTCCAGCTATCGCCCACCCATCAGGTTCGCTGTATCCACTGGAAGGAGGTTGCCGCAAAATGAGTAAACGTGAAAAGGAACCCCTTCTGCGGGTGGAACATTTGAAGAAGTATTTCCAGACCCCGGCCGGTACCCTCCATGCGGTGGACGACGTGAATTTCACCATCAACGAGGGGGAGACCCTGGGAGTGGTGGGGGAGTCGGGCTGCGGCAAATCCACCATGGGGCGGACGATCCTCCGCCTCCACGAGCCCACCAGCGG
>CALVXH010000120.1 GCA_944368945.1 uncultured Bacilli bacterium
TGGGAACAATTGCTCTTGTAAATAAAGGTGTAATAAAATTAGCATCTGTTGAAGCTCCAAAATTTATGCAAAAAGGAACTGAAAGTGTTGCAAAATTTTTAAATAAAAATAAACATATTACGAGTATGAAAAATGGTGTTAATAATATTATTTCTAAGACTCCCCATGCTTTAAAAGACATAGGAGCTTCTATTTTAGGTTGGGCTCCACATGTGTTGTTACTAGGTGGAATTTTCCATTCTATTAGCCATGGCTCAGCTGTAAATAGAGAATTTGCTAAAAATTACAATGAATTAAAAGAAAAACAATTAAATCTTTCAAAAGCTCGTCAAAGAGAACTTGCTATGGAAAATGATTTCTTAAAAACTGATGCTCAAAATCGAGAAGATTTAGCATTGGTAAAACAACCTTTGTCAGATTTACCTGATGAGGTTATTGAAAAAATTGATGATATTCATTCTGAACTTTCAGATGTAAATGAATAATTAAATTAATTATATATTTAGGAAGCAGGTTATGTTTAAATAACCTGCTTTTTATATCGCAAAAAATTACGTTTTTTTATACTAAAAAGAGTTTATATTATTTATCAAATCTCAGTTTTTTAACTAATAATCTTAAAAAGTATCAAAAAATTTATCATAAAAAAAGAGGTATCAGTTTGATACCTCTTTTCATTTGAAGTTGTAAAAACTACTTCATTAATTCTCCAACAGCTTTGTATACTGCCATACGTTTAGCAGCATCTTCTTCTGCTTGAGTATATAGAGCTTCAGCAGCTTCAGGATTTGTTTTAAGTAATGACTTATAACGTCCTTCAGATCTGATGAATTCTTGGTAGCTTCCTTTAGGATCTTTAGCATCCCAAGTGAATGGTGCTTCTGGGTTAGCAGGATTATATCTGTACAATGGGAAGTAACCTGCTTCTACAGCACGTTTTTGTTCTGTTTGAGTTTTGCTCATATCAATACCGTGTGCGATACAAGGAGCATAAGCGAAGATGATTGATGGTCCATCGTAAGCTTCAGCTTCTTGGAATGCTTTAAGAGTTTGAGCTCTATCAGCACCTAAAGCAACTGATGCTACGTATACGTAACCATAAGACATGCTCATCAAGCCCATGTTTTTCTTGTATGTTCTCTTACCGCCTGTAGCAAATTTAGCAACAGCACCTGTAGGAGTTGATTTAGAAGCTTGACCACCTGTGTTAGAGTAAACTTCTGTATCAAGTACAAGGATATTAACGTTTTTGTTTTGAGCAAGAACGTGGTCGATACCGCCGTATCCGATATCGTTAGCCCAACCGTCACCACCGATAATCCATACTGATTTATCTGTGAAGTAGTCTTGAAGTTCTCTAACTTTTGCTAAATCAGCACAGTCAACATCTGCATATTTAGCAAGAACTTCTTTTGCTTTGTCTTGTGCTTTAATAGCTTCTTCAGTTTTTGAATTTTCAAAATGAGACATTGCATTTTCTAAAGCTTCTTTCAAATCTGCAGGAGTTTTTTCGTTAGAAACAACTTTTTCTACATAAGATTTTAAAGTAGCTCTGTTTTGGTCAACTGCTAATCTCATACCAAAACCGAATTCAGCGTTATCTTCGAATAATGAGTTAGCCCAAGCTGGTCCTCTACCATCTTTATTTGTTGTGTAAGGGATTGTTGGGAATGTACCTGAATAGATTGATGAACAACCAGTTGCGTTTGCAACGATTACGTTTTCACCAAATAATTGAGATACCAATTTAACGTATGGAGTTTCACCACAACCAGCACAAGCGCCTGAGAATTCAAATAATGGTTTTCTTAGCATTGCACCTTTAATAGTTTTTGTAGTGTTTTTACCCATTACGTTATCAGGTAATTCATCAAAGAATTTTTCATTAACTGATTCGCATGCTTCTTCTTCTTTTTCAATTGTTGACCAAGTTAAAGCAGCTTTTTCTGGGTTTTTAGCCATTGGACATTGGTCTAAGCAAACACCGCAACCTGTACAATCTTTGCAGTATACTTGTACTTTGAATTTTTCACCGTGATCATTTGGTTTAGCATCTACTGCTTTGAATGATTCTGGTGCATTTTTCAAATCATCTGCTTCAATAAGTTTTGTTCTTATTGCTGCGTGAGGACAAGCTGATGCACAGATACCGCATTGAATACAGAATTCAGAATTCCAATGAGGTACACGAGGAGCGATACCACGTTTTTCTAAGCAAGCTGTACCTGTTGGGATAACACCGTCGATTGACATAGCTGATACAGGAATGTCATCGCCTTTTTGTCTCATTGATGGTTCAATGATTTTCTTAGCAAATTCAGAAGCGTTATCTGGAATTAATTTAACATCTTCTGCTGCACATACATCATTTAATGATGCTGGAATTGTAACTTCTTGACAAGCATCTACTGCTGCATCGATCAATGCTAAGTTCATGTTTACAACATCATCACCTTTTTTCTTAAAGGTTTTCTTAGTCATTTCTCTCATACCTTCAAGAGCTTGTTCAAATGGAATAATTCCAGAAACTTTGAAGTATGCAACCATCATTACAGTGTTAGCACCTTTACCGCGCAATCCTGGTTGTTGTTCGATAAGAGATTCTGCATCTACGTTATAGAATTTGATTTTCTTATCGATGATAGTTTTTTGCATATCTCTTGTTAAGTGAGAGAATGCTTCATCTTTTGACCAAGGGCTGTTTAGTAAGAATGTACCGCCTTCTTTAATACCTTTTAATAAATCATATCTGCCGATGTATGCATGAGCTGAGCATGATACAAAGTCAGGAGCTGTGATAAGGTATGTAGATTTAATTGGTTTGTCACCGAATCTTAAGTGAGATACAGTTACACCAAATGATTTTTTAGAGTCATAAGCAAAGTATGCTTGAGCATCTTTGTTTGTATATTGACCAATGATTTTAATAGAGTTTTTGTTAGCACCTACAGTACCGTCTGAGCCTAAGCCCCAGAACATACAATTTGTTGTTCCTTCTGGTTCTGTAACGATGTGTTCTTTAACTTCTAAAGATTTGTGAGTTACATCGTCTTCGATACCTACTGTAAATCCGTGGAAGCCGTTAGCTTCAGCGTGTTTGTATACAGCTAATACCATAGAAGGTGTAAATTCTTTAGAAGATAGACCATAACGGCCACCAATTACTCTGATATCTTTTCCAGCTAATGCTGCAACTACATCTAAGTATAATGGTTCACCGATTGATCCAGGTTCTTTTGTTCTATCTAGAACTGTTACACGTTTTGCAGTTGATGGTACTGCTTCTAAGAAGCGTTTTACATCAAATGGTCTGTATAATCTTACTTTTACTAAACCATATTTTGTTCCGCGTTTAGCATTTAAGTATTCAATTGTTTCTTCGATAGTTTCACAGCCTGAACCCATTGCAACGATTACATCAGTAGCATCAGGAGCACCAACATAATCAAATGGATGATATTGTCTGCCTGTAACTTTAGCAACTTTGTCCATATATTCTTGAACAATGTCAGGTACAGCATCATAGTATTTATTAACTGTTTCACGACCTTGGAAATATACGTCAGTGTTTTGTGCACCAACTTTACATATAGGAGCTTCAGGTCTCATTGCTCTGTTTCTGAATTCTTCTATATATTTTGGTTCAACTAATTTAGCGATATCTTCGTAAGATATTTCTTCAATTTTATGAACTTCATGAGATGTTCTAAAGCCATCAAAGAATTGTAAGAATGGAACTTTAGATTTGTATGTAGAAAGGTGAGCAACTAAAGCTAAATCCATTTCTTCTTGAACAGAGTTAGCTGCTAACATTGCATAACCTGTGTTACGGCATCCCATAACGTCTGAATGATCTCCGAAAATTGCTAATGATTGAGCAGCAATTGCACGAGCAGCAACATGAATAACATGTGGTAACATTTCTCCTGCCATTTTGTGCATTACTGGAATCATTAATAATAAACCTTGTGAAGCTGTGTAAGTAGAAGTTAATGAACCTGCAGCTAATGAACCATGTACAGCACCTGCTGCGCCTGCTTCTGATTGCATTTCAGCAACTCTTACTTCTTCGCCCCAAATGTTTTTTTTGTGTTGAGACGCCCATTCATCAATCCATTCACCCATTGTAGATGAAGGAGTGATTGGGTAGATAGCTGACACTTCACTAAGTGCATACGCAATATGCGCTGCAGCGTAGTTGCCGTCAACTGTTATAGTCTTTCCTGGCATAATACAAACCTCCTTATTTTATGCGCTATTACTTAATAACTATACCCTTTAATTTTAATACAAACAAAATATTTTGACAAAAAATAATTTCTAATTTATAATCGCTCTTGTATCTTTTTTGTAATAATTTATCCCGAAAAAGGCAA
>CALVXH010000121.1 GCA_944368945.1 uncultured Bacilli bacterium
TGAATGTCGAGTCTTTCCGGCGCGTAGTGGTCGGCGGCCAGATACTGAGGCCATTCGAGGATGAGGAAGGGATCGCCTTCATCCAGCATTTCTTCCATTTCTTCGGGAAGCGTCGCGCCTTCGGAGAGGCGGTAGAGATCCGCGTGCAGCACTTCGGGGCTTGTGGGGTACACGTTGCACAGCGTGAAGCTCGGGCTTGCCACTTCGGCGTTTTGGCCGCCGGGCAGCGCAGCCACGAAGCCCCGCGTGAAGGTGGTCTTGCCTCCGCCGAGTTCGGCGAAGAGGTAGAGCGTGCGAAGAGACGAGGCAGTCATGGCCTGCGCCAGCATGGCGCCAAATTCCATGGTGTCTTCGGGGCTTTTCAGAAGGATGGGCATGATTCCCCCGTTTCGCCTGCCAGACCGAGCACGGCGGGCAGGGTGTTGGCTATGTCATGCGGGCCGTTGCCGCGCATGGGAAATTCATATGAGAGGCGCATGCCCGCAAAGGCGTGGAGCCATACGCCGAGCGTGGCAGCCAGAGAGGCAGGGCAGCTGCGGGCGAGCAGGGCGCCCGTGAGACCGGCGAGCACGTCGCCGGAACCGGCCACGGCAAGCTGAGGCACCTGCCACGGAGAAATGACGGAAGGTTCGCCGGGAACGGCGATGAGCGTGCCTTCTCCCTTGAGCACCCATACGGCGCGGCCTCTGCCGGCGAGGGCCTCCAGGGCGGCGAGACGGTTTTCCTGCACTTCGCGTGCGGAGATGCCGAGAAGGGCGGCGGCTTCTCCCGGGTGCGGGGTGAGCACGTCGCAGGGGCGCAGCAGGGAAAGAAGTTCCGGTCTGACGGCCAGAGCAAAGAGCGCGTCGGCATCAATCACCATGGGCGGAAGACCGGGGATGCCGAGAAGCGCCTCCATGCAGGCTGCCGCGCCTTCACTTCTGCCGAGTCCCGGTCCGAAGACCAGCGCGCCGCATGTCTTTGCGGCTCCGGCAAGGGCTGCGGCATGTTCCGCCATCCAGTCGTGCGCGGGAGCGGAGGAAAGGGGCCGGGTAACAACGGCGGGCATGGTGCTTCGCGCAATGTCGAGCACAGGGTCGGGTCCGGTAACGGTCACAAGGCCCGCCCCCGAACGCAGCGCGGCCCATGCGGCAAGGCAGGGCGCTCCCGTGTAGGCGGCGCATCCTCCCGCAATCATGACGCGCCCGGCATCGCCCTTGTGTGCCGGGCCTCTGGGGGAGGCGTCGGCGGCGTGTGCCAGAAGGCCGGCCATGCGGGGGCTGATGCCGTGTTCCAGGGTATAGGGCGCGCCGCCGTCCTGTTCCCGCTGACCGGGGATGAGCCAGGTGCGGAAGGAGAGGGCCTTTTCCGCATCCACGGCGCGGGGTATGCCTATGGGGCGCACGTCCACTTCACCCGTGAAGGTTTCCGCCCACGGCACCACGAGTCCGGGCTTGGCCGCATGAAAGGTGACGGTGGCGTGGGCGCGCACGGCGTCCGGGCAGGGACGGCCCGTTCGGGCGTCGAGTCCGGAGGGCACGTCCACGGCAAGAACGAGGCGGCAGCCGAGGGCGTTCATTCTTTCGACGAGTACCGCTTCCTTTTCCCGCAGCGCGCCGTGGAATCCCGTGCCGAGCAGCGCATCCACAAGAATGTCCGGCCTGAAGGAAAGGGCGCTTTCCCAGTCCGCTGCGGAATATACGGGTATGCCGAGGCGCTGGGCCACGCACAGCCAGTGTCCGGCCGCGCCCTGAGTGTTGCAGAGATCGCGGGTGCTCAGCACCACGGGCTTTGCACCGGCGTCCAGAAGGTGCCGCGCCATGCAGAAGGCGTCGCCCCCGTTGTTGCCCCTGCCGGCCACGAGCAGCACACGGGAAGAGGCGAGGCAGAGCCCTCTTTTCCCGGCCTGCGCACGCAGGCAGTCCATGGCGGCGCGGGCGGCGCTTTCCATGAGCGTTTCCTCCGCAATGCCCGAGGCGACGGCCCCGGCATCCCGGAGCGCCATTTCCTCCGGTGTGGGAACAGGAACAAACATGCGTTTTCCTCCGCGCGGCCTTGCCGCGCAAGGGCCTGCGTTTTCGCCACAGCTGACGGGGCAGGCCGGAAAAGGTTGCTCAGGGCGACGGATGTCCCCCGCAGAACGCGGCCGCCGGAGCAGAGCTTCAGGATTCGAGAATCACCACGGCCCCGGCCATGTCGCGTTCATGGGAAAGGGAAAGGTGCAGGGCGCGCACGCCCATGCTTTCGGCTCTGGCAAGGGCTTCTCCGTGCAGGTGCAGTTCCGGCTTTCCCGAGGGCAGGGTGAGTATTTCCACATCCTTCATGCCTATGCCGCGGGAAAAGCCCGTGCCGAGCGCCTTGACCGCGGCTTCCTTGGCGGCGAATCTTCCCGCCACATAGGCGACGCGCGCCGCACGCGGCGCAGGAAGGGCGGCAAGCTCCTTCGGCGTGAGCAGACGGGCAAGGAAACGCTCGCCGTATTTTTCCAGCATGTTCTGGATGCGCGGCAGTGCCGCGAGGTCGAAACCCGTGCCTTGAATCATGGGGTCCTCAGTGCAGGATGTTCCAGAGCATTTCGCCGGCCGTCACATAGAGGAACACGGCGAAGAAACGACGCAGCACGGGCACGGGCAGGCTGTGGGCCAGCTTCGCGCCGAGGGGGGCGAAGAAGACGCTGGAACAGGCTATGCCCAGCGTGGCGGGCAGGCTCACATAACCGAGGCTCCACGCGGGAAGCTGCGGATCCCCCCAGCCCACGATGATGAAGCCCACGGTGCCCGAGATGGCGATGGGCCAGCTTATGGCCGCCGAGGTGCCCACGGCCTGGCGCATCTCCACGCCGCACCAGCGCAGAAAAGGCACGG
>CALVXH010000122.1 GCA_944368945.1 uncultured Bacilli bacterium
AAGGGGATTGTGACAGATTAACTCTGTCTGATTTTCCGTACCTTGGGTGAGATAGTTAACAAGTGGAGATTATATAAATTGTTTAGAAGTAGGGATATGGGAAGAGCTGTTGCAGTGAGAAGATGGACGCCTACGGCTCTTGAATGTTATAAAAGAGGATGCAACTGCGAAGGTTGTTTTTATAAAGATTTTTTCAGCGGATCATCTCAAAAATGTCAAATGAAAGCTTCTGTGCTTGAATTAGTAAGAGTTATCGGAACTCCTAATGTAGAATTACAACAGTTTATTATTGAAGATTAGAGCGCTTTTATAGAAATTAAAAACTTTATTTTTTAGAAATAATCTTGAAAAAGGCTTTAAAAATCAAAAAAAATATGTTATAATGTACAAGCAGTATGTTATAGGAGGTTCCACATGCACATTTATGTAAACGGAAGAAACATTGAAATCACTGATGCTATTAAAGCATATGTGAAAGAGAAAATTGGTAAGGTAGCTACTCACTATGATCAAATTCAAGGAATTGATGTAGTGCTTTCAGTTATCAAAAATCCTGCTGCTTCCGGAAAACACGTTGCAGAAGTCAGCTGTAAAATGTCAACAGGCGTTGTACGCTGTGAAGAAGCTGCAGATTCTATGTATGAAAGTATTGACTTATTAGCTGACAAATTAGCTAGACAAGTACAAAAATTTAAAGATAAAAGCATAGGTTCTGATAAGTCTTCTATTAGAACTGAAGCAAAAGTTGAAGAACCGGCTGAACCGGTTGAAGAATAAAAAAAATTCTTAGAGGCACTTGAAAAGGTGCCTCTATTTTTTAGTTTGTAATTTTTGTTTTATAATAGATTTATGATTAATAATAAAAAAGTAGTAATAATTATGCCTGCATATAATGCAGAAAAAACCTTAAAACAGACTTATGAAGAAATTTATAAGCCGTTTGTTGATGAGGTTATTTTGGTAGATGATAATTCTCAGGATAATACAAAATTAGTTTCAAAAGAGTTAAATATAACAACTATTGTGCACAAGGAAAACAAGGGTTATGGAGGCAATCAAAAATCTTGTTATAAGGCAGCTTTAAAAGCTGGGGCTGATATTGTTGTGATGCTTCACCCTGATTATCAATATACCCCAAAACTTATCCCTGCAATAGTTTGTATGATGGCATTTGGGCAATATGATGCTGTACTTGCATCAAGAATGCTCGGAAATTCTGCTTTGAAAGGCGGTATGCCGTTTTATAAATTTGTTGCAAATAAATTTTTAACTTGGTTTGAAAATGTTTTTACAGGTGAAAATTTAACTGAGTATCATACAGGTTTTAGAGGTTTTACAAAAGAAGTTTTGGAAACTTTGCCATTAGCAGAATGTGATAATGATTTTATTTTTGATAATGAAATGATTGCATTGCTTTTTTATAACAAATTTAAAATAGGTGAGGTTTCTTGTCCTACAAAATATTTTAAAGAAGCATCATCAATTAACTTTATAAGATCTTGCAAATATGGACTTGGAGTTTTAGCTGTAAGTTTAAAATACAGACTTGCTAAAATGGGCTTGAAGTCGAAAATATTCAAAGATAACGCTAAAAAATTAGATTTATCAACAGAGATTGAATATTATTTTAAATAAGTTCAGTATAATCAATAATATGTTTATCAATTTTATTTATAAGTTTGTTATGTTTTTTGCAGATATAGTTAAATAATTGATAAGCGGTGTCGATTGAATCATTATAATCCCTCTCATAAAGAAAGTATTTATTTAAAATTTGTAAAAGGGAATTAAGTTCTTCTTCTTCAAATAAGATATTTTCGAGATGTTTTCTTTCATTGCTGTTTTATTTTCACATTTACTCCGTACTATTTGTCAGTTCCATTATCAAAATAATAACATTAAAATAAATATATGACAAATAGTACGTTAATAAAAATTTATAAAAATATAAAAAAATCGCGATTAGAAAAAGGGTATTCTCAAGCAAAATTTGCAGAATTAACAGGGTTATCAGAAGATTATATTTCATTGATAGAAAATGGAAAGCGTACTCCAAGTTTAAAAAGACTTATAATAATTGCTGATGTTTTGGAAATAGATGCATATAAATTGTTAATGTAAAAAACACCTCTTATATTAAGAGGTGTTTTTTTATAATCCTTTTTGTTTTAATGTTTTAAGCTGCTTTATTAGAATGTTGCAGCAGGTTTTTTCTGAGCTGTAGCTCCTGGGATTGATTGCCAGTTTGCAGCCATGATTTTTTTGAATGATTTTAATGCTGTGTCTTCTAATTCACCTAATTCTTCAGCTTCCATAATTAATTCTCTTAATGGAAGTAATGCTCTTTGATCACGAAGTACACCTAATGCTGCAGCTGCGCCAGCTCTTACAAGTTCGTTTTCTGAACGGTTTTTCATTACATCGATTAATGCAGGAACAGCTTTTGTATCATTTAATTTGCCTAATGAAGTTACTGCATAAATTCTAACGTTTACCCATTCGTCATATAACATATTAATTACTTTATCAACAGCTTTTTTGTTTCCGATTTCGCCTAATGCACGAGTTGCATCACATCTTACGTTAACTTTTTCGTGGTCTAAAGATGCGATTAAAGCATCTGTTGCAACATCACCGATTTCAATTAAAGCATCTGTTGCT
>CALVXH010000123.1 GCA_944368945.1 uncultured Bacilli bacterium
ATGCAAACCATGCCTTCTTCGCCGTCAGATCTGTGTTCTGCCCGTGGAAGTCCATAGCGACCGTCGCATACAGATCGTCTACGGATGACCCGCCTGCATAGTCTCTGTCGCTTGTGTACGCAAGGCCGGACTCATAGTTCGTACCCTCGGTGTGGTCTGTCGTGATTCCCGGCAGGCGGTGCGGATCGATCGTGTTCCAGTAATTGTTGGAGAACTGTCCTGTATCGCCGTTGTACAGGAACAGAGCGCCGTCTGAGATGTGCCATCCCTTTGTGTTCTCCTTGTTCATGTACTCGAAGTTTCCGGTCCTGCTGGAAAACATACTGATTCCCAGTGTATAGCCATCTCTGTGGACCGCCGCCTTGTCCATGCTGCCGAATATCTTCGTGTACGGCGTTCCGTCGTCGGCTTCGATGCTGTCGTCCGCCGCGAGCTGTTTTGCCGCGATCATGGAAGACGCTTCCATTCCGCTGTAGAATGTATCGAGGCTCTCTGCGCCGGCGAGCACCTGTTTCTTTGCAAAGCTTAAGAGCTGCTCTTTTCTGTCCTCCGGCGCTCCGTCTGCAAGAAGCACGACCGCTTCCAGGATTCCCCTGCCTGTCTCAAGCTCTGTATGGCTCGGTCTCGCGATACTGCGTCCGCTCACCATATCCATCATGGCGCCGTCCGCGAACAGCGGGCGGTATCCCTCCCAGATCCAGGTATAGACGCTTTCCAGGTCGTCTGCGGAAGCCTGCCATGCCGTGTCATTCGAGAGAAGCAGGATGCGCTCGATCCCTTTCAGGAGCGTAAGCCCGTATCCTCCCGTATAGGCGAGATTGCTGTGCTGGATACAGGAGCCGTCCTCGTAGAAGCCGTCGCCGTCCGTGACGAACCCGGTCACCGTGCCGAGCGCGTTGACCGCGGCTCCGATCCCGTCCTGCGTATTGCCGATGGCGCTCCGAAGCGCCGCCACAAGTGAGGTATCCATCAGGTTGGCGCTCGTCATCTCCATCGTGCCCCAGCCCTGTACCTTGTATACGACGGTCGGGTCCTGGTTGAACCGGTAGAGCGTTGCATAGAACTTATCGATCTGCTCCTGGGACAGGTCTTCGTACATCAGGATCACTGTGCTTCCCAATGCCTGCGGGATGCCGATCTCCCAGTGCCACCAGTTTCCGTAGAGCTGCTTCTCCACATTATAGTTTTCATTGTATCCGTTGTCATACAGCCACTCAAGGGCGTACAGGATGCGCTCCTTCAGGTCCTCGTCGTGATAGAGTCTGCAGTTCTCTGCCGCGTATGCTGTCGCCATGGCCTGCAGTCTGGTATATGCCGTATTCAGATCCTCCGTGTATGAGGCGTCGGAGGTCGCCACGTACTTGATCTCCAGGTCAAGATCGCTCCAGAGCGCGTCCACATGGCTTCCGTCTGCAGGGATGTCCGCCATATTTTCCGTTGCTTCCTCTGCATCCTGCGCCATTGATTCCATACTCGTCTGGAAGTCCTCGTCGTCCGTGATGGAAGAACCGTTGCCTGTCAGGCGATCCGTCCATCTGCTGCGCATCTCTTCATACTGGGGCGCCAGCATCTCCGGGTCGTCCACCTGCACGGTGCAGGCCGCGGTGTGGCTGTCGTCCAGCTTCGCCGTGATGACGGCAGTGCCGAGCTTTTTCGCTGTGATCATTCCGTTCTCATCTACGGAAACAGCCTCCGGATTGGAGGATGACCATGTGACCTTGGACAGGTCCACTTCCTCTGAGTCGCACTGCACTTCCAGCTGGAAGCTCTCTCCCGGCTTGATCGTCTTCTCAGTCTCGCTGAGGCTGATCTGGTAATCCTGCCACAGCTCGATCGAATCAAACCACACGTCGCCTGTCAGATAGTCAAAGAAGATTTCCAGAGCCAGCGCTCCGCTCTGCGCGCCGCCCACTGACTCCAGGTTCCGGAGCGGTACGTCGTAGGTGATCCAGCCGTCCGTTGTCCCGTTCACCCTTGTCCCTTCCGGTGTGATCGTCACATTATTCGCTTTGCCTCTCATATAGAAGCCGTTGTTTCCGCTTACCGTCACATTCTCCGCCTTCACCTTGGCGCGGAGGACGTAGTTCTTTGTAAAATCAACATTCTGCAGCGCGGAGCCCAGAGATACGCTGATTCTTCCCGATGCGTCCGTACTCGAATAATGAACCGACTGGCTCCCTGACGCAAAAGTCTCCTTGTCCAGGGAAATCACCGCTTTCTCGTTCGTGAATGCCTTTGCCTGCCACAGTCCGGTCCAGTTCTTCGCCGCTGTTCCGCCTGCCCAGTAACTTGCGGCTGTTCCGCTCACCGCCGCCGTCTCTTCCAGGTCGTCCGACCAGTAAAGAATCATATTTTCCGTGCTGTCCTCTGTCTGTGTGCTGATATCGCCCGCTCCCTGCTGTCCGCTGATTTCAGCCTCTGCCATGCCGGAGGTTCCCTCCGCCTTCACCGGCGCCGCCGGGCAGAATCCGGATGCCGTCACTGCCGCCGCGCATGCCAGCGCCAGCAGCCTGTTCACTTTTT
>CALVXH010000124.1 GCA_944368945.1 uncultured Bacilli bacterium
TCTTGTTGTGCATCCAGACTGTATCCATCCACCTGCATCTGCGTGGAAACGCGGGTATAGAGATAGCAGCGGATTCGTTTATTCAACCGGCCAGCCTCCTTTCCTGTCCATGTAAGCGAGATACTGCTTATATTTCTTCAACATCATATTTTTGGAATATTGCTCCATATACTCATAGTCAGGTTCGCCGGAATCATTCACGGGGAGCATCAGCTTTTGCCTCAACATGCGCTGTTCGTTGAACTTGTAGCCATAGCTATATTTCGAGCGTTGCTGTGCAAACACAGATACAAAGAACAACAGTACAAACTTGTTATCCTCGTAATTTCGAAGATGCAGTCGCTTTACATCATCCGTGAAAATACATTCATACGGATGATAAAACGCGATGCAAGGCGCACCGTTATAATTGACGCCCAGCACGTTGCTATCCTTTGACGCGTTGTCGTTACCGACAAAACCAGTTACACCGTTGCCATTATCCGTCGCACCGATGAATGGACGAGTCCCAGGAACCTTATTTCGCGTTTCCAAACGCTTACCAGCCCCTACTGTAAAAATATCATCCAGCGGGAACTCATGCCACTCCTTCTCATCCAGCGCCGGAATCTCAACAGGGTCTCCCAGCTCCGCAATGCGTTCCTCGACATAGGCGCGATATTTAGCAAGCATCGCCTCGCGCTTCTGCTGCGTGTACTCCGCCATGTATTCGTAATCAGGTTCGCCAGAATCAGTGACGGGAAGCATGACGGAAAGACGCTTCATTCGCCCAAGCGTCGCGCCATTGCCGCCCCAATTAAACTTTGCTGTCATTTGCTGACGCAAAATCGGTACTAGAAACTGAGCGACATCTTCACTGATATTTTCGCCTGTGATGACTTGCACGTTTTGTCCCGTGACAAACTTATGAGGCTGATAAAACGCCGTCTGCGTATCCAGACCGACAGTAATGCAGCCGCCGTCATCGCTACCAAACTCATAGTTCTTTGCGCTCACGAAACGGGCCAAGCCATTATTCGCATCGGAGCGTGTAATATACGGAACCGACTTCTCACCATCATCTATCAGGCGAATACCGTCAATACTGCTGTTGGTCGTTTCGATATGCAGCGGAGCGCCATCACCAAAAGCTGAAAGCTGTTTCCACGTCTTCTCATCAAGACTCTGCATCACCGTCACCCCCTTCGAACAGGTACTCACGGTTCTGCATGACCATTGAGAACTCGAACGTCAAATAATCGCCGATAGCCTTCTCGAAATCAGCATCCGTAGGAATCTCGTCGTTGAAGTAGTAGAACGAGTGCAGCCACTCATCCTCGGGTTTCACCGTGGACTCGACGCAGAACTTCGACGGCGCTTCGGCATGTCCATTCCAGACGTCCAACAGGTGCTGCTTCTTATCCTTCGCGGAATCGCCCTCGACAAGACCGACATGCGCACGCACCTCGTACCCGTCGTCGCGGAAGTCGATGAACTTGCAGACCTTATCGGCGTCGTGCGGCTCGTGCGCCGTGAACACTGCAATGACCGGGTTCGTTCCCACGCCGTAGAACGTGTCTGTGTTACATGTAATGACACCTTCCAGCGTATGTTTTCTCATGATGCTGGCCTTAAAATTCTGCTCGTCCTTGGTTTTACCAGTCATCGATGACTGAGGTACAATCACAGCAGCGCGTGCGCCAACGGTAAGAGAATCTAACAAGTGTTCAATAAAAGAGAGTTCGTATTGTTCTGGATCGGCTTTCGTGCCTTGAGAATAAGGCGGATTCATCAAACCTACTGTGGCACCCTTCAACTGCACTTGAGCGGGATTTTTCTTCAAAAAATCACAGCATTCCAAATTGCTGTTTCCATCCCGGCGGAGAATCATGTTGGCGGCAGCTACGGCAAACATATTGCTCTGAAGCTCGAAGCCGTGAAGCTGCTTCTTCTTGATGTTCTTCTTTTGTGCGTCTGTATCGGCCAGCATCAGCATCCGGTGCATTGCTGCAATCAGAAATCCGGCTGTTCCACAAGTTGTATCGATAACAACGTCATCCGGCTGTACGTCTACCAATTCACACATCAAATCGCAGATATGACGAGGCGTTAGGATAATGCCCAGCGTCTGTCCATCACCGCCGGAGTAACTCATAAACTCGCCATAGAATCGGCCAATGAAATCCTCACTGGTCTTCTGATACTTGATGTTGCGGAACACATGTTCATACAGGAACTCCGTGTAAAATTTCAAAGGCGTCTTTCCGAGCGTTTCATTCATCTCGTTCAAGCGGAAGCTGGTCTGCAAAATAGCGAACTCTGCCAGCAGCTTGTCTTTCTTCGCATCAGGCCCGACATTAGAGCGCGTCAGACGCCCCTTTATCGCATTCATCAGCTTGTCACCGTCACGCATACCCGGCGTCTGGTCTCCGGTCAATGAATTGATCGAGAAGCCGCCGAACTCAATCTCATCCAGCGCCAGCAGAATACCAGCAACCACCAGAGGTTTATCTTGGTCTTTCAATGTTCCATATGTACGCAGATATTCGTGCAAATCAGCCGCATCTTTCAGAATCTGCTCGGTGGTCTTCTCGATGTCAGTTGCCTCTTCCAGCACATAACGGGTATAATACTCGCCAATATTCTGCTCAGAGAACGAGATAAATGATTCAATGTCTGGCAACTGCTTGTAGCCCTCACGGTCATCCACCCACAGCGGCGTGATGACATGATGCTTCGCATCTCCGGAAACGCCAACCGCAAACACCTTCTTAAACGCCGTATTCTGTGCAATATGCTTGGCATAAAAATATGCACCATTCACGGCATAATCAGTCACAGCTTTCACGCTCATATCAATGATGCCAGAATCGGTCAGCTTAATCTGTTTGTCCATGTCGGCCTTATCCTCAATGACGAGGACAAAATCACCAATGACAGCCGTATACTCAGGATATCCGACGTTACCAGTTCCACGCTTTGAAGCACTTTTCAGTGCCTCGTTAAT
>CALVXH010000125.1 GCA_944368945.1 uncultured Bacilli bacterium
AAATTATAAGTTTCAGCAGTTTTTTTGCTTCCGATTGCACCGTATGTAAGATTATAGTTTTGAAGGCTTCTTGCAGCTTCTGCAGTGCTTGCTGCTTCTATAATATTTACATTAAAAGGCATTTCGTTATGTATAAAATCTTGACATTGAGCAAGTGCTTGCGGATGAGATATTACTCCTGTAATTGATGAAAATTCTGTAGTTCTTGCTAAAAGACAATGGTGTATAGGCATAAAATGCTCATCAAGAATTCTAATATTAGGATTTTTTGTAGTCATAAGGTTGTCTAATGATTCTCTTACAGTTCCCTCAATTGAATTTTCAACGGCAAGAACTCCTAATGAATCAGGATTATCGTCAACGTATTCAACAACTTGTCTGATTGTTTGTAGTGGAGTTGGGTAGGCGCTAATGTTAAATTTTTTACAAAAGTGATCTTTTGCCATTTCGGTAAATGATGCTTGTGGTCCTAAATATGCTATTGTTTTTACAGTTTCTAAATTTAACATTTGCGATTACTCCTTATTTTTAATATGATTATAACAGAAGAAAATATTGAGGCAAGATTGATGAGTAAAATTAAATTTGGAACAGACGGCTGGAGAGCTGTTGTAGGCAAAGATTTTAATGAAGAAAATGTAAAAACTGTAATAAAAGCTATAGGTAAATATGTTTATGATAATTTTTGTATAGATAAAAAAATAATAGTAGGGTATGACCCCAGAAATATGGCTTTTGAATTTGCATCACAGGCAGCTTATCAATTGAGTGATTATGGCTTTGAAGTTTTATTATCAGATAAAATTATTCCAACACCTGTATTAGCATACAATGCAAAACATTTGAATGCATGTGCGATTATGTTCACAGCCTCTCATAATCCGCCTGAATATTTAGGGATAAAATTTATTCCTGATTATGCTGGTCCTGCAACATCTGATATTACAGATGAACTTATGTTTAATCTTAATACTCCTTTTAAAATAAAAGGGGCAGGGAATGTTAAAAATTATAATTTTTCTATTGATTATTTTTCTCATATTGAAAAACTCATTGATTTCAAAAAAATTAAAGAATTAGATAAAAATATTATTTTTGATGGACTTTATGCCGCTAGTATAGGGTATTTTGATAAATTATTGGATAATCATGGAATTAAATATGACAGTTTGCATATGTTCCATGATGTAAACTTTGGCGGTGGAATGCCTGAGCCTAAACCAAAATATTTAAAAGACTTAATTGAAAAAGTTAAATCTATTCCTAATTCTGTTGGATTTGCAAATGATGGAGATTCAGATAGATTTGGTGTAATTAATGAAAATGGTGAATATGTATCGCCAAATGAAATTATTGCAATTTTATTGATGCATTTGAGAAAGCACAAAAACTATTCAGGATCGCTTGTAAAAACTGTAGGTGCAAGTCTTTTGTTGAACAAAGTTGCTGAAAAATTAGGTGTTGAAGTGATTGAAACTGCTGTTGGGTTTAAGCATGTCGGTGAGGCAATGAGAAAATATAATCCAATTATTGGCGGTGAAGAATCGGGAGGTTTAAGTATTCAAGGACATATCCCAGAAAAAGACGGTATCCTTGCAAATTTACTTATTTTAGAGGCTATGGCTTATGAGAATAAGTCTTTAGTTGATTTGCAAAAAGAATTATATGATTTTGTAGGCTGTAAATTCTATAATGACAGAATTGATAAACGTCTTGATAATGTAGATGAAATTAAGCCAATATTGGAAGAATACAAAAATAAAACTAAAATCGGTGATTTTGAAGTTAAAAATATTGACACAAAAGACGGTGTGAAATTGTATTTTACAGATAATGCAAGCTGGATACTTATTCGTCCAAGTGGTACTGAGCCTCTTTTAAGAATTTATTTTGAAAGTGATAGCAAGGAAAAATTAGTATCTATGACCTCTGTAATAAATACTTTTGCATAATGCATCTAAAAAACCTGCCAAAATACTTGTATTGTTTCCATATTCAGATTTGACACAATATTTTTCTTGTTCTGCTTCTTTTAGAAATTTTTCTAAATCGATGTCATTGTTAGTATTTAAATTTATTGGTTGTACTTTTTCTCTTTTCTTAAAATGAGTTCTGACTTTTTCAAATTCTCCATAATCAAGGAAAATTCCTCCACATTTGTAGCAGGTATCAATTTCTATTCCAAATGCGAAAGTCTTAGCCATAGGAGTTCCGCAAGCAGGGCATGTTCTTTTTTGTTTTGGATCTACCGGCATGAAATTTTTATTTTCCAGTAATGAGGTTATGTCAGTTAAATTGGCATCAGCAGAAGAAAATTCTTGAATTTCTTTGTTATCAAAATAAATTCCGCCACAGCCTTGAGAACATACATCAATATTAATTCCTTTATTAGGAATAAAAACTTTTTGCATTTCACTTCCGCATGCAGGGCATTTCATATTTTGTTGAGAATCTGACATTTTATCTTCCTATGAATAATTTATCTATAAATTTTAAAAATTTTGAACGAGTTGCAAGATGCATATTGTGCTCAAATTCCATTTTGTCAATTTCAGCACCAAATTGAGCATACGTAGAAGCTAAAAAATCTTGTCTTCTGTCTTCTTCTGTAGGGTATTGCTCACGCATTTTTGTTAATTCTCCGTGATCAAAAAATTTTGATCCGCAGTTATAACATTCATCAATAGTGATTTCGTTTTTTATGCTAACGGAATTTTTAACCATTTTATTCCCACATATAGGGCAAATTCTAGTTTTAGATTCATCTGTTTTGTTAAAAGACTTTCCTTCAACAGCTTTTTTAATTTCTTCTATATTTTCATTTTGTTCATCAAAATGTTTTAATTCTTGCCCGTCAAAGAAAATTCCTCCACAACCGTCTAGGCATATATCAATCATAGTTCCGCTTTCGCTCATTGGAATTTTGTGCATTACTTTTCCGCAAGCGGGACATTCTATTTGTTCTATTGTGTCACTCATATAAAGCTCCTTTGTTTTATTTGAGTTAATTTTAGCATTCGTTTTATATACTGTCAATAAAAAACCTCCTTAAAAAGGAGGTTTTTTATTTTTTATTTTGTTTCTGCATTTTCTGATAATGTTTTCAGTATTGTATAAGATGCATCCCAGCCGTTTAGGCCGCCTGTTGCTTTGTATTTAGCAATTTGTTGAGCTCTTTCTTTTTTTAATTTAGCTTGTTCTTTGTTGAATTTTTCTAGTTTCTTTTTATCTGCATTACGTTCATCAATTGTTGGTTGAATATATGCAAGGAAATTTTTGTATTCTTGGCAGTTGTATCCTGCTTTTACTTTTGATGGATAGTTGTATGCTAGATAATCATAGATATACATTGTTCTTTTAAAGTTGTTTGGCTGGCTTTTTAATAGATCCATTGTAGAACCAGGCATTTTGCCTAAAACTACAATCATTGCAAGTGGGTTATATCCTGCTTGGATCATTAAATCTACCCCTGTAATATCAGCATTCATTTGGTCTTTTTCTGACATATTATTAAGAGTTAATTGATTTGCAGCTAATGCAGTTGTTTCTAGTGAAGTATCAACAAAACTTCCTGCAATTGCTGATGTAAAATTTGAAACTAATTTTTTCTTAGAAGCATTTGCATTAATTAAAGCACCGATTTCTTGGGAGATTACGGCAGCAACTTCATTGTCGTTACCTGTGTAACTTAAATTTGTTTTGTTAATATACAATTCATTGTTAGCATTAGAAGTGCTGTTTGCAACTTCTGTTTCTGTAACTACAAATTTAGTGTTTGAAGGCAGGCTGTTTTTTGATAAAACTTGTTTGCCTACTGTAGGTACTCGATCTACTGCACTCCAAGTAGCTGCAAATGATGGTACAGCAAGTGATGCTGCTAAAAATAGTGATAATAAAATCTTTTTCATTTTACCCCCTTTGTTTTGAGATTATAAGATTTTTAGTCGATAAATCTGAATTTTATTAGTGCGATTATAGCATGAATTCCGTCTTTCCAAGTTATTTTTTTGCCTTCTGCAAATTCTCTTCCATAATATGAGACAGGAAGTTCATATAACCTTGCGCCTCTTTTTAAGACTTTAGCTGTAATTTCAGGTTCAAAATCAAATCTGTTTGATTTAATTTCAATTCCTTTTATAAAATCAGCTTTAAATGCTTTGTAACAAGTTTCCATATCAGTCAAAGTTGAACCGTATAGGATATTTGTAAGCAATGAAAGGAATTTATTGCCAAGCAAATGGTGGAACATGAATGATCTTGAAGGCTTTCCGCCAGATAGTCTTGAACCGTAGCAAACATCTGCTTTGCCATCTAAAATTAATTGGATTAACGGTTCATAGTCAACAGGATCGTATTCTAAATCAGCATCTTGAATAACTATAATATCTCCGGTTGCTTCTTTAAAACCTGTTCTAAGAGCAGCACCTTTACCTTGATTATATTCGTGGTACAGAACTTTGTATGGGTATTTTGAATATAGATCTTTTGTTCCGTCTGTAGAATAATCATCTATTAAAATAATTTCTTTTTGTAAGCCGCAAAAATTTGCTTTTTCTACTTTTTCTAAAATTTTATCCAAAGTGTTAACTTCGTTATATACAGGGATTAATATTGTAATCTTTTCCATACAAGCTCCGTTTAATAAAAAAATTTGTAATATTCTCAAAAATATTGTACAATAAAAACATACAGTTGTAAAAAAGTTTTATATGGATTGAGAAAACAAAAAATGGTTAAGTGTGACTTGAATAGTATTAAAAAAGGTTTGATGCAGTTAGAAGATAAAGATTATGAAAATGCAATCGATTTATTTTCTAAGATAGAAAAATCTGCAAATAAAAGTAATGCTGTGGATAAAATTTCTATAGCACTTAGTCTTTTAGGTTTGTCCAAGTATTTACTTGATAAAAATAATTATAATGAATCTTTAAAATCTCTTCATGATGCTAAATATATGGCAGAATATTCGAAAAGTAGTACCGCAAAAATTGTTTATGAATATGCTCAAGGTACAATTTGTTTTGGTGAAGGGATGAAAGATGTCGCATTAATCCATTTTGAGAATGCTAAAAATATTTCTATTGATCATGGAGATGAATTATCTATTATAGGTTACGTATTAACTAGAATTAAACAAATTAGAAATGGACTAGATTTTACATTACCTATAAAAAGTGACCCATTGGTATCACTTGTAAAAATTGGTCGTTCAATCACTGCAGTAACTGATATAAATGTTTTGTTAAAAGTTATTGCAGAAGAAACAAAAATTGCTATTCAAGCTGACAGATGTACAGTTTTTATGTACGACAAAGAAAAAAATGAACTTTGGAGCAAAGTTGCTTTAGGAATGGATAGTCAGGAAATAAGATTTCCAGCAGATAGAGGTTTAGCAGGTTATGTTGTAAAGACAGGTGAGCCTTTAAATATTCCTGATGCTTATAATGATTCAAGATTTAATCCGGATATTGATAAAGAAACCGGTTATCGTACAAAAACTATTTTGTGTATGCCGATTAAAAATAACAATAAAGAAATTATCGGTGCTTTTCAGGTTTTGAATAAATTAAATGGAGTCTTTACTAAAGGTGATGAGGATTTACTAGCTGCAATAGGAGGTAGTGCTTCTATTGCTTTAGAAAATGCGCAATTATTCGAACAGCAAAAAGAATTATACAAAGAACAAAAAGAACTGTTTGAAAGCTTTATTGATACATTAGCAACCTCAATCGATGCCAGAGATAAAATTACAGC
>CALVXH010000126.1 GCA_944368945.1 uncultured Bacilli bacterium
CTGCAGCAGGTTCTGACCAAAGTTCCTGTACTGCAAAATACCATCCTGCACCGGTACACCTTGATGATGCACTATTGTCTGACGGGAATCCACCTGGAAATCAGTGATATCAACAGCGAAACTCCGCCCAAAGTCTATGATCCGACCTATACCCCTGCCCATGACCGCCACAAGGTCTGGATGGCAGAACAAGGTCTTTTACAGATGGTACGCACCGGGGATCTGAACTACAAACAGGCACTGTCCAACAGCATGACCTTGAGTGCCGGTGTCCCGGTACACAGCGATGACGCCTTGCGGCAAAGCAAAATTTCGGTGATCGTGTTCACCTCCCTGGTGTGCCGTGCAGCCATTGAGGGCGGGCTTTCTCCCGAGGAGGCCTACGCTTTGGGTGACAGTTATATCCAGACTGCCGAGTCCGCCAAAACCCTGGACGATCTGAATCCGCTGAGCCTGGTGATGTACGATGACTTTATCCGCCGGGTACACAAATGCCGCACCAATCCCAAGCTCAGCCGTCCGGTCCAGCAGTGTGTGGATTACATCGAGATGCATCTGGACCAGAAGATCCGGGCCGCCGATCTGGCAGCCGTGGTAGGCTATACCGAATATTACCTGACCCATAAGTTCAAGGCCGAAACGGGGCTTTGCATCAACGACTACATCAAGTTTGCCAAAATTGAGCGGGCTAAGGTCCTTCTGAAAAGCACCGACCAGACCGTACAGGAGATTGCTGCCGCCCTGTGTTTCAGTACCCGCAACTATTTCAGCCGGATCTTTCAGGAAGTG
Source organism: uncultured Bacilli bacterium (assembly GCA_944368945.1). GTDB lineage: Bacteria > Bacillota_I > Bacilli_A > RFN20 > CAG-826 > Onthovivens. Next base: position 790 of record CALVXH010000126.1, read on the forward strand.
ACCGGACAAACACCCGTAGAGTATAGGGGTGGATGAGACTTATTTTTTCCAGCACATCAAAACAGACAGCGAAGGAACTTCTTCGCTGTCTGTTTTCTTCTTTACAGAGAATATGCTGGCGGCTCCACGCCGGCCGCTCCGGCACACAGCGCCGCAATGGCCGCCGCCACCTGTTCCGGCGGCGCTTTCCGGTCACTGTGCAGCCAGTATGACATCACCCCGGAAGCCCCCGCAAACAAAAAGGTATTCTGCATTCCCCTCCAGCCGTCATCCGCCCCGGTGCGCTCTCCAGCGTCCATCCGCAGGTCCATATAGTGAAAACAACACCCCACCACCCGGTGCAGAAAGGCATCGTCCGGGCTCTGCCGCGCCAGAACTGCCAGAAAATCCTCGTCGCTCTGCAGCTTTTGCAGCATGGAAAGCAAAACCGTCTGCACGCCCCGGTCTCGGGTACTCACCAAGACTGCTTCCAGCTGTTCCAGGGCCTGTTCCTCCAACTGTTCCATCAGATCATAACAATCCCGGAAATGCCGGTAAAAGGTTCCCCTGTTGATCTGCGCCAGGGTACAGACCTCTTTGACGGTGATCTTCTCCATCGGCTTTTGCTGCAGAAGTTGCCAGAAGGCGGTGGTGATGATCTCCCGTGTATAACGGGTACGCGGATCAGTTTTCATATTTGTGCTCCTTTTTGCAACAGCCAGACGCTTTATGTCGCACAAAGCAACAGCTGCCGCTCTATTGCTGATTGCGCCGGTTCTTTTTCCTCAGTATACTGAAAGGCAGAAGAAAAAGCAACACGTGTTCACAAAATCATCATGCGTTCTTTTAAAAGGAGGACTTTCTGTGCAGAGCGAACGGCTGTTCAAGGAGGCGCCTGTCTGGCAGGCTATCGGTGCGCTGGTGGGCCCCTCTGTCCTGTCGGTTCTGGTCATGATCATCTATAATATGACCGACCTGTTTTTTATCGGATTGCTGCAGGATACCGCCCTGACCGCGGCGGTGGCGGTGGTGGGGCCTGTTTTCACCCTGGCTTCTGCCGGTGCCACTGTGCTGGGCATGGGCGGTTGTGCCGTGGTAGCCGGTTCTTTGGGCGCTGGCGACCGTCAGGACGCCCGGTGCGTTTCCAGCCTTTGCGGTTGGTGTGGCCTTCTGACCGGCGTACTCCTGGCCGTGGTACTGAATCTGTTCTGTGAACCGATTTTGTATTTGCTGGGCACCAATGCCGAGATCCTGCCTTACGCTACCCATTACCTGCGCATCCTGGCTCTGGGTGCCCCGGCCATGATCTTCTCGGTTTCCGCAGCCACCCTGCTGCGGGCAGACGGCGCCATCCGCCGGGGACTGGTGGGCAACCTGGCCGGAAGCCTTACCAATATCCTGCTGGACCCGCTTTTCATCCTGGCCTTCGGCTGGAACATTGCTGGAGCTGCCGCAGCCACCATGCTGGGCAATCTGGTGGCCAGCGGGCTTTACCTTCACCACATTCTTCGCCGTTCTGATGCCCTGAGTCTGCGACCTGCCGATGCCCTGCGCTGCCCCACCCGGCTGGGGCGGGTCCTGACCCTGGGCCTGCCCAATGGGGTAAGCAGTCTGCTGAGTGGTCTGGCCGGCAGTTTCAGCAATCGTCTGTTGGCTGCTTACGGCACCAACGCCCTGGCTGCCATGGCAGCCGCCGACAAATCCGCCATGGTCGTGACCCTGGTCCAGATGGGCATCTGTATGGGATTGCAGCCATTGCTTTCCTATAATGTGGGCGGACGGAATCTCCCCCGGCTTCGGGCAGTCCTGACCAGAAGTTTGGGCCTGACCGTAGGTTTTGGCACCCTGTTTTCTCTGTTCTGCCTGCTGGCACAGCGGCCGCTGATTGGACTGTTTTTATCCGATCCTGAGGCAGTGTTCCTGGCTCGCCAGCTTCTTCCCTGGCTGCTGGCAGGCAGTCCGCTGCTGGGCCTGTACTATCTGGGCATCAATTTCCTGCAGGCCGCCGGCTATGCCGGCAGTGCCACCCTTCTTTCCGCCCTGCGCCAGGGCGTGCTGCTGGTTCCGGCCCTGTACGGGTTCCACCATCTGCTGGGGCTGCCCGGCCTGGCGGCTGCCCGTGCCGCCACCGACCTGTTCAGTGCAGCCATTGCTCTGCTGCTCTTTATTATGGTCTGGCATAAATTGACGAGCAGCCTCCGGCCTCGAACCTGTCTATAAAGTGCCCCAACGTGTTATCCTCACGTCCAAAAGAGCCCGGCACATTTTGTTTTCAAAATGCTGCCCGGGCTTTTCATTTGCAACAGTCTTTATATTGCATGAAAATTCACCCCACATTCCAAATTATCACCCCGTATAGTCCCTGTTTTTTCGCTATAATGAAAACAATCTGAAAGGGAAAGGACTGTAGAACCGTGCAAGCAACCAATCTTCAAACCAATCACCTGACGGCCCCTCTTGGAATGGATGGCGGCCCATTGTTTTT
>CALVXH010000127.1 GCA_944368945.1 uncultured Bacilli bacterium
TATTCATATGTAAAATCATTTTCTTCATCTTCTGGTCCTTTTTCTCTACTGATTTCTTTCCATTTTTCTTCATCTATTCTAGGAAAGAATACATCTCCATCAAATTCTTTGTCAATCTCTGTTATATACATTTTTTTAACATATGGCATTAATAGGTTATAGATAACTGCACCACCTATGACAAATGCTTCTTCATCATTTTCTATATATTCTTGTATTTGTAACATAGAATGTACCACTTCTACATTTTCATCATCTACTTTAAAGTCCGGATTTTGTGTAAATACAATATGTTTTCTATTAGGAAGTACTCTTCCTAAAGACTCAAATGTTTTTCTTCCCATAATGATGGTGTGTCCTGTCGTTAATTTTTTAAATCTTTTTAAATCATCTGATAAATGCCATAATAGTTGATTATTTTTTCCGATGGCATTATTCTTTGCTTTTGCTACGATAATACTTAACATTTTAATTAATATTCCTTTCTTTTTATGATTTTTGACTGTAAAAAAATAAATATTTTTCATTAAAATGATATATATTATATTTATTTTCCTCTATATAGCAACTGGTATTCTTCCAATTTTTACTTCTTTATTATAATCATACCCTTCTACTTCAAAATCATCTACTTTAAATTCATAGAAATCTTTTGTTGGATTTTTGATAACTAGTTTTGGTGTCACATCCATTGGCTCTGCTTCTAATAATTTTTCAACAAGTGGTATATGTCTATCATAAATATGACAATCTCCTATATTATGAGTCAATGTTCCTACTTCTAATCCTGATACTTGTGCAAACATATATTGTAAAGCAGCATATTGCATTAAATTCCAACCATTTGCTGTTAACATATCTTGTGAACGTTGATTTAATATTAAATGCAATTTTCCTTCTTTTACTAACCATTGTGTTCCATAAGCACATGGTTCTAGTTCCATATCTTTTAATTCTTCATGATTAAATAAATTTGTCATAATTCTTCTACTTGATTGATCATGTTTTAATAAATATAAAACATAATCTACTTGATCCATTACTTTTATTCCTTCTTTTGTTTTAAATTCATATTTTTTTCCTAATTGATATCCATATGCTTTTCCAATGGTTCCTTCAGCATTTTCCCATTGATCCCATATATGAGAATTTAATTCACTTACTTTATTAGATTTCTTTTGCCATATCCATAAAATTTCATCTATCGCATTTTTTATTGTTTTTGAATTATTTCTTAAAGTTATCATTGGAAATTCTTTTCCAACATCATATTTATTTTGTACACCTACAATAGAAAAATAGTTAGCTTCTTCTCCATCATCCCATCTTGTTCTAACATGAGTTCCTTTTGATGAATCCCCATTTTTTATAATTTCTTTACAAGTTTTTATAAATTGTTCATCTGCTTGTGTCATTTTAGATTCCTCCTATTATTTTATTTTTTTCAATATATCAAACTTTATATTTTTTTACAAGTTCTTTTATTCATATTTTGTAATTCATTATAATATCTTTTTTACATCATCATAAATATAAAATGAACCAATTATAAAAGAAACATATTCTGTTTTTTCTTTGCAAAATTGTATTGCTTCTTTTAAATCCATTTCATATATTTCTGCATTATTATTTATTTTTTTTGCATATTCATACATAAGATGTTTATCTGTAAATAAATTTTCATCATTTCCACCTGTAAAAATATATACATTATCTTTGTCTAAAATATCTTCTATTATTTTTTGATAATCCTTTGATTTTAACACAGAAATGACATAAATTTTATTAGCATTTTTATAACACAAATCTATTGTTTCTTTAAGATTTTCTATAGCTTGTTCATTATGTCCTCCATCAAATATCATTATTGGATTTTGATAGATTTCTTCAAATCTTCCTTTATGGATAACGGTTTTTAATCCATTTTTTATCACTTCTTCTGAAAGGAGATATCCATTTTTATTTAATATGTCACAACATTCTAATGCCAATGCTGCATTTTGTATTTGTCTTTTTCCTTTTAAATTTACTTCTATATTGTGATATTGTTTATAATCAAATACTTCCCTATCCTTTTCAAATCTCTGATTCTTTATTTCTGATTGTTGAACCATATGTAATATATTTTGTTTTTCTTTACAAGTTTTTTCAATGATATCATCTATGTTTGTTTTTTGCTCCATATATACTGTTTCAGAATTTTCTTTAATAATTCCTGCTTTCTGTTTAGCAATTTCTTCTAATGTATTTCCAAGAATTTTCATATGGTCATAGCCAATAGAAGTAATAACCGAAATCATTGGATAAATTATATTTGTACTATCATACAGACCTCCAAAACCCACTTCCATTAAAACAATGTCCACTTTTTGTTTACAAAAATACAGAATAGCTATCAATGTAAAAAATTCAAAAAAATTTAGTTTTATATTTTCTTTTTCAAGGATTGGTTGTATTTCTTCAAAAATTTCTTGTATTTCCTGATCCTTAATATATTGTCCATTAATACTAATTCTTTCATGATAAGAAACTAAATGTGGTGAAATAAATTTTCCAACTCTTAAGTCAGAATTTATTAAAATGTTATTTATCATCTCGATAACGCTCCCTTTTCCATTAGTTCCTGTTATATGTATATATTTTAATTTGCTTTGTGGATTTCCTAGTTTCTCCATTACTCTTTTCATCTTTTCGACAGATTGATTTTCATTTTTTACTTGTGATTTTGCTTCTAATAAATCTTGTATATATTTTTTTACATTCATTTTTCTACTTCCTTTCTCCAATCACAAATATGCTTGAAACATAATTATGTTTCAAGCATCCCATTTAGGAACATACTCCTCTTCATGTTCTCCCAATTCTTGCATATATCCATTTTGAATATCTAAATCATACACATAGTTTTCAATTTCTTGATATTCTTCTTTTGTCAG
>CALVXH010000128.1 GCA_944368945.1 uncultured Bacilli bacterium
AATATTGAAAAAATTCATGAATATGATATAATAACAAAGACTGAGCTAGTAAGAATATCTTTATAGCAAAGTATTTACAAATTTCTAATACTAAAATGTTATTGAAGTAGAAGTATGAATATCATATTTAGGAGGAAATCATGGATACAAGGGTTGCCATAATAGGAATAATATTAGAAAAAAAGGACGAAGTGGATAAACTAAACTCTATTTTACATGACTATTCAAAATGGATTATAGGAAGAATGGGTATGCCATATCCTAAAAAATCTATCAATATTATTAATATTATCGTAGATGCACCACAAGATGAAATAAACACTTTATCAGGAAAAATAGGCAAACTTTCTGGAATTACAAGTAAAGTGATTTATTCCAATGTATAGTAAAGATATATTCTTATTTTAAAGCTCTATTTCTATAAAAGGAGGAGTTTAAAATGGAGAATGAAAGTGTTATTAATAAAAGAATAACCGATTTTTCAAAAGGTGCTGATATAGCACAAACAATCATTATATTTTTAATTGCCCTATTAGTTCCAACATTCTTAGGACAGCTTATTACAAGTCTATTTGGATCAACAAGTGTGATAGCAAGTAATTCTCAATTAATTGTTGGAACAATTGTCAATATGGCTTTAGTCACAACAGCTATCAATTTAAAAGGTTGGGCTAAAATTCTTGGAGTTGTAACAATGCCAAGTATTTCTACAATATTAAGTGGATATGTATTTGGAACAGCTTCTACATATATGGTATATATGATACCAGCAATATGGGTAGGAAATTTTGCATTAGTATATGCCTACAAATTTATCATGTTAGGAAAAAATAAACATTATTTCTTAGCTGGAGTAGTAGGTGTGGTTGTAAAAGTAGCTATTATATTTGCTTTCTTTGGAATTTTAAATGCTTTTGGTGTTTTCCCAGAGAAATTAGTTTCCAATTTACAAACAGCTATGAGTACAACACAATTAATTACAGCTACATTAGGCGTTGTTTTATCTTATATTATTTATAAATTAGAAAAGAAATCAGTGAAAGAATAAATAGAAATAATAAATGTGAACTTAAAAAATAGTGAAATGAACCTAAATGAATTAGACAAAAAGTTTAATTATAAGGGTTCATTTTTTTATTGGATAGAATAAAAAAGAACTAGATTACTGTTATAGGAGAAATCTAGTTCATAAACAAAAAATAATTAATAAATCGATATATAAATATATGATTTATTACTGGTATTTTAGCAAATAAAAGAAAACAAGTCAATAAAAAAACACAAAAAACAACAAATTTCTATAAAATAATACAAAAGAAATTGATAAAGAAATTTGTTAGAAAAAATTTATCTAAAAACATAAATTTATTGATAAATTTCTAAATCTTTAAAGGCTGGCCCATATAGATTTTTACCCATGGCATCATAGCGAGAACCATGGCAAGGACAATCCCAAGTTTTATCAATGTCATTCCAGGTAAGGAGACATCCCAGATGTGTACAAATGGGATTAATTGCATGAATTTGATTTTCTTTATCTCTGTAAATTCCAACCTTTTTTCCATCTAGCTCAATAATATCTCCTGAATTTGGTTTAATTTTTTCTAAAGAAGCATCTGAAGATTTTAATTTATTTAGCAATAAAGAATTTGTAGAATCAACAATCATATTTTTCACTTCGTCAAAATTTTTAAACAAACCAAATCTTGTAGAATCAAACAAATAAGCATATGGATTTTTTCTTTCGCAAATTTCATCAACAATTAAATTAGCAGCAACATTAGAAAGTGTCATACCCCATTTTTTAAACCCTGTTCCTACATATACATTTGGTAATAAATTTGAATATTTGCCGATATAGGGAAGTTTATCTAAAGAAATACAATCTTCACTACTCCACTCATATAAAACATCACAATCTGGGTAGTATTGTTTAGCAAAATTTTTCAAGGTATCATAAGGATTTTCAAGAGAATAATTATGACCAGTTTTACTATTACCACTTGCTAATAATAGAATATCTTTTCCATTAAATTTGGCTGTTCTAAAAGAGTAAATAGGAGAAGAAACATTAATATACATATCATTTAATGCTTCTTTTTTGGTATCTAAGGCAACAATATAAGAAGTAGATTGATACAATTTAGAAAAATAAAAACCAGGAACATTCATAAAAGGATAACATGTTGCCATAATAACATGTTTTGCTTTTATCATTTTGCCATTATCTGTATAAACTACATAATTTTTCTTATCTTTTTCGATATCAACAGCAATTGTATTTGTATAAATTTGTCCATTTTTTTCAATAATTGTATTGGATAATCCTAAAACATATTTTAAAGGATTAAATTTAGCTTGATTTTTAAAACATAAAGCACTTTCAACTTCAAATGGTAAAGAAACATTTTTGGTTAACTCTGCATGATAATCTAAACTTTCTAACACCTTTTGCTCTTTTTTTAATAAATCAACTTCTTCTTTTTTTGTCGTATATACATAACTATCTTGTATTTCAAAATCACAATCAATTTGTTCTTTATTGATAATACTTTCCATATTTTTAATTGCTT
>CALVXH010000129.1 GCA_944368945.1 uncultured Bacilli bacterium
CCTCAGCGCAACACCCAGCTCGCGCATAGCCCCCCTACTACGTAAAATTTGTTTCCAACCGTGCTATTTTGTAATAAGCACGGTTATTTTATTGGATTTTGGAATGAGATGGTGTAATGAAAGCCTGGGCAGAAAAGTTTTATAAGTCAACAGCGTGGCAAAAATGCCGCGCGGCATATGTAAAAGAAAAATTCGGCATCTGCGAAAGGTGCGGCAAGCCGGGAAAAATAGTACATCATAAAATTTATTTAACGCCGGACAATATAAACTGTCCGGAAATTACTATGAACTTTAATAATTTAGAACTAGTCTGCAAAACCTGCCATAATCAGGAACATATTGCAATTTGTGACAGATATACGAGGGAAGGGCTTGATTTTGACAAAGACGGAAAACTGATAAGGAAACCCGGAAAAACAGAAAACCTTAACTGACAGGAGTGAGGAAAATGGCTGAAACAAAAGAAGGTGTACCTAAAAGCTCGCGCATACGTAAAGAGATAACTAGGCTTAATAAAATTTTTGTTATTAAAAGCGATGAAGAAAAAGCATATCTGGAAGGTTTGATTAAGCGCGCAGCGTTTATGCGTTGCAATCTTGAAGATATGGAAAAAGATTTAAACGAAAAAGGCTTTACTGAGATGTTTACGCAGTCGGCACAAGCGCCGCCGTACGAACGCGAAAGACCTATGGCCCGCATGTATAACAGTTTAAATAAAAATTATCAGACGCTTATGAAGCAACTGTCGGATTTTGTCGACAGAACAGAAAAGCCGCCTGAGGATGATGGTTTTGATGACTTCTTGCGAAGCGGGAAATAATCCTATTCTGCAATATTGGCAGGAAATTGAAAGCGGGCGGGTTTTAGTATGTAAAAAGGTTAAGCGGGTGTACCGCAAGCTTGTAGATGATATTTTAAATCCCAAAGACAACTGGATATACGATAACGATAGGGCTCAGCGCGTAATTGATTTTGTGCAGCGCTTTTGCCGTCAGAGCAAAGGTAAATTCGGCGGTAAGCTGCTCATATTGCAGTTGTGGCAAAAGGCGTATTTGGCGGCAACTTTTGGCTTTGTTGACAAGGATACCGGTTTTAGAAAATATACTGAAAGCATGCTGATTGTAGCCAGGAAAAATGGAAAATCGGCACTGGCCAGCGCCATTGGCAACTATATGCTGTTTGCCGACGGCGAAAAGGGGCCGGAGGTTGTGTCGGCAGCGACTAAAAAAGACCAGGCGAAAATAGTATGGCTGGAAGCCAAAAAGATGATTAAGAAAAGCCCGGTATTAAATAAACGTGCCAAATGCCTTGTTGCAGAAATTGTAACAGCTTATAACGATGGCAGTTTTAAGCCGCTCAGTAGTGAGAGCAACACGCTGGACGGCTTGAATATCAGCTGCGCTATTATTGACGAACTACATGCCATTGAGGATATGAACCTTTATGACGTGCTTGTTGACGGCATGAGCGCGAGAGAGCAGCCGCTTTGCCTTATAATATCAACGGCCGGCACTGTAAGGGAAGGCATATTCGATAAAAAGTATGAAGATGCCGAAGATATTATAAAAGGCTATGATGACCATGTTTATACCGATGAGAGGAAACTATGCGTAATATACGAACTGGATAGCCGGGATGAATGGGAAAAACCAGAATGCTGGATTAAGGCAAATCCCGGTATCGGTGTGATTAAACAAACGGATCAGCTGGCAACGAAAGTAAAAAACGCAAAGCACCGCATTGCCAATCTGAAAAATCTGCTGTGTAAGGATTTTAACGTGCGTGAAACCAGTTCTGCTGCGTGGCTTAGCTTTGAGGATATTAACAATGAGGCGGTTGTTAATTATGCAGCATTGCAGCCGCGTTACGGTCTTGGCGGCGCTGACCTTTCGAGCACAACAGACCTTACCTGCGCAACAGAAATTTTCTGTAAAGAAGCCGGTGGGCCAATTTATGTTATGCAAATGTACTGGTTGCCGGAAACGGCATATGAACGCTTTACAGAAAAAGAAAAGCAGTTTTATGGACGCTGGGCAGACCAGGGCTATTTACGTTTTAGTAGTGGCAGCAGGGTAAATTACCAGGATGTAACGGCTTGGTTTGTTGAAGTGCAGCAAAAGTATGGTATTAACCTGCTGTACTGCGGCTACGATAGCTGGAGCAGCGGTTATTGGGTAAGCGAAATGGAGGGAACTTTCGGCAAGCAATGCATGGAGAAGGTTATTCAGGGCAAAAAGACCTTGTCGGCTCCGATGAAAAATTTGGGTGCTGACCTGATAGCTAAAAGAATTATTTATAATAATCACCCGATTTTGAAGTGGTGCCTAACAAATACTGCTGTTGATACAGATAAAAATGCTAATATCCAGCCTCTAAAGGTTAACGCATGGCGGCGCATCGATGGTACTGCATCGCTTTTAAATGCGTATGTAACACTGGAAAGGCATTTGGAAGAATATAATTACATGAGGTTATAGACATGATATTCAGAAATATGTTCAAAAAAATCTTTAACAAGAATCCGACATATACCGATGGCAAAAATCTGACGAGGTTTTTATCGCTGAATAACAGTGTTAACTTGTTTGCGGCGGCAGATAAAAAAATTTATCAGAATTTGTTTGCGCGTACCTGCATTCACGCCATTGCAGAAAACGGCGCAAAGCTTAAACCCAAAGTTATAAGAGTCCAGGGCGGCCGTCAGGTAATGGCAAACAGGCCGAAGCTGCAAAGGCTTTTGGACTTGCAGCCTAACGAATATATGAACACTTTTGATTTTCTGTATAAGGTGATCACGCTGCTGTATATAGATAACAATGTGTTTATTTATATTAAGCGTAATGATTATACCGGGGAGATTGAAGGCTTATATCCGATAAACTACAGCTGCAGCGAAGTGCTGGAAGCCAATGGCATTATGTATGTACGGTTTACTTTTTTTACCGGATTTACAATGGTTTGTGCTTATGACGAGCTGGTACATTTACGGCGCTTTTATGGCGAAGATGATTTGTTTGGCGCATCCGAAAAAGCTCTTACAAAGCATATTGGGCTTTTAAATATTTTGGATGCGGGCCTTGCGGCTTCTGCCAACAGCGCCAATTATCTGCGCGGTATTTTAAAGTTTAACATCAATTTGCAGCAGGATGATTTGAGAGCGCAGAAAGAAGCTTTTGTTAAAGATTACATGAATATCAATAACAACGGCGGCATCGGAGCGCTGGACAGCCGTATGGAATTTCAGGAACTGACCAACAACTTCCGGGGCGCAGATAACGAGCAGATGCAGACGGTACGCAATGATGTAATGAGCTACTTCGGTGTTAACGAAAAAATTATCAGCAGTGCTTATAACGAAGAAGACTGGGCGGCTTTTTATGAAAGCGTATTGGAACCTGTTGCTATCCGCCTAGGACTTGAGTTAACTAGAAAAGTATTTACTGCACGCGAGCTTGAAATGGGCAACCAGATAATTTTTGAAGCTAACCGCTTGCAATACAGCAGCAATGAAAGCAAGGTAAGCCTGTTGAAAGAGTTACTGCCGATGGGACTCTTGAGTATTAACGAAGGCAGGGAAATTTTCAATATGGCGCCGATTGAAGGCGGCGACAAACATATTTTGTCACTGAATTACATCGATGCCGATAAGGCAACCGAGTATCAGCTGGGTAGCATGGTAAGTGGCAAAAAGAAGAAAGGAGAGGAGGAGAACAATGCCGGATAATATTTACCGCGGGATAATTAACCCGCACTGTGAAATGCGTGCTGAAGATACCGCACCGGAAAACAATAAAATGACTGTCAGTGGTTATGCGCTGCGATTCAATGACCCGACAGTGCTTTTTAGCATTGGCGATACCGATTACAAAGAAATTATATTGCCCGGTGCTTTTGATGGCTGCGATATGGCTGATGTTATTTTCGACCGTGGACACGCGATTGAAGATAAGATTTTAGCGCGAACAGCAAATGGCACGTTAACACTGACGGTCGATGAGATTGGTTTAAAATTTACCGCGGAAATTGCCAATACTCAGGAAGGCCGCGATACTTACGAACTGATTAAACGCGGAGATGTAGGGCAGTGCAGTTTTGCAGCGGAAATACGCGAAGAAAGTTATGATACAGAAGCACACCTGCGCAAAATAATCAGATTTAAGAAACTGTATGATGTTGCGGCGGTGACATTCCCCGCTTACAACAATACGGAAGTATCTGTTGAAATGCGTAATGCCTTTGGTATTGGCGGGAAGCCGCCTGATAAAGATTTTGAAATAAACAAACAAAAACTTTTATTAAAATTTTAGAAGGAGCGATGCAAAATGCCGAAAGAATTATTGGAACTTATGGAAGCAAAAAAAGAACTGCGCAGCAAAATTGAACGTTGCCAGAATAGCGAAGAACTGGAAGGCTTAAAAAAAGAATTTGAATCCTTACAGGCTAAAGAAGATTTAATTATTGAGAGAGCGCGTATTGCAGAAGCGCTGAAAAATAATCCTCAGCTGGGTAACCCTGTTAAACCTGAAAGCGGCAGTGCAGAAATGTATTCTTCTGTTGAATACCGCAAGGCGTTTATGGATTATGTACTTAGCGGCGGCAAAAAAGAAATTCCGGCTGAATTCCGCGCCAATGCAGTAACCAAAACTTCTGATGTCGGCGCAGTTATTCCTAACACCATTATCCAACGCATTATTGATAAACTTGATGCGTCCGGCATGGTATTAAGAGAGGTTACCAGAACCAATCTTCAGGGCGGCGTTACCTATCCTGTTTCTACGCTGAAACCTGTTGCAACCTGGGTGGCTGAAGGGGCAGGCAGTGACAAGCAGAAAAAGACTGTTACCGGCATTACCTTTGGCTATTATAAGCTGCGCTGCGCCGTGGCAATCACGTTGGAAACCAGTGTAACCACGCTTGATATTTTCGAGCAGACTCTAGTAAATAACATTACTGAAGCTATGGTAATCGGACTTGAAAAAGCTATTATTAATGGCACCGGCAGCGCGCAGCCTAAAGGTGTGCTGGCCGAAACTGTTCCGGCAGACAGAACTATTACTGTTGCAGAAAAAATTACCTATACCAATGTTGTGGATGCTGAAGCAGCACTGCCGCAGGCCTACGAAGGTAACAGCAAATGGTATATGACCAAAAAGACTTTTATGGGCTTCATCGGCCAGGTTGATAGCAATGGTCAACCTATTGCCCGCGTAAACTACGGCCTTGGTGGTGCGCCGGAACGCTATATTTTAGGCCGTCCGGTAGTGTGCAATGATTACATGGAAAGCCTCAGCGCCAGCACCGGCAATGAGAAGGTTGTGGCATTCCTTTTCAATATGAAAAACTATGCTTTAAATACCAATTATGAAATGGGCATTAAAACCTATGAGGATAACGATACCGACGACCAGGTAATGAAAGCAATTATTCTGGCTGACGGTAAGGTTATTGATAACAACGGCCTTGTATTTTTGAAAACTGCTGCAGCAGGTTAAGGGGGAATGAAACGTGGATATGCTGGAACAGGTAAAGCTATATCTGCGCGTTGACGGAACCCTTGAGGATGATTTGATTGAAAGTCTTATTTCAGCGGCGGAAGAAGAAATTAAAACCGCCAGCGGTAAGACTAAAACTGCTGACGGTAATGATATTGCTGCAAGCCCATTATACCAGACTGCTGTAAAAATGCTTGTAGCGCACTGGTATGATAACAGAGGCATTGAGTATGTTGGGAAAACAGCAGCTCCTATCAGCCATAGCGCGCAGATGATTATAGCAAAAATTACAACATCGAAGGAGTATACATAATGAGCAGCAGCGACCGTCAACATAGAATTAGCCTTTATCAGCCTGTATTGACGCCGGATAGTTATGGCGGGCAAAAAACTGAATATGTTAAAGTAATGGAACGCTGGGCGCAGGTAATGCCGCCTGGCTTCCGTGAACAACAAGCACAGGGTGCGCCGATGAGCAGAGAACAGATACAGGTTAAATTGACACCGCCGGATAGCAGCATAAAAAGGGGCTGGCGGCTTTGTTGGCAGGGCGATAGCTATGAAATAACGGCGGTGGATAATACTTACCGCGAAAGAACGCTGGTTATAGCACACGCATTGAAGGCGGGGGTATGAATGGCACGTGTTTTTGTAGCGGCTATACCTGATGCAGAACTTACCAAAGCATTAAAGCAAATAGATGCCTATGATGGTAAAGCCCGCCTACGGGTAGAGCGCGTTATGGCAAATGCTACAAGACGTATAAAAAATGGTGCGATAAGGCGCGTTGCGGTACGCAGCGGTACACTGAAAAAAAGCATTAAAAGCAGTTTCAGCGCGCCTAAACTTACCGGTACAATAAGGGCCACGGCTCCGCACGCACATTTAGTAGAGTTCGGGGCAAGAGCAACAACGGCAGAACCTGAAAAGAAAAAGTTTTTAAAATTTGAACGGTCAAGCGGTAAAGTTGTATATGTTCGCAGAGCTCGGATTCCGGCGCGAAGCCCGCGGCCTTTTATAACACCGGCCTATGAAGCTGAACGAGCCAATTTAATTAACGATATCAAAAAGGCGGTAGAAGATAAATGAGGAGATTGCCAAACAATGCATTGCAAAAGGCGCTTGTAAAATTATTGACAGATAAACTGCCTGATGTTATGGTTTATGATTTTGTGCCGGAAGCAGCACAGATACCCTATGTAACATTAGGGGCGTGTGTTACAAATGATATCAGCACAAAAACCGAAAACCTATATAAGGTTGATGTGCAAATTAATATTTGGAGCGAATACCGCGGCAAATATGAAATTAATAATATTGCTGAACGCATTGCCAGGCTTTTAACAAGTGAAGACGGTTATATTGATACTACAGCAGATAATTTTGCGGTTTACCGGCAGATGGTAAATCAATATGAAGCCTTTCCTGAGAATGAAGAGGGCTACAGTGGCGTATTATCACTTGATATTTACATTAAAAACATGGAAGCAAAACCAGATGACATTTAAAGAAAGAGGTAAAAACTATGTCTGAAATTACTTTCCCTACAAGAACTGATGCCAGTACTACTGCAACTGCCGGCAAAGATTATTTAATTTATCTTAATACCGGCACTACGGAAGCAGACCCTGTATGGACGCTCTTGGGCGGTCAACGCAGCGGCGACTTAAACAGACAGGCAGATGAAATTGATGCATCGCACAAAACCAGCGGTGGTTGGAAATCTACTTTGCCTGGCTTGCGCAACTGGAGCATTGACCTTGAAAGCGTATACCTTGCTGGTGATAAAGGCGCACAGTTTTTAGAAGCTGCCTTTTTAGCTGGCAAACAGGTACATCTTAAATTTGAGTATCCGGATAAAAAATATGTTACCGGTTGGGGCAGTATTACTGAATGCAGTCTGTCTACTCCGCATGATGATGTAGCAACCCTAAGCGGCACCATTAACGGTGATGGCCCGCTTAGTGATTTGCAGGATGCGCCGGTAGATTAAGAGAGGACATAACGGATATGAAAAAAGTAAAATTTAATCACTTTGGACAGGAACAGGAAATTTATTTTAATATCGCACGGCTGGCAGAAGTTGAGAAACTTACCGGGCATAGCATTGGTTATGTTATAAAAAATCAGGATTTGGACATCAACTCGTTGGCCGCATGGTTGATGGTTGGTCTTAGGCATGATGGTGGCACGCGCAAAAATCAGCAATATTATCTTGATGAATTGCAGCGTGCTATTGAAAATGGCGTTGATATTAACGATATTCAGCAAACAGTAATTAAAGCGATTGCTGGAAGTGGTATTTTGGGAAAGCAGGCATATTACCAAATGTTCCCGGAAGAAAAAACGGCAAAAGTAAAAAAAGAACTTGAAATTGCAGAAAAAAACTAAAGAGGGGGCATCTTAATGATGCCCCAAATTTTTATGAATGGCTTGAATGGGCTAAAGAGCAGGCATATGGGTATTTGAAGCTTACCCCGTTACAATTTGACGAATTAAGCCCGATGGACCTATATGAAATGTTGGAAGCTTACCGCAATACAGAAAAATCCAGACGGATGGAAACTGCTTACTGGGTAAGCTATATGATAAATGTGCATCTTAAAAAGCCGGTTAAAATTGAAAAACTGTTGAAACCATTTATGCCTAAGAAAACAGCCGGTGAAATTGAAGAAGAACGAGAAGAGTTCTTCCGTAAATTTAACAGGAAAGGAGGAAAATAATGGCTACAATAGCGCAGCTTCTTGTGCAGATTAAAGCAGACACAGCCCCGTTAAGAAAAGAACTTAATGCTACAAAACGCCAAGTGCGTGATGCTTTCGGCAGTGAGTTTATGTCGGTATCTAATACGGCGGTACGGGCGCTGGAAGGTATCGGTGTTGCTATTGCAGGTGTTGGCGTGGCGGCGGTGCGTCAGGCAAGCAAACTGCAAAGTGTGCAGACTGCTTTTACCAATATGCTGGGCAGTGCCGAAAAATCAAGCAAGTTTATAGCTGAACTGCAAAATTTTGCGGCTAAAACACCGTTTGAATTTAACCAGGTTACAGAAGCAGCGCAGAAATTTTTAGCGTTTGGCTTTACCGCAGAACAGGTTATACCAACCTTAACGGCGGTTGGCGATGCGGCGGCAGGTGTAGGACTTGGTGCGGAAGGCATTAACCGTGTAACGCTTGCGATAGGACAGATGGCTGCGAAAAGCAAGGTGCAGAGTGATGAGATGCTGCAGCTTACAGAAGCGGGTATACCTGCGTGGAAGATGCTTGCTGAAGCGATTGGCACTTCGGTGCCGGAAGCAATGGATCGCGTTACAAAGGGTGCAGTAGATGCGCAAACCGGTATCAGTGCTTTAATAAGCGGCATGCAAAGCACCTTTGGCGGCATGATGGAGCAACAGAGCCAGACTATTGCTGGTACATGGTCCTCTATGATGGACGGAATTGACCAGTCGCTGGCGGCAATGGGCCTTAAAATTGCCGATGCTTTTAATTTGACTGAAATTTTTCAGGGTATAGGTGAAACCTTAACAAATTTTGCCGCAACGGTAAACTCTTCCGGGCTGGCAGAAGCTTTTACTAATGCTTTGCCAACGGAATTACAGGTTGGGTTTGTAGCATTTGCAACCGTTTTAACAGGCGTGGCCATTCCTGCTATATCGCTGACAGTGACGTCACTGGCTGGTTTTTTAGTGCCGCTTGCGGCAGGCGTAGCGGCGTTTGCCCCTTATATTGCGGCCATAGGTGCAGCGGCAGCAGGGATGTTGGCGCTATATAAAAACGGCGTAACTGTAAGCAGCGCACTTGATTTTATGGGCATTAAAACCGAATATGCTTCGCAGCTTTTTGATAATTACGGGCAGGCTGTTGAAGCGATATGCAATGCCGTGATTTCCTTCGTTGATTTAATTAAACCTGCCATAACAGTTACCGTAAGCCTCTTTGCAGTCCTTGCGACTGGCATGGCTAAAGGTATAGGTGTTGTTATTAATAATATTACACAAATGCTTAATGCCGCTACTGTGTTCGTGACATGGATAGCTGACGGTTTTAACTATTTATTTACTGCTGTATCGGATGTCGTTGACAACATATCCGGCATATTAAGTGATATGGCAGATAATATATTGCCAGAGTGGGCTTCAAGTGGCTTATCTACAATAGGTAATTTTGTGGATACGGCAGTTGGCTGGCTTGGCGGTTTAATAAATGCCATAACCGATACTAATAACGCACTTGGTAAAACCGGCGGAACAGGAGATAGCAAAAAGCTGTTTAACGGCGATACCGGCGGTAAAACCAAAGAAGATATTAAAACGCCTGAGTATGAACAGTTTAAATCTTCTGCAGCCAATGCAGGCGGCGGTGGAACTGGCGGCGGGAAAGATTTGGCGGCGGATGCGCGGCAGGTAAGTAAAAGCATTGAGGATGAGTGGTTTAAAACCTATCAGAATCAAACTGCAATGGTTGAAAAGTGGTATCAGGAGCAGAAAAATGCACTTGAACGCAGCGCTGCAGCAAACAGCCAGTATGCCGTTGACAGGCAACGCCTTGATGAATTGTATTCGCAAAAACGGTTGGAAGCTATACAAGCTGAAGCTGATAAGGAACGAGAAATCCGCGAATCTGTAAGGCTGTCCATGATGGAATCCAGCGGCCTTAATATCGAAGCGTATGGCAGTGCTGCCCAGCAGGAGCTTATGCAGATGCAGACGGATTACGAAAATGTAATCTCCGGCATCGAAAACCGTTATGCTGAAATGACCAGCAATTTTATTACCATGACCCAGCAGCAGAAAGCAGCCTTTTTACAAGCCTGCACAGAACAGGGGCTTGCTTATCAGGTTATGGCTGACGGTATGGTAAGTTTTGCTGAGCAGGCGGAAGCTGATAAACTGGCTGCGGCGCAAAACTATGAAAACCAAAGGCTGGAATACTTACAGCAGTGTAAGGATATTGAAGCCGAAATGCAAGACGCATACAACGAGCTCAATTTTGAGAAATTGCAGGAAGCGTTAACCGCTGAAAATGCTTTGCGCCTCAGTGATATGGAAGCACGCCAGAGTATGATGCAAACTTACCAGGAAGCTTATATGGCGGCACATGCTTCTAATCTTGAAATGCTTGCTGAACTGAGCAGTACAGCGTTAGGCGGATTAGGAGATGCTTTTACAAGTATTTTTACCGGGGCTAAATCTGCTAAAGCTGCTTTTAGTGATTTAGGTAAAAGTATGATAAAAACCATTGCCCAATTTTATGCTAAGCAGCTCGCAGGCATGTTAATGGTTTCTGTATTTGGTTCTGGATTAAGGCAGAAGGAAAATGCTAAAATTGCGGCCGACGGTGCAACTGCGGCAGCGGCTTTATCTCCTGCTGCATGGGCAAAACTTGTTATAAGTCCGGAATCAGCAGGTATTGCAACTGGTCTTTTGGAAACAGGGTTAGCTAGCGCAGCAGCGATGGGTATGGCAACCAGTTCGTTGGTAAATATTGGCGGCAGCAGTGGAAATATGGCCGAAGGTGGTTTTAGTACTGGTAATATGAATGCACTTCCTTCATGGGAAGGAACAAAATGGGCAGGTATTACCGGTTATGCTACCGGCGGCTATTTTAAAGGGCCTACGCTTGGTATTATTGGCGAAGGCAAGGATGACGAAGTTGCTTTGCCGCTCAACCGCGCTGTATTCAGTAATATTGCCGAAGGTATTATAAGAAACAGCAGTGATGCGGAAGATAGCGGAGGCAATTTATTCCAGCAGAATATTTATGGAGATATTAATACCGGCGCAGACCAGGAAGAATTATTTGATGATTGGGGCGCGATGATACGCGCTGGATTAAGGAGCAAATAAAATGCAGTTTGCAACAAAAAATACCGGCAGCGGCGGCCAGCTGAAAATAATTAAAAATGGCGTAGAATATATACTTCCGGTCGGATGGGCGTTGAAGGATAGCGGAAGCTATGACTTTAACGCTAAAATTGCTGATAGGGCGTATGTGCACGGCGGTGAAGTAAGCGGTGATAAAAAAGTAAAAGGCCGCACCATTCAGGTCGAATTTGACATGCAGGGCACTACGGAAGAAGCGCATGACGAAGCGCTTAATATGGCGTTGAGCTATTTTACCGGCACAGATTATACGCTGTTTGTAGGTCGCGAGGACCGCTATTATAAGGTGGCGGCTTGCAGCAAGATTAAACATGAATTTGAAAAGGGATTCAAACAGCGTTGGAGCAATATAACAGTTTCGCTATTGCTTGCCGATCCGTTTCGCTATGACGCAACGCCGACAGTGGTAAGCAGAAACTATAGTGAAGAACAGGAAGAAACGGAAATTACAATTAATAATCCATCTTCTGTTGATGTGCCGCTAATTTGGACATTTACGCCGCCAGAAAGCGGTAGCGCGCCAAACATTAAGGTGTTGCATGAAGAAAGCGGCGAAAGCTTTCAGCTTACCGATACGCTTCTTACAGCCCCAGCAATAGCCGTTGTTAATGGCGAAACCGGTACGGTTCGCAGGGATAACGGCAACAGCCTTAATACATTTTCTGGTATTTTTCTACATGCGCAACCGGGGCAGAATACTTTTAAATATACCGGCGCAGCATGTGGTATGTATGAGTAATTTGAAATACGGTCTGCTGCAATATGGCAGAAGCATTTATGCCGGGAATATTAAAAGCAGCAGCGGTGGCGGCGGTGATTTACCGGATGACCGCATAAATTATCTGCCGGATGTTTATACAATTATTGCGTATGCCGAAGATGGTACAAAAACAGCCGTATTTGGCGCAGGCAGTGAAAGCAATGCAGTATCAAGCTGCAAGTTTGAAATTGGCGAAACTGGTTGTGGCAGTTTGGAAATAGTATTCAATAAGTTGCCGGCAAATGCAGAGCTTTCCTACCGACAGCGCGTTGATATTCATTTATTTAATGATTCGCGGCCATGGTATAGCGGCTATATTATCAGCAGGCCTATTGAAGGTACAACGCAGGACAAGGATTTTAAATTTACCGGACACGGTTATTACAACTTGCTTGAAAAAGTAATTATAAATTCAACCTATGAAAATCAGGAAGTATCTGCGATAGTACTCGATATTTCTCGGCAAGTAGAGCGGAAGATAGGGCTTACCACAAACCCAAATAAAATAATTAATACGGGCTACACCATTACAAAAATTATATTAGACCATGTAACCGCAAAAGAAGCGTTAAAACAGCTTTCGGACTTTGCCATTGATTATGTATATGGCGTTGATGAATATCGTGAGCTTTATTTCCAGCCACGGGAAACTGAAATTAACGAGCAGGCTCGTTTGTGGGTAGGGCAACATATTGACAGCTATGTACCAGAATGGGATGTTGAAGAGATTGTAAACCACGCTTATATAAAAGGCGGTAATGTTGACGATAACGGCGAACAGTGGCTTGCAGAAGTAGAAGACATTGAAAGTCAAGACAAATATAAAATACAAGAAGATATTTGGACTTTACCCAGCGCATACAGCACGGCAGACGCAGAGCGTTGGGGCGAAAGCCAGTTGCAGAAATATAAAGACCCGGTAAAAACGGCCAAAATACAAAATGTTAAGCTGGAATATCCTCGCGCCGATGGAACATTTTTTGTACGTAAGCTTTCTACGCAAGGGCAAGCTGCAATTACAACACTCGAAGGAGCGTTATATACTTACCCGATAAGTAAGTTAAAATACGAAATATCTGCAAGCAAGGGTATTAGCCTTAATATGGAGCTGGGTGAAGACACCAAAGCGGTTGATTATTACTTTGCTAATATTGATAGAAATGCAAAACTGG
Organism: uncultured Bacilli bacterium; assembly: GCA_944368945.1. Classification (GTDB taxonomy): domain Bacteria; phylum Bacillota_I; class Bacilli_A; order RFN20; family CAG-826; genus Onthovivens. Next base: position 13,306 of record CALVXH010000129.1, read on the forward strand.
CTGAACTTTTACAACAAGCCAGTACGCAACAATTAAAAATGGGAACATAAAAGGAGGAATAATAATGCCGGGACCAAGCAATTACAGATATGAGCCTTTTTCTGATATTAGTTCTGGGGTAGCTTTAACAGAGCGGCATTTAATACCGGCGACAAGCCCGTATATTGTACGATTAAATGAAGTTCCACAAAAAAACAGCCCATCTACGATGACGGTAAAAGAAATAACAGATGTTAATGGTGCAGCAACTACTTACGGAAGCACTTTTGATGAAGTGGCCGCCAATCCTTCGGCTAATCAATTCTGGCCGGATTATAACACCGGGGCAGACGGCAATGATAATTGGAATACGGGATTATTACAATTTAATTCAGCGGATGCTGGAAAACTGATTGAAGTATCATACACTGGCACTGGTACCTTGGCGTCTGTTAAGGCAAACAGGTATCCTGCCTGGTGGACGGATCGTGGGGATGGAAGTGATGGGGATGTAACGCTTACTAATGGAGCTACACTTAATTCGGGTGCATACCGTAATGTCTTTATTCCGGCAGGAGTGAGCGTTAATTTACAAGCGGGATGCACCCATGTAAAATGCACGGGTACCTTTATTTGTGATGGTACTATAAATGGAAATGGCAAAGGTGCCGCTGGAGGTGCAACTTATAGTACAAGTGGAGTAACTCGTGCGTCTAATCCTGGTGGCTTGGGAGAAAATTCTGCAAGCGGTAGCAATGGTACGGGTAGTGGCGCTAGCGCAATGTCCTTAGGTAGAAAATATACTGGCGCAATGCCGGAAGAATTGCAAAACTTTATTGAGAATTTTTCGTCAATACCCATAATTTATGGAGGTGGCGGTTCGTCTGGATATGATGGTAATAACCCCGGCAATTATGGTGGCGCCGGTGGCGGAGGCATAGTTATCGTGGCAAAAAATGCTAAAATATCTGGAACAATTAGTGTAAATGGGTTGAGTGGCAACCATGCCGAAAATGCTGGCGGTGATGGAGGCGGCGGTGGAATACTGGTTATAGCTGAAACTGTAATTGATAACGGAACATATTCTCATACTGGTGGATATAATGGTTGGCATAAAATAATTGAAATGGGCGTGATGTAATGCAAACTATTGTTGATAGAAACCGCAAGATAATAAATATTGTTGACGATTCTTCGCCATGGTTGGGAGCTGAAACGTATTATCCGTGGCATAAAATAGGCGATGTCTATACTGACACGGAACCATTTCTTTATATGCAATGCCGTTTGTATACTGCTCTTGGCGCGGAGTTTGCCGACCGCCGCGATGCAGTGCGCTGGATAAACCTGCCCAGCGGTAACAGATATGGCTTTGACTGCGCCGTTGAAGATATTTCAAACTTCATGGCTGCGTATACGCCGCTTTTAATTGCTGGAAGTGGTGAAACTGGTTATAAGGTATGGAAATCTGAAACTGAAAAAGGGCTTGTAATTTTAACCTTTAATGATATGCAGGCGGCATATACTTATGTGCG
>CALVXH010000130.1 GCA_944368945.1 uncultured Bacilli bacterium
CCCCTGTCATTAGAGACGAAATCTCAGGAAAAAGCTTCAGAAGTACAATCCGGTTCTTTCAGGCGAAATATCACCATATCATCCACGGATATCTCGCTGAGCTGGCAGGGCTGGCTTCCCCGCAGATAGGGCTGCAGCTGATAAAAGGCCATGCATTGCTCCATATGCTCCAGCAGTTTGACGGAGCGGCGACGGTATCCGTATTCCTTTAAGAGAGTGCGGAACTTGATCCGTATATAGCCGGAGTCTGAGAAAAAGCGCAGGCGAAAACGTACCCCTTTGAAGTACAGATCCAAATTTGAAAAATCACTGAGAAACGCATCTTTACTGAGATTGGCACCGCAATCAACGGCATCCTGCTGGATCATGGGAAATTCTCGATCAATACAGGGCTTTTCACGAAGGTAAAGTGCCCAGTACGCCACATCCAACAGGAATGTCCGCTTAGATGCAACCAGTTCCGGCGCGAGAAATGACTGCTCCTCTGCCCAGATCTTCTCCAAAAGGGCCGCCTCTTCCTTGACTCCCAAATCCTGAAGACTCAGCAGTACTGCCAGATCCAGAGCTGTATAGGGCAGCCCCATCACTGATCACCCTTACGCCCGTTGCAGCTTCGGCATAGGATCTGCAGATTCTCCGGTACGCTCTTTCCGCCTCTGTTCATGGGAAGAATATGATCTACCTGGAAAGGAATCCGGCTGGCCACCTCCATGCCGCAGCAGGCGCAGCGGTAAGTATCTCGGGATGTCCTGGCCTTGGCAAAAGCCCCATCCCGCAGCTCTTTCTCACGCTGGGGATTTAGCTTTCCAATCTCACGAAGAGGAAGATCTTCTAGAGCGATGGTGTCGTACGTTATATGCGTATCATTGTAAGTATCAGGATGGGCCAGCTTCGTTTTCTCTATCTCCACCTGATGCATAAAGTACAGCTTTCGGCCAAAGAACAGACGCAGGAGGTTGTCATCGCCTTGATTCCAGAGAGACTCTACATACTCTGCTGCTTTTCGTTGTCCCATATCTTCGTCCCAGATATGTTTGGCTATCGCCCCTACATCCAAGCGGCTGCGATCAATATGATCGAAGGTATAGAAGGAAGGGGCAGCCTCATACTGGGCATAGTACTTCAAAATGCGAACTGCATCATCAGAAGAATAGGGCGGAACCATCTCACCACAGAAGTAGGTATCCCTGCACTGACGCTCCATCTGCCTCAGGACATCATCAGGGAGATATTCTTCCGTGACGCCAAAACTGGCAAAAAGAGCAGGCAGATCCGCCATCATCTGACGGTAGGCCTCTGCCGTGCTGTCATATACCATAACCTGACAGGAGAGATCCATACCGTTTTCTTCCAGGTAGGAGAAGGCGTACATTCCTATAGGAATCCGCTGGGTAAACGGTACTTTTTCCAGAGCAGTGGTATCAATAGAGCTGTCCAGCATGGTGGCAAATTCTTCGATTTTGGAGAGCGAAATCATGCGGACTTCCCGCTGAATACGGTCTGCCATATTGTCCGAGAACTCGTTGTTTCCGTCAAACAGGCTTTCAGGATTGACCCATGCAATATGTTCATCCCAGTTATCCACAAAGGATACGATATATGCGGTATCCGTCCCTCCCGCGGCAGGCCCCCGCAGTGCCCGGCCTACCATCTGGGTCATCAGGATAGTGGAGACGGTAGGACGGGCCAGAAAAACGGTACCGGTTTTAGGTAGGTCAACACCTTCGGTCAGAATATTGACGTTGATCAAAACTTGCAGTTTTCCGTCACGATAGGCCTGTAACTTCCGTTCGTTGTCCTCCCGGCTGACATTCACACCGGTAGCCGCATCTCGAATTGACGATACAATATAGTCAGAAGAAATTCCGCTTTTTCGGAACAAGGCATTCAGCGCGATTGCATGATCTACATTGACTGCAAAGACAATGGTCTGGCCGTATTTCTGCTGCCCCTTTTGATATGTATCTACGATTAAACGATTGCGGAGGGCACTGCCGGCAATTTGTCGAGCCACATCATCCGGCAGAGTATCCAAATGCTGGATACTCTCCCAAGCCTCCAGTCCCAGTTCTTGGCCGTACTGCTCCTCGGTCTGATAGCTCTCAAAAACAGGTTTGGCCAAAATCCGTCGGCTGATCAGGTCCTTCAAACTGATCTGATAGGTAATGCCTACATCGTTATGCACCACCGCGTTATTCTTGACGCCGTCCGTGTAAATCTTGCCCAACAACCCTTGCTCATCCTCCGCTGTGCGGAAGGGTGTAGCCGTTAGACCGATGAGCTTCACATGGGGGATTTTGGAGCGCACATAGTCAATTACCCGCCGATAGGTCTTTGCTGTAGAGTGGTGAGCCTCATCCACCACTAAGAAAAGTTCCTCCTCCCCAGCAAGCCAGTCATCCAGGGCTGACAGGCTCCGGCCAATGCTGTCCTTGCTGACGATGAGAAGATCGTCATCCCGCCGGATATCGATGGTCCTCCCGTGGCTACTGGAGCCGGAAATGATCCGGTAACGGAAGCCGGATATGTGGGGGATCGTCTCGGTATATGCGTACCTTTGGAAGGCCTCTGCCGCCTGGTCCAGCAGCATTTGCCTGTGGGCAATCCACAGAATCTTTTTGTGCTGGTCGATAGCATTGTGCAGCAGCCATAGTGCGGCGGTATAAGTTTTTCCACCTCCGGTAGGCAGCACTACCAAGGTGCTGAAATCCGAGCCGGAATTGATCCGGTCCATGCATTCCATAGCCTTTTTCTGGTGCTCATAGGGAATACGGTCATTGATGCCGCTGCGAGGAATGATTCGTCCGCTGGATGTGGTCTCTTTTCTCTCTTCCATAACATGGCTTCCTTTTTTCTGTTTTATTTCAGATCTACCGTCGTGCCATAAATGGGAGGAGGTGTTTTCCTCCCACGGGAGAATATCGTTGATTTCTTAATTATGGTATTCAGTATACCCGTCTTTTCCATATTCAGCAAGAGTAATACATTTGCCCATAGGAAAGATGAACACGTCTTACCGCTCCTCCAGGAACTCCGCCAGGGCGGACAGGGGGATGCGATACTCCCTGCCCACCTTGACGGCGAAGAGGTCTCCCTCCCGGATCATCCGGCGCACCTGCTGAAGGGAGGTGCGGAGATAGGCCGCGGTCTCTTTCAC
>CALVXH010000131.1 GCA_944368945.1 uncultured Bacilli bacterium
CCTTTCATTTTTGCCATTTTGATTAGGTAATTTAATTTCGCTTGGTTTGCTTTCATTTCATAAATATAATAATCTACCAAATCATCTTGTGCATATTCAAAATTTCTATCTACATTTTTTAACTCTCTTCTTGTTTTTATAATATTTTTAATAAGTTCAATTTCTCTCTCCTTTTCTTCTATATTCTCTATAGAAGTTTCCTTCATATATCCTTCTTCCATACGTTTCCTCCCATGCTTTTTTCATAATAGTATATTCAAATCTTTCATTTTTATACTAAATAAAAATTCAAAAAGACCATATCTTTTTTTGGAATTTTTTACCAGAAATAACTTGTTAAAAATGCACCTCTCTTTTGACAAGCTTACAACTACTCAAAAATTAAATAAATTTCGCTAAAAGTCTTGTTTTTTTCGCTATTTTGTAGGATAATATATATGTATGATTTTAAATTTTGAAAGGATATTTTAAATGAAGCTAATCGATAAATTTTTAAAGAAATTAAATATCAATAGAAATACATTCGCAACATATATTTTAACATTATTAACTGTGTATTTAGCTGTAGATAGACTTGTAGAAATGCTTCTTATGATATTTACAGGTGTATCCTATTCTTATTGGGGACCTATACAATATACATTAGCATTGGCATGTCCAATTTTTGCATTCCTATTTTCAGGAAAATCTGAATTCGCAACTTCAAATATGAAAAAGGTTGCTATATTCTATGTATATGTTGTTGGATTATATGTCATAGCCGTATCTATGTTTACACAATGGCTAAATATGGGTGCCTGGTTATTACTTTTATCAGTTCCAAATTATGTAGAATTAATTACGGATTTTTCTGATATTATAAAACCTGCATTTATTAGTATTTCACTTTATTTACCACTTGTTACCATATTTCCAGTATTTAAATGGTTATATATGGGTATTAATGACAACTTAGATCAGATTCGTTCTATCTGGGATTATCCTGGTATTGATTTATCTGATCCTAAAAAGGATAGAGGTGTATATACTTGCGAAGTTTTTCTATGTACAGATCATGATTATGGTACAGTTATTACCATTCCAGAAGCTTCTAGATATTTATCATTATTTGTATGTGGTGGTTCTGGAACAGGAAAAACCTCTTTGGTCTTTGAACCAATGATTGCTAGAGATATTGAGAAAAAATACTTTTTTAGAGAAGTTTCAAAAGAAATGGGATTTACAGCACTAAAAACAGGTATTGCACATTTAAAAAGACCATATGATAATGATTATCTAAATCAAAACTTTAGATTAGAAATGCTATCTCCCGCTGAAGGAAAAGAAGATGTCTACAATGCTTATATGAAAAAAATGATTTTAGGACCATTAAATGGTGAAAATGTATATAAGAATATAGGATTGGAAATCATGTCTCCAGATTATGAATTAATTGACCACATGACACAAGTTTGTGATAATTATGGGTTTAAATATAATATGATTGATCCATCAAATTCTAATTCCATGGGATTAAATCCTTTTGTTTATGATGAACCTTCAAAGATAGCCGTTACGATTTCTTCTGCTTTAAAAGCTATGTATAGTAATGCTCACGAAGAAGTAGAAGATGCCTATAGAGAAGACTTTATCATTCAAGCAATCGAAAATTTAGCTATTTTACTAAAAGAAATGTATCCTAGGATGAATGAAGGTGCTCTTCCTAATATGGAAGATATGCTAAAAATGTTTACTAACTTTGAATTGATTGAAAAAATGTGTGAAATATTAGCACATGATGAAGAATTAAAAGAAAAATATGCTATACAACTTGCATATTTTAGAAAATGTTTCTATAAAGATGGACCTGCTAAAGAACAAACTGAAAAAGACATTTATGCAGCAGTTACACAATTAGATAATCTTTTAAGATTACCTGGTGTCAAATCTATCTTATGTAATCGATTTAATAACATAGATTTTGATAAAGCACTTGCAAATGGTGAGATTACTTTTATATGTACAAGACGTGGTGATTTAGGAGCATCAACCCATCAAGCATTTGGATTATTCTTCTTAATATCAATGCAAAATGCAGTTTTAAGAAGACCTGGCGGAGAAAATTCAAGGGTACCTAATTTTCTATATGTTGATGAATTCCCTGACTTTATTTGTAAAGCAACAGAAGCTATGTTCACAATGTATAGAAAATATCGTGTCGGAACTATCATCTCTGCTCAAAACTTAGCACAATTAGAAACACCAAAATCTAGAGAAAATTATAGAAATACCATTTTATCAAACTGTGCAAACAAGGTATTTACAGGAAATGCAGAAATAAGTGAACTACAATGGTGGTGTGACGAATTTGGTCAACACAGGGAATGGACTTACAAAGTTGATTTTGACACTGAGAAGACACAATATGCACCTAAATATGGTGATGCAAAATGGGCATATGTTTATTATTTTACACCTGGTAAATTACAATCAATGCTAACAAATAAATTATGTGCTTTTAAAGTTAGAGATCTCAACGGAAAACCATTAGTTGAACCTAGTAGATCTAATTACTTAGAATCTAAATACAAAGAAAAACAAAAAGTTAAGATTTTTGATTTTGGTAAATATTCTGATGGTGTCACAACTACCACAGAAGATGATTCTTCAACCAAAAAGAAATTTGATTTAAAAAATCTAGATTTCAAAGATGAAAGAGATGAAATTAACCCAGTACAAACAGATACTACAGATTCTAGATATTTATTTGATAATGATGA